>JBCBWG010000020.1:0-25026 GCA_039817205.1 Pseudomonadota bacterium
CCTGGATACGGCGCGCAATCGATCGGTTCTGGTTACCAATACGCCCGGCGTCCTGACCGAGGACACGGCCGACATGACGATGGCGCTCATCTTGGCGGTCCCGCGGCGGCTGATAGAAGGGGCGAGTTATCTGCGCGGGCCAGACGAAAACTGGAACGGCTGGTCGCCAACCTGGATGTTGGGCCAACGGCTTACCGGCAAACGGCTCGGCATCATTGGGATGGGCCGCATCGGAACGGCCGTCGCTCGGCGCGCGCGTGGGTTTGGCCTGCAAATCCACTACCACAACCGGCGCCGCGTGGCCGAGGAGATCGAGCAGGAGCTTGAGGCAACCTACTGGGACAGCCTCGACCAGATGCTCGCGCGGATGGACATCCTGTCGGTCAACTGCCCGCATACGCCGGCCACCTATCACCTTCTCTCGGCGCGAAGGCTCCGGCTGATCAAACCCACGGCTTTCATTGTGAACACCGCCCGCGGTGAAGTTATCGACGAAAACGAACTTGCCCGCCTGATCGAAGCCGATGCAATCGCCGGTGCCGGGCTCGACGTCTTCGAGCACGAGCCGGCGATCAATCCAAAGCTGCTCGGCTCCGACCGCGTGGTCGCGCTCCCGCACATGGGATCAGCCACCCTCGAAGGCCGGATTGATATGGGCGAAAAGGTCATCATCAACATCAAAACGTTTCTTGATGGCCACACTCCACCGGACCGCGTTCACCCAGCCATGTTGTAGTCGTGCCAACTCGCTAAACACTCAGCGACGAGACCATCAGCGAATCACATTTTTGGAGCGCGTCGGGCAAACGAGGTTGGTTGTGAGCAGTTGGGAAGCGGGCCGCGGCGCAAGCGAGCGCGTCGGCGTCGTGGTTATTCATGGCGTGGGAGAGACGACGGCCGGTTGGACGGGCGCGCTGCTGTTACCCCGTCTCGAATACTGGGTTGCCCATCGAAAGCTTGGCGAGCCGCCACGTTTCACCGACCGCACACTCAGGCTCTTGGTCCGCGCGACCGACCAACACGTCGCCGTTCTGGTCCGCGATACCCAGGCGTTTCTGACGCTGTGTCAGGCAATCCGACAGCCGAGCTTGCAACAGGACCCGCGCTTTCAGACAGAGCGACAGCGGGAGCGGAACTGCGACGATCTCATTGAGGCCGTGGAGCGCGCGTTTGCCGGCGCAAACGCGAGCGATATCGTCTCAACGCTTCTCAACGCCGGGCTTCCGGCAACCGCGACCTACGACCCGGTGGCGCGCGTGCACGGTGTCCGCGACCCTAGCTCCAGCGATCCGAAACGCCGCTGGCTTTCCTTTTCGCACAATTGGGCGGTTGGCGAGCGCGACGTGATGTTCGCCGAACTGTTCTGGGCCGACTTGTCGAAGGTTGGCTACACGATCCCAACGCGCTTGGCCGCCCTCGTGCAGCTCTTTCTGGAATCGCCCTTTGTCCTTGGTCAGGCCTTCCTGCGCGGAAGCTCCGGCGCCGACTTCACCGCAATCCGCTATCTGATCCTGACGGCGAACTGGCTGATGCGTTGGCCAATCGCCGGGCTCAACGTTGCGATGTTCACGCCAGCGTTGCTCGCCATCCTCTATTTTCAATTCGCAGGCGCCATGGGGTTTGAGGCCGCAACATGGTTTCCAACGTTCATTGCAACCGTGCTGATCGGCGTTGCGGTCGTTGGTTATCGCGGCAGCGTCCGCCTGGAACACCGACAAATCGGGCTCTCCGATCTCTCGTTCTCAGGCGCGCTATCAGCCCTCGCGTTGCTCGCCATGCTCGGTCTCGCGGTTGCGATCGCGCCCTACGACAACCTGATATCGCCCGAGTGGTACTTATTGCCGGGTGTCGCCCTGCTGCTGGCTATCTGGTTTGTGTGGAGCCTCGTCACAGTCATCGCCGTGCTGCTGATCTCGAGCCTTGCACTGGTCAGATTGATCCGTCGCCCCAAACCGCATGCGCCGCGGCTGGCCCGCTCATCGGCAGCGCTCTCGCTGAGCTTGATCCTCGGCATCGTTTGGAAATTTGTCCTGGCGCTGCTCGGATGGTTCGTTATCACGCTCCTGGTACCGCAAAGTGAAACCGGCGTCGGGTGTCCGGCATTCACAACCGCATCTCAGTTTTTGCGCGATGATGTCTCACCCCGCTGCCTGCTCACGAACATCAACGGCCTTCTGCTCGCCGTCGCAGCGATGAACGCAATTGCCCTCGCACTGGTCGCGCTAGCGGTCAGCGGCGTGTACGGCGTGCGGATCTTGCTGAAGAAAGTCCGCCGCCGCGCGGCCCGCGAAGGGCGGCTGCGATTGCCGCGCGTCATCGCAAGCCCGGTCCTGATCGCCACGTTGTTCATCGGCGCAATCATCAACTTCGTCTTGTTTTATGGGGTGATCTACGAGGATCTTGAGATTGCACAACGCGCCCGGGACCAGCTCGCGCGCAACGCCTCTGAAGCTGCCGTTCCCGCGGCAACGCTCGGGCTTCTCGTGTTCACATACATGATCTACCGGATCGTCGAGTTCTCGAACGACTTCGTCCACATCGGCCGAGATCTTATCGACCACCAATACGATCCAAACCCGCATGCCAGCCGCCATCGCGGCCCAGCGCTTGCGGCCGTCGATACCGTCCTGCCGGGCCAAACCGAGGTCGTGCAACGAGCCAAGCCGGTTCGCTTTCGTCGACGCCAACGCATTCAACGTCGACTTGAGAGCCTCTTTGACGATGTGATTGCTCATCAGGGCGTTGATCGACTGATCATCGTCGCCCATAGCCAAGGGTCGGTGATCGCGCACGACTATCTCGTCAATCAGGATGATCTCTCGGCGTGGGACGACAACACCAAGCGATTGTTCAAACGTGTCACCGCGCTCGATCTGGTGACCGTCGGATCACCGCTAAAGCATCTCTATCGCTACTATTTCGACGACTACGACCGGTCAGAGATGGCGGCGCCTGAGACCGAGCGCCTGATATCGAGGCTTCGGAGTTGGACCAATCTCTGGCGTGTCGATGACCCGATTGGACGGGACGTCGATCTGCACCCTGTCATTCAGAACATCGGTCTGCCGCCGGGCGGGCACTTGGACTACTGGCGCGAGGAAGCGGTTTGCTCCGTGCTATGGGGGCGCATCACAAATGTACCGACAGAGAAGTAAGTAGCTGTTAATATTGAGAAATTTACGCAGCTCGACTGTTCAGATTACGTTCATTTTGCCAACCCTAGTCTTCGACCATGGTCGGAGCCGGCAAAAGCAAGCCGCAGCACCTGCCAGCTCTAAGTGGCCATATCCGGTGGGCTCCCCTGCCCACCGGATTTTTATTTGGCCGACTGGATGCGCATTTTATTAGCGCCACTGACCGATCCACGAGTTCGTCCCCCTGCGTTCCAACCACATGGCGCAGTTCACCGCAGCCGACATTTGCGTTGTCATCCCAACGCTCAACGAAGCGGATCGCCTTCACGCGAACATCGATCATATTCGCACCTTCGGCTTTCGCGAGATCATTGTCGTCGACGGCGGCAGCACAGACGGGACGGATTTGGTTGCTGCGGCCATTCCGGGCGTCACGTTGGTCCGCGCAGAACAGGGTCGCGGCCAACAACTGTCAGCCGGTGCAGCATCGAGCACGGCGCCGGTCCTGCTCTTCCTTCACGCTGACACGCAACTCCCTGCGGACGCAGATCAGATCATTGCAGATACCCTGGCCGGTAAAGAGACGGGCAGCGAGACAGCCAGCGAAATTGGCGCCGGGTGTTTTCGCCTCGCCTTCGACGCCGATCACTGGCTTCTAAACCTCAGCGCATGGCTGACCCGGTTCGAAACCCAATTCACGACATTCGGCGACCAAGCGTTTTTCATGCGCCGCGACGTGCTTGAGGCCGCCGGTGGCGTTCCACAGATTCCGCTTCTCGAAGATGTGGTTCTACGACGCAAACTCAAACGGGCCGGGCGTTTCCGCAAAGCGGATGCCGCGGTCATCACGTCTGCGCGCCGCTTCGGGCAGCTCGGCGTCCTGCGCACACAGCTCTGGAACGCTGCCATCCTTGCCGCCTTCGCCCTTGGCGTCACTCCGCATCGTCTTGCGTCAATTTACAAGCGACGGGCCCAACAGACCGTGCAGACGGCGAAAACAGGCATCCGTCCGCAGCCTGGCACACCAGCGCAAACAAAAGCCCTCCCAGCAACTGCGCCGGAAGGGCTTGGTTCGTCTCATATCCCTTAAGCACCGGCCGGAACACCGGCCTAAGTTCTCAGAGTGAGGTCGTCAGGCAGGGCCGGGCCTAGTCTTCGCGACGTCGGCGACCGCCGCCGCCACCACCACCTCGGCCGCCACGGCCCCCGCGGCTTGGTGGGATGTCGTCGACTTCCATGCCTTCGATCTGTTGGCCGGTTTCCTGGTCGATGATCTTCATGGACAGCCGCGTCTTGCCGCGATCGTCAAAGCCGAGGAGCTTCACGAACACTTCCTGGCCTTCTTTGACGACGTCGCTCGGATGCTCGGGGCGCATCTCGTTGGTCAACTGCGAGATGTGAACGAGGCCGTCCTTCGAACCGAAGAAGTTCACGAAGGCGCCAAAGTCCATCAGTTTGACCACCTTGCCCTTATAGATCTCGCCAACTTCCGGCTCGGCCGCGATCTCGTTGATCATCTTCATCGCCGCTTCGATGGCCGAGGCCTTCGAGGCTGCGATCTGGATCGTACCGTCGTCCGAGATGTCGACCTTCGCGCCGCTGGTTGCAACGATCTCGCGGATCACCGAGCCGCCCGAGCCGATCACTTCGCGGATCTTGTCGACCGGGATCTTAATCGTCTCGATGCGCGGAGCGTGTTCGCCGAGGCTTTCGCGCGCACCGCTGAGCGCCTTCGACATCTCGTCGAGGATGTGAAGACGACCGCCCTTCGCCTGCTCCAAGGCGACTTTCATGATCTCTTCGGTAATACCGGTGATCTTGATGTCCATCTGGAGTGACGTGATACCATCGCTCGTGCCGGCAACCTTAAAGTCCATATCGCCGAGGTGATCTTCGTCGCCAAGGATGTCGGAGAGGACCGCGTAGTCCTCGCCTTCTTTGATGAGGCCCATGGCGATACCAGCAACCGGCGCCTTCAACGGAACGCCCGCATCCATCATCGCGAGCGATGAGCCGCAGACGGTGGCCATCGACGACGACCCGTTAGACTCCGTGATCTCGGACACAAGCCGGATTGTGTACGGAAACTCCTCCGCCGTCGGGATCAACGGGTGGACCGCGCGCCACGCGAGCTTGCCGTGACCGATTTCGCGGCGGCCCGGCGAGCCGACGCGGCCCGTCTCACCGACCGAGAACGGCGGGAAGTTGTAGTGGAGCATGAAGCGCTCTTTGCGCGTGCCCTCGAGGCCGTCGACGAACTGCTCGTCGTCGCCTGTGCCGAGCGTCGCAACGACGATCGCCTGTGTTTCGCCACGCGTGAACACGGCGGAACCGTGGGTGCGCGGCAGGAAACCAACCTGGGACATGATCGGGCGAACGGTTGAGAGATCACGACCGTCGATCCGCGACTTCGTCTGAAGCACGGCACCGCGCATAACGTTTTGTTCGGCCGCCTTAAAGCTGTCCTTCAGGCGCGTTGCATCTTCCGGCACCGTCTCGTCAAGCTTGATCTCGGCATCGACCTTTGCGCGTGCGGCCGCCACCATTTCCTGGCGCGCCTGCTTGTCGGGCGTCGTAAACGCCTTTTTGAGATCGTCGCCGACGAGCGACAAGATCGGATCTTTGTACTTCTTTTCCGGAGGTTGGAAGTCCCAAGGCTCTTTGGCTGCCCCTTCCGCGAGCTTGATGATCGCATCAATCACCGGCTGGAAGTGCTTGTGGCCGAACATAACGGCTTCAAGCATCTTCTCTTCGGAGAGTTCCTTGGCCTCTGACTCGACCATCATCACGGCGTCGTTCGTGCCGGCGATGACGAGATCAAGTGACGTCTGCCCCATTTCGTCGAGCATCGGGTTCAGAACAAGTTCGCCGTCGATCAGGCCGACGCGCGCAGCACCAATCGGCCCGAGGAACGGAACGCCGGACAGCGTGAGCGCCGCGCTCGCAGCGATCATGGCAAGGATGTCGGGATCGTTTTCGTTGTCGTAGGACAGAACGTTGATAATGACCTGGACTTCGTTCTTGAACCCCTCGACGAACAGCGGGCGGATCGGTCGGTCAATCAGACGGCAGGTGAGCGTCTCTTTCTCGGTGGGCCGCCCTTCACGCTTGAAGAAGCCACCTGGAACCTTACCAGCGGCGTACGCTTTTTCCTGGTAGTTCACGGTCAGCGGGAAGAAGTCCATTCCCGGCTTCACGGATTTGGCGGCGACCACGGTCGCGAGCACGCTCGTCTCACCGTACTGGGCAAACACGGCGCCATCGGCTTGGCGCGCAATGTGACCGGTTTCCAATTTGAGCGGACGGCCGCCCCAGTCAATTTCCACGCGGTGGATATCAAACATAACGGACTTTTCTTTCTTTCATCGTACGGACGGACACCGATGGCGAGACACAGTGTCGTTGGTCATCGGAGAAGCTCGATCATCGAGCTGTTCGGGCGTCTTTTGATAGACGCGAGTGATGCGCCGCGAGGCAACGGGACCAGCGGCGCATGAAGGCCTCTAAAGCGGTTCAAGCTCAGGTTACCGACCCAACTTGTCCGCAACGACAAACGAAACGGGCTAAACCTAGCGGCGAATGCCCAGGCGTTTGATGACGGTCTGGTAGCGCTCGACGTCTTTGCCTTTGACGTAGTCGAGCAGCTGACGGCGTTGGCTCACCATCTTCAGCAGGCCGCGGCGCGAGTGGTTGTCTTTTTTGTGGGACTTGAAGTGCTCGGTGAGGTTGGTGATCCGCTCCGTCAGGATTGCGATCTGCACTTCCGGCGAACCCGTGTCGCCATCCTTCGTTGCGAACTCTTTGATGAGTTCGGCTTTTCGGTCTGTTGCAACCGACATCGTATGTCCTTTCTGATGATCCGCCAGCCGGGATGTCGTCCAGCCGGGGTTCCACATTTGTCTCACGGCTCTGCTTAAGCTGATGGCCCAATCGTCGGACAGCCGTGAGGGCGAGGCTATAGCGGCGCAGACGGTTTCTGGCGAGCAGAAAGTGCAGCCGCAAACCACGCAACGCGTGGGCTCAAAGGTTAAACACGCGCGTTGGGATGAATGCGCCCTTTTCGACCTCGCCGAGCGCGACCAACTCGCCTTTCGATGTGGCGAAAGCCTCACCCGTCACGATTGGCGCATGGCGGCCGCGCATGAGAACGGACTGCCCACTGCGGATGCGTCCGGCGTCATTATCGGTCACCGGCATTTCGACCAGTTGCCTCAGCACCGAGGCGACCGGTTGCAAGTAGTCCCGGGCAACAGCGGTTGCCGGATCTCCCGTTTCAGCCGTCGCCTCGGCAACATCACGGATGTCGCCCAGCGGCACCGCTTCAGCCTCCGAAAACGCACCAACGCGGGTCCGCCTCAGCGCCGTCACATGGCCGTAACAGCCAAGCGCACGCCCCAGATCGCGGGCGATGGCCCGAACATACGTGCCCTTGCCACAAGAGGCCTCAATGACCGTGTGATCCGCATTCGGCGTCTCAACGATCGTCAAGCCGTCAACGAAAACAGACCGCGCCTGCAAAGCCACCGTCTCACCATCCCGCGCGAGATCGTAGGCGCGTTGACCATCGATCTTGATCGCTGAGAACTGTGGTGGCACCTGGCTGATCTCGCCAATGAAGGCTGGCAACGCTGCGGCAACCTCGGCTTCCGACGGGCGCGCAGAACTCGTCTTAGTCGCGTCGCCTTCACTGTCATCCGTGGTCGTCTCGGCGCCCCAACGGATCGTAAAAAGATAGCCTTTGTCGCTTTCGACGGCGTAATTAACCGTCTTCGTCGCCTCGCCGAGCGCGATTGGCAACACGCCGGTTGCGAGTGGATCGAGCGTGCCGGCGTGGCCCGCTTTCCGCGCATCAAAGAGCCGCTTCACGACGTTGACCGCCTGGGTCGACGTCATCCCGGTCGGCTTGTCGAGCACCAGCCAGCCGTTGACGGGCCGCCCTTTCTTACGTCTTGCCATTCCGCTTAAAACCGTTCCGAGACTGAGCGCCGCCGCCCGTTCAAACTCTTCGCCGCTTGACCTAATCGTCCTGATCCTGCGTGCGCTCGCGATCAAGATCTCGACGCACATCCGGGCGGCTTAAAATTGCCGAGACCTTTTGCGCCTCGTCGAAGGTTTCGTCGGCGGCAAAGGAGAGTTGTGGCGCGTACTTCAGGTTGACCGTTCGCGCAATGGACCCGCGGATATATTTTTGGTTACGCTTCAGAGCAGCAATCACACCGGCCGTGTCCTGACCGCCAAGCGGCATCACGTAGACGGTCGCGTTGCGAAGGTCGGGCGAGCAGCGCACCTCTGGGATTGTGACGACTGCGCCCTCGAGCACGGGATCGTGCACAACGCCCCGCGAGAGCATATCCGACAAAGCATGCCGAATGAGCTCACCGACGCGAAGCTGGCGCTGCGACGGTCCCGCCGCAGTTTTTTCTGCAAACTTACGCCCTCGAGCCAGAGGTCTTCTCCTTCAGAAACTTACGGAACTGGTCGGCATCGACCGATGATGGAAAACCATGGTCAGGCACATATAAGGGCTGGTGTCGCGAGAGCCAGAGGATTGTGCCATTTTCAAACTGATCAATCCGCTTGATCGCCGACCAGACAACGGTGCTCGTCGCTTTGGGCGTGATGAGCGCAAGGCCATTATCACACGCGCTGAGGCTCATTTCGGCGCCGTCGAGGTCTTGCTGATCAAACGCGCGACGACGGACCGCGGGAATGACCACGTACTGCACGAGGCCGATCAGCAAAATTCCGCTGAGTAGGAGACCACCGATCAGCGTGTTGCCAAGGTAGAACTGAGCGGCGGTGATCAAACACACGACCATCGTCATGACCGTGTCGAACGCCCCAACTCCAGACCGCCGCCAAGCGGGTCGCCAGAGATCGTCAGCGCGGCAGGTCGCAAGATAATCGTCGTAGACGACGGTCCAGCGTGCCTCGATGGTGCGTGACGCGTCGTCGGTCACGGGAACGCCCGTCCTTTGGTTCGATCCCTCACGTATTCAAAAAAGACATCCGCGTCGTTGTGGTTGTCTCGAGGGTTAACTGCGCCTTGAGCGGCCTCCGCGCCTTGAGCGACCTCAGAGTTGGTGAAGCCTCGGTCCGGCACAAGGATCCCGATCTTGGCGCTGGTCCAAAGGATCGTGCGGCCGGGCACGCGTGAAACGTGCAAAATCGCGTCCCACTGGATGCGGGTCTCAGCGACCTGAGAGCTGATGGTGATCCCGTCTGCATTCGCAGACAACGCCAACTCGTAATCACCGAGACGCTGTTCGTCGAAGCGCGCTTTTGCGCGAAACCCTGGCCCTCTAAGGGCAAGCCAGACGTAGACGGCAGCCAAACCGAAAAGAATGCCTGCGACCACCCAATCTCTTTGCGTCGCGCTGAACACGCCGAAGGCCGCAATGATCGGGATCATCGCAATCCAGATGCGCCGCGATAGCCGCCGCCGTTTGGTCAGTGAGGCATAGGCTTTCTGCAAGGCCACGAAGTCATCGACGGTCAACCTGTATTTCGCGTTGAACGTGGTCATGAAAGCGGTCGTTTCATCGGTTGACGCGAACATGAAAATGGCTGGGCGACACTAAGATCGCCCAGCCAAGTCTGCGTTTTATCGGTGCTACTCTCAGGCTTCAACCGACCCTGTTTTCGCAATCGCGATCGGAGACCAGCATCCAGCAAGCCTTAAATGCTTATAGCAATGCCTAATCCAGCGTGCGGGCGACTTCCTCGACCTGGAAGCACTCGATCGTGTCGCCTTCTTTGAGGTCTTGGTAGTTGGCAAAGCTCATGCCGCACTCTTGGCCCGCGACAACTTCTTTCGCGTCGTCCTTGAAGCGCTTGAGCATCGACAACGTGCCTTCGTGGATGACAACGCCATCGCGGATCAAACGCACCTTTGCGCCGCGCTCCACCTTGCCTTCCGTCACACGGCAACCCGCAACCTTGCCGACCTTCGTAATGTTGAAGACCTGCTGAATTTCCGCATTGCCAAGGAAGTGCTCGCGGATCGTCGGTGCGAGCATGCCGGACATCACGCCTTTCACATCATCCACGAGATCGTAGATGATGTTGTAATAGCGGACTTCGATGCCCGACTGTTCGGCTGCCTGCTTTGCCTGTGTGTTGGCACGCGTGTTGAAGCCAATGACGACCGCATTGGATGCGTTTGCGAGCGTCACGTCGGACTCGGTTATGCCGCCGACGCCTGAGTGAACAACGCGTGCTTCCACTTCGTCCGTTGATAGCTTCTGCAGCGCACCGGCGATCGCTTCGACCGAACCCTGCACGTCGCCCTTAATGACGAGCGGGAATTCTTTCTTTTCGCCCTCTTCCTTGAGCTGCTGCATCATCTGCTCGAGCGTTCGCGCAGATCCAGCAGTCCCGAGCGTCTCGCGCCGTTTCCGAATGCGGTACTCTGTGATCTCTCGAGCACGCGCTTCATTCTCGACAACGGCGAACTGATCGCCGGCCTCGGGCGCCTGGTCAAAGCCCAACACCTCGACCGGATAAGACGGCCCGCCTTTTGCAGTGTTCTTGCCCTTGTCGTCGATGAGCGCGCGCACGCGCCCCCAGGACATGCCGGCCACCACAATGTCTCCGACGGCGAGTTCACCGCGCTGAATGAGCAGCGTGCCGACCGGACCGCGACCGCGTTCAAGCTTGGCTTCAATAACGAAACCTTCGGCTGATCGCTTCGGGTTGGCCTTCAGGTCGAGCAGTTCCGCCTGCAGCGCAATCGCTTCGAGCAGAGCCTCCAGGTTCATGCGCTTCAGCGCCGAAACCTCAATTTCGAGCACGTCACCCGACATGCTCTCGACGACGATCTCGTGCTGCAGAAGCTCTGTCCGCACGCGGTTCGGGTCCGCATCCGGCTTGTCCATTTTGTTGATGGCAACGATGATTGGAACTTCGGCGGCCTTGGCGTGATTGATCGCCTCGATCGTCTGCGGCATCACCCCGTCGTCGGCGGCGACCACCAAAACCACGATATCGGTGACCTTCGCGCCGCGAGCGCGCATGGCGGTAAACGCTGCGTGTCCTGGCGTATCGATGAACGTAATGAGCTGACCGCCCGGTGACGTCACCTGGTAGGCGCCGATGTGCTGCGTGATGCCACCGGCTTCACCCGAGGCAACTGTCGTCTCTCGGAGCGCATCAAGAAGCGATGTCTTACCGTGGTCGACGTGGCCCATGATCGTGACCACCGGCGGACGCGGCTCGAGCGTGCCCTCAACGTCTGTCTCGGCACCCGTAATAAAGCCAACTTCAACGTCAGCTTCCGACACGCGCTTCGACGTGTGTCCGAACTCCTCGACGATCAATTGCGCCGTGTCAGCGTCGACAACGTCGTTCATTTTGTGCATCGCGCCCTGTTTCATCAGGTACTTGATGACGTCGACGGCCCGCTCGGTCATGCGGTTCGCGAGTTCCTGGATGGTGATGACATCCGGAATGATCACCTCGCGCGTGACCTTCTCGCGGGACGTATCGATCCCAAGCGCGCGTTGTTTTTCCTTCTCGCGCTTCCGGCGGAGCGAGGCGAGCGACCGTTCGCGCTGACGCTCGTCAAGCGCGTTCGAAATCGTCAGCTTGCCACGAACGCGCGACTGCTCACCGCGGCCAGCGCCACGCGACGGCTTGCCGCCGACCTTGCGCTTACCGGGTGCATCATCATCGTCGGTTCGCGCGGATGGCGGCGCACCCGTTCTGACCGGACGGCGCGGGGCATCGACATCGGCTTTGGGCGCAGGCGGTTTCGGCGCAGCGCGGTCTGTGCGCGTCACGATGACGGGCGCGGTCATGCCGAGCGGCTGATCCAACACGGGTTTCGTGTCGCGCGGCTCTGCAGCCCGTTGATCGACACGACGCGTTCCGCGGGCCGCCGGGCGTGCGTCCGACGCAGGCCGCGGCGCAGCAGCTGGCTCTGGCGCATTGTCCGAGGCCGCATTGGCAGCGGCGTCCGCTGGTGCCTCTTCCGCCTTCGACGGCGCAGGCTTCTTTTGCGGGACGATAACCTGATCGGTTGCCTTGCGGATCGCCTCATCGGCCAGACGCTTCTTTTCAGCGTCGGCTTCGGCCTTCTCGCGGGCAACCCGCTCAGCTTCTTCCGAGGCACGGCGCTCCGCGTCCGCTGCGCGGGTCTTCTCTTCTTCGACCGCGCGCAACTGAGCCGCCGCAAGCGCCTGTGCGCGTGCCGCCATCTCGCTATCGCTGAGACCGCCCGGATTTTTGACCGAGCTGCCGCCACCTTTGCCACCACGCTTCCGCGCTGGCTTAGCTTCGGCGCTCTCCGACTTACCGGGAGCGGCCATCACCTTGCGCTTCGTACGCTTCTCGACAACGACGGTATTCGCGCGGCCGTGGCCAACTTTCTGTTGAACCAGACCGGCCTCGACCGTCCTCTTCAACTGAAGTGGCTTGCGTTCACGTGCCGGTTTTTCCGTCGTTTCTTTCGTATCGCTCATACTATTCCTGTCTTTTGGACCGCGGCTCGCGCAGTCTCAGCCTTCGCCAACTCTTTCGTATCGTTCGATAATTCAGAGCCGGGATCGAATGGCGTTTCCGACCGGTAGCGCACAAGACGCCCAGCCGCACGCGCAAAAGAAGAGGTTGCGCGGCCCTCGGCTAGCGCAGCGTGTACCACATTTGACCGGCCTAATGCCAAGCTCAATTGTTCAACGTTGAAATGCTCAACCGTCATGGGGTCGCGACCGACGTCCCTTGCGACCGCATGATGTTTTCTTTGGACGCGATCGCGACCACCTTCGGACGCATCGTTTGCCTGGACAAGCACCGCGGCCAAGCCCGATGCGATCAGGTTGTCGACCTTGCCCTGCCCCGCAACAACCAACCCCGCTTTGTTCGCGAGTGAGAGCCATTGCAAGGCCGCGTCTTCCAACAGGCGGTCCACGCGCAAATCGAGGTCGCCTGCTGTCGTAACATCTGCCTTAAGCCCCCGGGCGAAGGCGTTGCGCTTTATGGCCTGTTGGACGAGTCCACGCCGGCAACCGACCCAAATGCCGCGGCCGGGCAATCGTTGCTGGAGATCGGGCACCACTTCGCCTGACGGCGCGTAGGTGAACCGGATGAGGAGATCAGGCGACGCCGTCTGACGCGTAACCGCACAGGTCCGCTCCGGGTGCTCGCGCTCCCGGACCGGTCGGTCCTGCTGCTGTCGGCTCACGTCTGCCATGCTGTCTGTTTGATCTCCGTGTCATGGCTTTAAGCGGTCGTGGCGGCGTCCGAGGACGCCTCCGCTGGAGCTGCGTGTTCGAGATCGACGTCGGCTGCTTCCAGATCTACGCCGTCGTCGGCCCCTTCACCGTCTCCGCTCTCGCCATTTTCGGCGTCTTGTGGAACGAGATCGGCCATATCGATCCAACCCAGAAGAATGCGGGCTGCCAGGATCATCTCTTCAGCTTCGTTGCGCGAGACGTCGAAAGCTTCGAGATGGCCCGCGTGTCGGATGTTTTCGGCGCCGCGCTCTTTCGGTCGCTCAACCCAACCCACCAATTCGTCGGTGGCGCAGTCAGCGAAGTCTTCCAGCGACTTCACGTCGTTTTCGCCGAGCGCCACCATCATGGCCGTCGTCATGCCAGCCACTTTCGAGAGATCGTCGTGCACGCCAAGTTCGCGACGCTTCTCATCGCGCTCAGCTTCGATGCGCTCAAGATATTCGCGTGCACGGGCCTGGATCTCGTCGGCGGTATCCTCGTCAAAGCCTTCGATGCTGGCCACTTCGCTCGGATCAACGTAGGCCACTTCTTCAACGGTTGCGAAGCCTTCGGTCGCGAGCAACTGGGCGATGACCTCGTCCACATCGAGCGAGTCCATGAATGCCTGACTGCGCTCGTTGAACTCTTTCTGGCGGCGTTCGCTTTCTTCCGTCTCGGTCAGAATATCGATGTCCCAACCCGTGAGTTGAGATGCGAGGCGAACGTTTTGTCCGCGACGGCCAATGGCTAACGACAGCTGGGTCTCGGGAACAACCACCTCAATCCGCTCAGCATCTTCGTCGAGGACAACCTTGCTGACTTCGGCCGGTGCAAGCGCGTTGACGATAAAGCTCGCCTCATCTTCAAGAAACGGGATGATGTCGATCTTCTCGCCCTGAAGTTCGTTGACCACCGCTTGAACGCGCGCGCCGCGCATCCCAACGCACGCACCAACCGGGTCAATGGAGCTATCTTTGGATGTCACCGCGATTTTCGCACGGGAGCCCGGATCGCGGGCCACGCGGTGGATCTCGACGATGCCGTCGTAGATCTCGGGCACTTCCATCGCGAACAACTTCGACATGAACTCCGGCCGCGTACGCGACAGGAAAATCTGCGGCCCGCGTTGCTCGCGACGGACATCATGAACGAACGCGCGGACGCGATCGCCGTATTTCATCTGCTCGCGCGGGATCATCTCATCGCGGCGGATAATGCCCTCGGCGCGGCCGAAGTCGACGATGACGTTGCCGTACTCAACGCGCTTGACCGTACCATTGATGATTTCACCGATCCGGTCCTTGAACTCGTCGAACTGCCGATCACGCTCGGCATCGCGCACTTTCTGCACAATGACCTGTTTCGCGTTCATCGCAGCCACGCGGCCGAACTCGAGTGGCGGCAGATCTTCAACGAGGACATCGCCGAGCGCGGCATCTGACTTCCGGCGTTTGGCCTGGTCGACGGTCAGCTCGGTCGCCTCATTCTCGACGTCTTCGACCACGGTCATCACGCGCGTCAGCCGCGTCTCGCCGGTCTTCGGGTCAATTGTGCAGCGGATGTCGTTTTCAATTCCGTACCGAGACTTCGCAGCCTTCTGGATCGCATCCTGCATCGCATCGATGACGATGGCCTGGTCGATGGACTTCTCCTGCGCAACCGCCCGTGCGATTTGCAAAAGCTCAATCCGGTTCGCACTCACACCTGAGACCGCCATAGGCACTCCTGCTCACTCAAATTCATAAGGTGTCTGTCGCACACGTTCGGAAACGCAAGTGCGAAACCCCAGTTTGTTGTCCTGAACGCAATGAACGCGTTCGCAATCCGTTTCGCGTTTGGCACCTCGTACGGCATTCAAGCCTTAATGGCCGTATCTGACGCCAATCAGTGTCGCGTCGACGCTGGCATGGGCTCATCATCGTCTTCAGCCGGAGGATCCTCGCTGACGTCCGTCACCGTATCGTCGACGGCCGCACCGGACAGTTTAGCGCGTCTCAAGCTCTCGCGGATAAGTTCATCCGTTAAGATCAACCGGGCCTCGTGTATGAATTCAAATGGCAGGCCCAGCACTTGGACGCCCTCGGCGCCAAGGTCAACTTCGATCCGAACTTCGCGATCTTCGCAGCCTTCCAATCGGCCCTTGAACCGTCTGCGGCCGTCGATGAGCGTGTTCATTTCGATCCGCGCCGCGTAACCGGCCCAGCTCTCGAAATCATCAGGTCGTACCAGCGGGCGATCGATCCCGGGTGACGAGACTTCCAGGCGATACGCCCCGGGCACAGGATCATGCGCGTCAAGTAAAGGGGACAGCTGGCGCGAAACTTTCTCGCAGTCAGCAACGTTCATTGTCCCATCGGGTCGTTCAGCCATCACCTGCAGTGTTTGTTCTTTCCCGCCCAAAATATGAACACGCACCAAACGAAAACCAAGGGCCTCGATCGGGCCTTCGATCAAGTCAGCAATGTTCATCGCCAAGCCGCGTTCCGTCAAAAAACGACTGTCGTCTGACTGATCGACCACGAGAAACCTCGCCGAATACAGAGAACCTGGCCTAAGCGCCTAAGGGTCCATGGGCCCGAAGCGACTGCGATGCATTGCACAAACAAAAAAGAGCGGACCCGGAGGTCCACTCTGAAAGTTGAGATGATCATGAGCACCTCCACCGTAGTAGAGCGAGTGCTCGATCGCAAGGCAGTTTTGACACTTTTTTGGCAGTCAAGCGCAAAAACATACTTGTCTGCGAGGGGCCGGTGATCGGGTCTGCTTGATGACTGCAAATCGGAAGATAAGCAGCGCCGTGAGACGGCCGTGCGAGCGTGTGGTAAATCACGATCACCGACGCCGAAAACTGAAATAGGAGCTGCTGCGCCCCTCGCGAACGGCTTTCGCCTCGTACCGCGTTTGCGGCCAGTCCGTTGGCCGAACGCGCCAATCGTCAGGCCCGCTGACCGGCCACTCAAACGCTGCGTTGGTATGAACAGTGAGCAGAATTGTCCGCGCGTAATCGGCAATGTCAGTTCCGATCCGAAGCTCTGTCCCGGGTTTCATGAGGCGGGCGAGCTCATCAAGCAGTGCAGGCGAGACGAGCCGACGTTTGACGTGCCGCTTTTTCGGCCAGGGATCTGGAAACAGAATGAAAACCCGATCGAGCGTTTGATCCGGCAACGCGCGTAACACCTGCCAAACGTCATCCGCATGGAGCGCGACATTCGTCAACCGCGCCTCATCGATTGACGTCAGAGCTTTCGCGACGCCGTCAATAAAAGGTTCACATCCGATGAACTGAACATCGGCATTTTGCCGGGCCTGCCAGATCAGATGTTCAGAACCACCGAACCCGATCTCCAACCACGTCGGCCGAGCACTTCCGGTCACAGCCTGATCGAGGGGCTTGCGGAGTGCACCGTTCGGGCCGAGCGCCGAGATCCTCGGCAGCAGATTATCGAGCAGAGACTGTTGGCGTTGACTGAGTTTGCGCGCGCGCCTCCGCCCGAAGGATCGGATCGGACCCGCTTCCAAGTCCGCGTCCGTTTCGAGGTCGGCTCCCGAGCTGTTCTCTCGCGCCGTCACGACCGTTAAGTCCTTACGTGTGAATTCTGTTGGCCCAAATCGAGAGACAAAACGAAACCGACCCGGCCGCACCCATGTGTGCGGCCGGGTCGTTTGTCCTCTGTCGTCACCCAGTTTGGCGGTGACCGACCAGCCCTAAGTCGAGGCGTCCGTAGTCTGTTACGCCATCGCAGACTTCAGGGGGTCGACCAGATCGGTCTTTTCCCAGGAAAATCCACCGTCGGCATCCGGCTTCCGACCGAAGTGTCCGTAAGCCGCCGTCCTGGCATAAATCGGCTTATTCAGGTCCAGGTGCCGACGAATACCGCCAGGCGACAAGTCCATCACGTCGGCAAGTACCGTCTCAAGCTTTGCTTCGTCGTAGGCGCTCGTGTCGTGCAGATTGACATTGATTGACAGCGGCTGTGCCACGCCGATGGCATATGACAGCTGGATCGTGCAGCGCTCACCGAAACCGGCCGCAACCACGTTCTTTGCGAGGTAGCGGGCGGCATAAGCAGCAGACCGATCCACCTTCGTTGGGTCTTTGCCCGAGAATGCGCCGCCACCGTGAGGGGCCGCGCCGCCGTAGGTGTCGACAATAATCTTGCGTCCGGTCAGGCCGCAGTCGCCGTCGGGGCCACCGATGACAAACTTGCCGGTCGGGTTCACGTGCCAAACGCAATCGGGCGAGATCGGCAAACCATCGAGCGCTTCGCGCACATAAGGTTCGACCAAATGGCGGACATCCTCTGACGTGAGCGAGGCATCAAGGTGCTGCGTCGAGACGACGATCTGTGTTGCCGAGTGCGGCTTGCCATCGACGTACTGGACCGTCACCTGGCTTTTAGAGTCCGGTCCGAGCACCTTGCTTTTGCCCGACTTCCGAGCCTCAGCCAGGATGTCGAGAATGCGATGCGAGTAATAGATCGGCGCCGGCATCAGGTCTTCGGTCTCGGTGCAGGCATAGCCAAACATGATGCCCTGGTCGCCCGCACCTTCTTCCTTGTTACCCGATGAATCGACGCCCATCGCAATGTGCTCGGACTGGCCATGAAGCAGGACCTCGATCTCAGCGGTCTGCCAGTGAAAGCCGTCCTGCTCGTACCCAATATCGCGAACGGCCATGCGGGCTGCATGCGCGATCATCTCTTTCGTGACGCTGTCGGTCCCGCGGTATTCGCCTGCAATCACGAGCCGGTTGGTTGTCGCCAGCGTTTCGCATGCGCACCGGAGGCGCCACGGGTCCAGCCCTTCGGCAAGCGTCTGGCGGAAATAGAGATCGACGACCTCATCGGAAATCCGGTCACAAACCTTGTCTGGATGACCTTCGGATACAGACTCACTCGTGAAGACAAAGTCAGACCTGGACACAGGAACAGCTCTCCTGAAGTGCGCAAAAACCGCGTGTTAAGGATATGGGCGCGCCTTGTTACAGCGAACCCCTGATGGGTCAAGTCAGACCAGCCGATCGCTGCAATGCCGCAGGGCGTTCTGCGCAACCTTGAGGCGCCAATGTCGCGATCCTGGCTGAGTTCTGGCTCAGTTGCTGGCTGGGTTCTGGCTGGGTTCTGGTGCTCTGAAATGCACTCCGGCGGGCCAGCAACGCGCAAGGCGTTCGCTTCAGCGATAGCTTGGCGATGATGGCGACAGCCCGCGACGCATATCGTGATCTGTTCTTGGCCGCTGATGCGCCGCATCAGCCTGCTCAGGGTCGGCCGCGTCCGCCGCGGTCTGAACCAACTGAAGGATGGATCGGCGCATGGCCTGGTTGCTCACGCGCGAAAAGAGGGCACCGATATCCGCGCTCGCTTCTCCGGTCTCTGACCCGAAGGCCGACCCGCTGTCGACACGGTTTGCGCGGTAGAAGTAGCCCCCGTTTTCGCCTCCGCCAGACGTCGCAACCGTTGGGCGACGTGTCTGCGACGGCTGCTTCGGTTCCACCGACGCCTGATCACTCTCAACAACATGGGACGCGGCTGCGTTCGTGTTCGCAGTGTCAGCTTCCTCGGTGTCGGCGAGGCCCGCAAAAAAGAACGAGATCGGCACCTGTAAGATTTGGCTCAAGTGGAACAGACGGCTCGCGCTCACCCGGTTGGCGCCGTTTTCATACTTCTGGATTTGTTGAAACGTCACGCCGGTGCGCTCTGCGACATACCCTTGGCTCAGGCTCAAGGCCGTGCGGCGCTCCTTCAGCCGGGCACCGACGTACCGATCAACAGTCACGGCATCGACCGCTGGCTCAAGCTCGGGAACTTCGTCATTGTATCCAGGCATGGTACCCCACCATTACGCACTATTATACTGATGTATGAGTGCGGACGGGGCTCGGTCAACGCCAAAGACTTAAGTCGAAGCATGCGAACGATGTTTACGGACGAAGCTGATTCCGATCACGAAACAATGAGCATTCCGACCGCTCAATCATCAAAACGAGACTTGACCGAAAACGACGTTGTTTTTGCTCGCATTGCGATCCCGATCATCAGGATTATGAGTGCAAGTCCTGCTGCGAGACTGTCGCCAACGCGCGCATAAAGCGTTGGTTCAAGCGGCATCACGATTCCACCATCGACAAATCCGATGACGTTCAAATCCAGCTGCGATGACATACGGCCGTAGGGATCAACAATGCCGGAGACGCCGTTGTTCGAGACCCGAATGAGAGGCAAGCCGTACTCAACAGCCCGGGCGCG
The DNA here is from genome assembly GCA_039817205.1 of Pseudomonadota bacterium. Classification (GTDB taxonomy): domain Bacteria; phylum Pseudomonadota; class Alphaproteobacteria; order Rhizobiales; family Hyphomicrobiaceae; genus JBCBWG01. Next base: position 19,591 of record JBCBWG010000020.1, read on the forward strand.
GGTCTGCAGGACGTGCTGGTACGGGCCTGACAAGGTCCCGAACCAACCATCGTTGGTGAGATTTACAAGGAGGCTCGGTCGGGCTCTGCCACGCGCGACCTCATGCGGAAAAATCGCCTCGTAACAGATCAACATTTCAAGCGGCGGCAAGCCCGGGATCAGCATGGGGCGGCGCGGTCGCTGCCCAGGCGTAAAGCCACCCCTCTGGCGAACCAACGTTTCAAATCCAATCGCTGACAAGAACCCGGGAAATGGCAGATACTCGCCAAACGGCACGAGGTGGATTTTGTCGTAGAGGCCGATGGCCCGCCCCGCACTGTCAAAGACGGCTGCGGAATTGTAGACCGGCCGATCAACCGGCACGAGACCGCCTGGGGCATCCGGCCGATCGCCACGGCGCAAGATGCCAGCCACAAGATAACTGTTGTCGGGGATCACGGTTGCCAGCCGCCCGGCGAGACCTTGGACCTCAAGCGGGCGGAAGGGCATCGCAGCTTCGGCCCAGAAGATGTGGGTGATGCCCGCGGGGCTCTCTTGGGCGGTCAGCGCCAGATGCTCTTCAAAGATTGCGCGCTGTGCATCCGGTTGCCATTTGCGGCGCTGGTCGATGCTCGGCTGGACGATCCTGACTTTAACGCCTGGGACCGGATCAACGCTCGCCGTCGCAAGCCGGACCGCACCAAAGATCGCGAGCAACACGACCGGCAGAGCGCCGGCAAGACCGGTAAGCCCGGCGAGCCGCCAGCGCGGCCACGCACGACACGCGTTGCTGTTCTCAAGCCACCTCCACATCACGATTGGAAGAAGCGCGATGACGACAGCGAGCAACGTCGCGCCATGGACGCCGACAACCGATAGGAGCTGCATGAGTTCGACGGGCCACGCGAGCGCGTACCCAATCACGTTCCAGGGGAAGCCTGTAAAAATCACGCTGCGAAGCCACTCGATACCGGCAACTGCGAGCGCAAACGTCAGCCACGGCGCAACGCGTGTTGCGGGCACGATGGCGATGACCAGGCCCGCAAAGCCCCAGAACAACGCGAGCGCCGCTGGCATAAGGGTGACGGCAAATGGCAGCGCCCAGGCAAAGACATCAGCCTGGACGAGAAACGCGTTTCCGATCCAATGGAGGCCGACCAGATGTAAGCCGAAGCCGAACGCCCAAGCCGTGAGGAACGCGCGCCGCAACGAGTTTCCGTCAGGCGCCGTAACGGCGTCGCCAGCATCTTGTGTAACCAAGCCCGAGGCGGCGCCACGCATCAAGATCAGCAACGCGGGCAGCGTCAGAAAGAGAGCGGGCGCCAAGTGCGTCGGCGCAAACGCGAGGGCAGAGACGAGGCCCGCACCGAACGCCAGTGCCATGCTCACGAAGAGCGGCTGTCGCGCGAGCCATCCGGTCACGCCTGCGGGCTCAACGCCACCGTACGCATCGGCATGAGCCGCCCCCTCATCGGCGCCCGTCAATCGGCTGCAACTTTCACGGGGTGGACTTTCAGACGCTTGATGCGCCGCGGGTCCGCATCGAGGACCTCAAACTCCAGACCGGACGGATGCGGGATCAATTCGCCCCGCCCGGGCACACGCCCGGCCAGCGTGAAGACGAGCCCACCGATCGTGTCGATATCGTCCTCGTTGTCTTCATCGAGCAGCTTCAGACCGACATGTGCCTCAAGCTCCTCGACGGGGGTTCGGGCCGACGCTGTCAGACCGGAGACCGGATCGCCCGATATGTTGGCGTCGGTGTCCTCGTCGTGCTCGTCGTCGATCTCTCCGACGATTTCTTCGACGAGGTCTTCGATCGTGATCAACCCGTCGGTCCCGCCGTACTCATCGACCACAAGGGCCATGTGCGTGCGGGTCGACTGCATGCGCAAGAGCAGGTTCATGGCTGGCATGGACGGCGGCACAAACAAGACGGGACGGCGCAACTTCAGCTGGGCGATGGATCGGCCGGGATCAAAATGCGAAAAATCGAGTTCCGGAAAATCGGATTGGTTGCCTGCTGCGCCGTTCCGCGGCGGCGCATCAGATCCGGCATCTGCTCCGTTGATCCGAGGCTCCGCGTTGCTCGCCGCACCATTCACGAGCGGTTCGGCAGACGGCGATTTCCGCGCCGGCGGCTCTGCTGGCGAGCGGGCTCCGTTCGCACCATTTCGCCCCGACGGCTCAAGACCTTGGCCCGCATCAACCATCACCTTCAGCAGGTCTTTGATGTGGACCATCCCGCGAGGATCATCGAGCGTGTCGTGATAGACCGGCACGCGTGAGACGCCCGATTGCACGAGCACCTGCAGCACGTCGCTCATGGTTTCATTTTCATCGACCGCGATAATGTCGGCGCGGGGGACCATGACATCGTCGACCCGGAGCCCACCGTAGTGGAGCATCCGAAGCAACATTTCCCGCTCTTCGAACGAGAACCCCTCCGTATCGGGGCCACCATTTCGGAGCGCGGTTTCGAGCGTCTCGCGAAGGCTGGACGAGCCAAGCCCCATGGCTGATTTCAGGCTGTTCAACCAGCCCGACGGAGGTTGCTGCGGTTCGCCGTCCGTTGCGGCGCCGTTCTGCGACTCGCTTGCGCGGGCGGAACTCGCGGGTTCTGGTCCGTTCGTCGTCTCTTGGCTCATAGCTCATCGTGTGAGACCGGTGGGGCAGCCCATCGAATGGCATCATCCGTAAAGAAGCTGTCCTATCGGCTCGATCATCGCTCCTTTGATGGTGATGGGTGATAAGGGTCTGGAATGCCGATCTGCCTCAGAATTCTGACTTCTTTGGCTTCCATGGCGTCGGCGCTGTCGTCGTCTTCGTGGTCGTCACCGAACAGATGCAGGAGGCCGTGCAGAACCAAATGTTGAAGGTGGTCGTCAAACGACTTGCCGTCGCGCTCGGCTTCCCGATTGACGGTTTCGTGCGCAACGATAACGTCTCCGAGATACCGGACCTCGCCGTCAGCATGGCCCTCGTTAGGAACCTCCATCATCGCTGGACCCGTTGGCGCCGTGGCCGGGAACGACAGGACATTCGTCGGCTTTGCCGTGTCCCGGAAGCGCGCGTTCAATCCAGCAATTTCGGCATCAGAGCTCAGCACCAACGTGAAACCAGACCATTCGGTTGCATCTGGCGCCAACTCATTTGTGGCGGCCTTCAGGAGACGTTGGAACGCTTTTGGCTCGCACCACCCGGTCTGGACCCAGCTTTCAGATTGAACCACGATTTCGAGACTGATGGACTGAGGTCCCGTCGAAAAAGTCGCAAATACCTCGGCCGAGGGCGTCGCATCGACGGCTTCGTCTCCTGTCCCGGATAATCGTCCCGAAGTCATCAGTCTAAAGCTTCCAAATCTCAAGGTCAGACGCGCGACCCAAAGTGGCGCAGTTCGCGATGGCTACTTGCCTTCGGCCTTCTCGTACGCATTGACGATCTTTGCGACCAAGTCCCGGCGGACGACATCCGCTTGGGTGAACCGGACCGCTTGGATGTCATCGATGTCCGTGAGCAGCGCCACCGCCTGTTCCAGTCCAGACGTCTGCCCGGGTGGCAGATCGATTTGCGAAGGGTCACCTGTCACCACCATTTTGGCATTTTCGCCAAGGCGCGTCAGGAACATTTTCATCTGCATACTGGTTGTGTTCTGCGCTTCATCCAGAATGACGAAGGCGTGGGCCAGCGTGCGGCCGCGCATAAAGGCGAGCGGTGCCACTTCGATCACGCCGTTCTCCAGATCTTTCTCAACGCGCTCCGGACCGAGCACATCATACAGCGCGTCGTAGAGTGGCCTCAGATAGGGGTCGACCTTGTCGCGCATGTCGCCTGGCAAAAATCCCAAGCGCTCGCCCGCTTCCACGGCCGGGCGCGACAGGATGATCCGTTCGACCATCCCGCGTTCGAGGCAGCTCGCCGCCTGTGCGACCGCCAAATATGTCTTGCCAGTGCCCGCGGGCCCAATCCCAAAGACGAGATCAACCGCTTGCATTGCATCAATATAGTGCGACTGCATTTGGGTGCGGGCCTTGATGGTCCGCTTGCGGGTTGAAATTTGTGCCGGACCGCCGTCGCTTGCGATCACGTCGGGGCCACTCGCCTGTGCATGTCGGATCAAACCGTCAAAATCCCCAGGTCCAATCTCGTCACCTTTGGCGACGCGCGCATAGAGGGCCTCGAGAATTTCGCGCCCAAGCTGACACGCATCATCGCTACCGACGAGGATTACGACATTGCCGTGCGCGTGCGCGTCGATGCCGAGCCGGTCTTCAAGAAGTGCGAGATGGGCGTCGTATTCGCCGAGCAAGCGCGGCACGAGTTCGTTCCGCTCAAATGGAACCGCCAACCGCCGTTTTGCAGCTTTCGCGCCCCGCGTTTGAAGGGCCCTCGACTTGGCCCCGGAAGGCCCGGTCGTGTTTCCACCAGACTGACCGCTCCGAGCCTGAAAGCCCGGCGTCCCGCGTGCGCCTGTCAAACCATTCCTCGCATCAGATCCCTTTGCACCGCTACCTCACGCATCGGTAGCATGCGCAGCAACTCAGGCGCGTGACAAGAGCCGTCGCACTGGCAACGTCACCCGAAGAAAACGGTGGACAGGGCCTAGGATGCGACCGTTTGCGCGCCAGGCAGCAGGGGTTGGGCTTAGGCGGCAACATCTGCGCTGGCGATGCGACCCGACAGGCTGTTTGGACCGGCCGTTTCAATGGCCACAGGGCAGATGGTACCCATTTGGTCAGGTCCGGCGGTCGCATGGACCGACTGCAAATACGGCGAGCGGCCGACAAGCTGGTTGTCCTCACGGCCACGACGGTCAAACAGAACCGGCAGCACTTTGCCAACGCAGCCGGTGTTGAAACTCACCTGCTGGCTGTCGAGTAACCCCTGGAGCGCTGCGAGACGCTCAGCTTTCACGGGCTCTGAAATCTGCTCATCAATTGAGGCCGCCGGGGTTCCCGGACGCGCGGAATATTTGAACGAGTAGGCTTGAGCGAACCCAATGTCCTCGACCAACGCCATGGTTTGCTCGAAATCCTGGTCGGTCTCGCCCGGGAAGCCGACGATGATGTCTGTCGACAGCGCGATATCTGGTCTGGCCGCGCGGATGCGGTCGATTACGACGCGATACTCTTCCGCCGTGTGCTTCCGGTTCATCGCAGCCAGCATGCGATCGGAGCCAGACTGAAATGGCAGGTGGAGATACGGCATCAGCTTGCTGACTTGGCCGTGAGCGGCGATCAGGTCGTCGCTCATGTCGCGCGGGTGGCTGGTCGTATAGCGGATGCGCTCGAGGCCCGAAATATCGGCGAGTTCACCAATCAGATCCGCCAAAGATGCCGTGCCGCCGCTCTTGCCGTCGCCGTGGTAGGCGTTGACGTTTTGGCCGAGCAGCGTCAGCTCACGAACACCGCGATCGACGAGGGAACGAGCTTCTTCGAGGACCCGAGCGAGTGGGCG
>JBCBWG010000210.1:0-5744 GCA_039817205.1 Pseudomonadota bacterium
CTCGGGCTCCCGATCCAAGAGCGGGAGCGCATCGCCCCCGAGATGCACGATCTAAACTTTGCCGTAGCCGCCGCCAGATGGAGTTTGCATGACAAACACATCGCCTGGGTAAACTTCGTTCTGATCGTTGCCTGCGTGGTCAACATGACGGCCGTCCGCGCGCTCGATCCAGTCTTTGCCCACCTCGCCTGGTGCGCCGCCATCCACACCAAACGGAGCAACCCGGCGCATCGAGCCAAGCGTCGTCACCGTCATCTGCTCGAGGAACCGGAGTTTGCGCGTGATGCCGTCGCCGCCGGTATGCCGGCCTTTCCCACCCGACCCGCGTCGGATCGACCACTCCTCCAGTCGGACAGGAAAGCGGAACTCAAGCATCTCGGGATCTGTCCCGCGCGTATTTGTCATGTGTGTTTGGATCGCCGAGCACCCGTCGAAGTTCGGGCCAGCCCCGGTCCCACCGCAGATCGTCTCGTAGTTTTGAATGCGGTCGTTGCCCCAAACAAAATTGTTCATCGTCGACTGACTGCCGGCGAGAACACCGAGCGCGCCAAAGAACGCGTTACAGGCGAGCTGGCTGACCTCAGTGTTGCCCGCGATCACGGCTGAAGGAAACTGCGCGTTCACCATGCTGCCCGGCGGCGCAATGATCTTTAGCGGCTTGAAGCAACCTTCGTTGAGCGGGATATCGGCGCCGACGAGCGTGCGGAAAACGTACAAGACCACGGCATGGCACACAGCCAGCGGCGCGTTGTAGTTGTAGGGGTTCTTGTCGGCGGTGCCCGTGAAGTCGATTTCCGCCGTCCGGCCGTCGGGGTCGACACGGATGGCCACGCGAATGAACTCACCGTTATCGAGTTCGTAATCGTACGCGCCGTCCTTCAACGCTGTGATCACGCGCCGCACGCACTCTTCCGCGTTATCTTGCACATGGCACATGTAAGCGTGCACGACATCCAGACCGAACTGACGGATCATGTTCAGGACTTCGCGAACGCCGGTTTCATTAGCCGCGACCTGAGCTGCGAGATCGGCCATGTTCTCATCGATGTTTCGACAAGGGTAAGGCCCCGACGCCAGTAACGCCCGCGTCTCGGCTTCACGAAAATGCCCACCGTCAATCATCTTAAAGTTGTCGATGAGAACGCCTTCGTGATCGATGTGCGTTGAATCCGGTGGCGCTGAGCCGGGCGTCTTTCCGCCGATGTCGGCATGGTGGCCGCGCGATGCGACGTAGAAAATCACGTTGTCTTCCGCGTCATCAAAGACCGGCGTGATCACTGTGACGTCCGGCAGGTGCGTCCCGCCGTTGAACGGTGCATTCAGAACGAAGACGTCCCCGCGCTTCATATCCGGATTGAGGCGGATGACGGTGCGGATCGATTCCGACATTGATCCCAAATGCACCGGCACGTGCGGCGCATTGGCGACTAGGCCGCCGGTCGGGTCAAACAGCGCGCATGAGAAGTCGAGCCGCTCCTTGATGTTGACGGAGTAGGCCGTGTTGGCGAGCGTCGCGCCCATCTGCTCGGCAATCGACATGAAGAGGTTGTTGAAGACCTCAAGCATCACCGGATCCGCCTTCGTGCCGATCGCCTCGGCGCGTTCCAATGATTTGGTCCGAGTCAGAATGAGATGACCGAACGCGTTGAGTTCCGCCTGCCAATCGCTCTCGACGACGTTGGTGCCCGTCGGCTCTTTGATGATTGCAGGCCCCGTCACGCGCTGGCCCGGTTGCATTGCGTCGCGATCAAAGAGTGGGATCGTCTGCGCATGGCCATTCATGATCGCTGGCACATGCGCGACGGCCTTTGGTTCTCCCCCAACGATCTCGACCGCTGTGTCGGCAACCTCACTTGCTCCGCCAATCGCCTCAACAGCGACAGCTTCGAACGTGATCTCACGCGCTTCACTTGCAAACCCATAGCGCGCCTTGTGCGCTTGGTTGAACCGCTTGCGCAGTTCGTGTGCGTCCCCGAACGCCACTTCAAGCGCCTGATGTGAGCCCTTGTATCGCAAGTGCGCGCGCCGCTCGATGGTCACCATCTCGGCGGCAACACCTTGTTCGACGACCTCGCATGACGCCTCAATCGCCAAGTCATTGAGGAGCGCTTCCGCGCCCGCGATCTCACTCAGCGGCTGCTCGAACTGGTGCTCGCGAAGACTGCGGATTTCGGCAAGTCCCATGCCATAGGCGGACAAGACACCGGCGTACGGGTGAATGAAAACACGTTGCATCCCGAGCGCGTCGGCGACGAGGCACGCATGCTGTCCGCCTGCTCCCCCGAAGCACTGAAGGGTGTAGCCGGTGACATCGTAGCCGCGTTGGACCGAAATCTTTTTGATGGCGTTGGCCATGTTTTCGACGGCGATCCGCAAGAACCCTTCGGCCGTGTCTTCCGGGGACGCCGCTGCAGCACCCGTTTGTGCTGCAATTGCCCGGGCGAGGTCTTCAAACTTTTCGCGCACGCAGCCGGCATCGAGCGGCTCGTTCGCATTGGGCCCGAAGACCGCTGGGAAATGATCCGGCTGAAGCTTACCGAGCATGACGTTGCAATCGGTGACGGTCAGCGGTCCGCCGCGGCGATAACAGGCGGGTCCGGGATTTGCACCCGCAGAGTCGGGCCCGACCTGGTACCGTCCGTCTTTGAAAGCCAGGATCGATCCGCCACCCGCCGCCACCGTGTGAATGTTCATCATCGGTGCCCGCATGCGGACGCCGGCAACCTCGGTTTCGAACGAGCGTTCGTACTGTCCGGCGTAGTGGCAAACGTCGGTTGACGTGCCGCCCATGTCAAAGCCGATCAGCTTGTCGTGGCCCGCGAGCGCTGCCGTTTTGACCATACCCACGACGCCACCGGCGGGGCCGGACAAAATGGCGTCTTTGCCTTGAAAGAGGCTCGCATCGGTCAGGCCACCGTTCGACTGCATGAACATCAGCCGCGTGCTGCGCCCAAGGACGGTCTCCGTATCTGCGTGGGTCTCGATGTGTTTCTGCGTCCCAAGCTCGTCTGCGACTTGGCTCACGTAGCGACGCAGGATCGGAGACAGGTAGGCATCGACCACCGTCGTATCACCGCGCGACACGAGCTTCATGAGTGGCGAGACTTGGTGAGAGACCGAGATCTGCCCGAAGCCAACGTCCGTCGCGATGGCGGCAACGCGGGCCTCGTGCGCTGGGTTGAGGTAACCGTGCATGAACGCGATTGCGACCGCGTCGATCCCATCGGCTTTTGCAGCTTCGAGAGCTCTGCGCGCAGCCCCTTCGTCGAGATCACGAACGACGTTGCCTTCAGCGTCGAGGCGCTCCGGGACTTCAGCAACTTGCTCATATAGCAGTTCGGGCAACTTGATGTGCACATCAAAAAGCCGAGGTCGTACCTGATAGCCGATGCGGAGCAGGTCGCCGAAACCTTCGGTGATCAACAGCAGTGTGCGGTCGCCCTTCCGCTCAAGAAGCGCGTTCGTCGCAACGGTCGTCCCCATCTTGACGGCTTCGATCGTCCCCGGCGGGATCGGTGCGCCAACGTCCAGGCCGAGCAGATCGCGGATGCCCTGAACGGCCGCATCACGGTACTGTTCTGGATTTTCCGATAGGAGCTTATGCGTGATGATCGCACCGTCGGGTTTTCGCCCGACGATGTCTGTAAACGTGCCGCCGCGGTCGACCCAGAACTGCCACATCGATCTCGTCCTCGCACTTTTGATAGAGCGTGGCAGCGCCGAGCTGGCCCGCTGTGTTTCGCTCCGTGCCGCCCAAGCGGCAGGGGATGGCGTGGTCGTGACTGCGCCGTCTTACTTCACCGATAGACCAACTCCGGCAGCATCAGCGCAAGACCCGGGAACGCTATGAGCAAAGCCAGCATAACGAACATCGAAAACACGAACGGGATCGCGCCGAGCATGACATCGTTCATGGACCCATGAGGTCGAATGCCCTGCACGACGTAGAGATTGATCCCAACTGGCGGCGTGATCAGCGCAAGCTCCAGCAGCACCATCAGAAGAATGCCAAACCATACGGGATCATAGCCAAGCGCCACCACGATTGGCGTGACGAGCGTCGCCGTTGTCAGCAACATAGAGAGGGTTTCCATGAAGCAGCCAAGGATCAGATAAAACAAAATGATCATGAGCAGCGTCTGAAACGGCGTTAGGCCCAGATCGACGATTCCTTTCGTCAGGGCTTGCGTGATGCCGAGCGTTGACAGGACAAAGTTCAAGAACACCGCTGCAAGGATGATCAGCATGATCATCGCGGTCGTGCGCATGGTGCCTTCCACGGCGGCACGCAACATCGAGAGCGTCAGCGTCCCGTTGGCTGCGGCGAGGACCATCGCAGCAACAACGCCGAGAGACGCAGCTTCCGTTGGTGTCGCAAGCCCCGCGTAAATGGAACCGACCACGACGAGAAAGATACCGATCGGCGGAAGCAGATCCGGCAGCACAGCAACCCGCTCCCGCCAAGTCGCCGTCACGCGCTCACCGCCCCACGACGGGCGCAGAACGCATGCGATGATCACAGTGATCATGAAGATCAGCGACAGAACGAGGCCGGGCAGAAATCCTGCGAGATAGAGCTCAGACACCGACGTGTCCGTCAGCAATCCGAACAGAATGAGATTGATGGACGGTGGGATTAAAATTCCGAGCGTGCCACCAGCCGCGATCGTCCCAAGAAACAGAGGCTCGTTGTAGCCACGCTTTTCAATCTGCGGCAGCGCGACCGTTCCGATGGTTGCCGCGGTCGCGACGCTTGAACCGGACGTGGCGGCAAACAACGCGCTCGAGCCGATGTTCGAGTGCATCAGTCCACCGGGCAGCCAGGCAAGCCATTTCACGATGCCGTTGTACATGCGTTCGGTAATACCGGCGCGCAGCAAGATCTCGCCCAGCAAGACGAACATCGGGATTGCGACAAGCAGAAAGTCGGTGCCCGTTTGCCAAAGCATATCGCCGAGCGCGCGGTGCAGCGGCATCGCGGAACCGAAGTACTGAACCAATAGCGCGAGCCAGCCGAGGGCGGCAGCGACCGGAATGCTCAGACCGATGAGAAAGAGAAGGCCGAGGAAGATGTAGCCAATCATGGCGTGTCACCATCCCTCGGCTGATCCTGTTTCAGCTGGTCCGATCTCGACTGACCGGCCTCGACCGATCGACGACCGCGCGCGTCCGGCGCCTCCTCATCGATTTGTTCGTCGAGCGACTTAATCCCGGCGAGTGTATTGGCGCCGACGGCATCCCCGCCGATGATCTTAAGCACTGTTACAACGATCAGAACAAACGCTGTGATGCAGAAAAAGACCCAGCCGGCGAACCAAACGGCCTGCGGATAGACCAGAGGCGTGCGGAGCGGCGTGATCGAACGCGACCCGAACTTCATCGTGTCAGCCAGCAGGTTCCACGCCATGATGGTCGCGATCAACGCGAAGCCCAGCAGCATGACGAGGCCGAGCAAATCCGCAAACCGGCGCAGCGGTGTTGGAAACGTCCGATAGAGGAAGTCGACCCGAATGTGCGCACGTTCTACCAGCGCATAGGACAGCGCCAGCGCGGTCGCCATGCAGAAGGCATAACCGGACAACTCATCAGCGCCACCCAAAGTGACGTTGAGAAACTTGCGGGTGATGACATCGACCGTGACGAGGAGCGCGGATCCGATCAGGAGGATGCCGCCAATCCAAGTGAGCACGCGGCTGGTGGTGTGCAACGTTGCAAGAAGGGCTGACACGGGCGGGCTCATTCTT
>JBCBWG010000211.1:0-5727 GCA_039817205.1 Pseudomonadota bacterium
CGCCTCGCGCAGACGACACCATTTGAGCGCGGCGTGCCGTTGGGACGACAATCAACGAAAACTGACGCAATCTCTCGACGGCATACCGTTGCGAACGGGCGTCTAAGTCCTGCGGTCTTTGGTGCGGCGGTCGGGGATGAGCAGCTCGAAAGTTGCGCCTTCGTCGGTATCCTTGAGCGCGATCGTGCCGCCATGCGCTGCGATCAGCTCGTAAGAAATTGCAAGGCCCAACCCTGTCCCGCCAGGCCGCGCGCCACCCGAAAACGCGCGAAACAGGTTCTCACGAGCCTTAGCCGGTACGCCCGGTCCGTTATCGCCAATCACAATGCGCGTCGCGAGGCCGTCGCGGTGCGCGCTGACATGGATGCGCGCGTTCGTCTTCTTCGCCTGCTCCAGGATCGACGCGGCGTTTCGGCAGATGTTGTTGAGCACGCGATAAAGATGCTCGCGATCGGCATCGACGTGAAGCTGTTCATCGATGGCGACGTGCCAGTCGACCGCATCACTTGGCAGGTCGAGACCGTCGGCCACCTCAACGAGGAGATCTGAAAGGCGAAAGAGCGCACGCCTCGGCAAGGGCTCAGCGGCACGGCCAAACTTCAGCGTCGCATTGCAGAAATCGATTGCGCGGTCGAGTGAGGCAATCAACTTCGGTGCAAAGCGCTGCACGGTTGGATCCTGGACGGAGCCGAGGCGATCCGAGATCAGCTGGGCGCTCGAGAGCATGTTGCGCAGATCATGGTTTATCTTCGAGACTGCGAGGCCGAGCTGCGCGAGACGGTTTTTCTCGATCAAGGCCTCGGCCAGTTGTTGCTGCATGGCCGCAAGCTCACGCTCGGTGACGCCGATCTCATCAGTGCGCCCGGACGGTTCAATGATCTTTTCCGGGTCTTCGGGCGCCCCCGCGAAGGCAACCATGTTACTTGCAATGCGGGTCATGGGCGCGACGAGCAGTCGTGACAGCGCTAAGAACACAAGCGCTGCGGCGATCATTGAGATGACGACCGACAACCAGAAAATGTTGATCGCATGCTGCACCATCGCGCGACGGAGCACCGTTTCATCGAGGATGACTTCGACAACCGTGCCGGCCGCTGCTTGGCCGCCGGGATGGCCGTAGGCTCGGATCATACGGCCGTTGGGCGCGACAAAGACATGGAACGCGACCGGGATCTCGCCCAAAAACTTCACGATCCGTTCCGTTGTGGTGAGATCCGACGGATTGGTCAGCGCAAAGCTCGCATCGATAACGACGGGACCGGTGGCCGGCATGATCATGCGGCGTTTGGCATTGGTCTTGACCGCGATGGCTTTCACGCCCGCTGACATCAAAAGCTCATTACTGAGAGCCGCGGGCATCGGCCCTTTGATCGTCGCAGTGGCGAGCGATGCGATATAAGCAGCACCAAGACGGTCTTTCAGCCAGTTGATCCGGAAGTTGGCGATCGACGGCGTGAAAATGAGCACCTCGGCGATCATCACGAAAACGATCGTCAGGAAGAGAAGTTTGGCGGGAAGGCCACCGATGTTGACCAGCTTGGATAGGGCAGCTTTCACGAACCCGGGGTTGCGAGCCTCGCCAATCGCCCCGGCGCCAATCACCCTGGAGCCAGCCACACCGGAGCCAGTCACACCGGCCGGATCTTCGGCCGGCATGCCATCGGGCGTCGCATCACGTATCGCCAGCGGGTCGCCGGACGGAGACGACTGCGGCTGCTGCGGTCCCGTTGATTGTACCGGTGGCCGGGTTTGCGGTTTATCCTGCACGTCGCCTGCTCTGCCGCTGCTGGTTAGCCCCATATGCTTCAGATCGGCCGCGGACGGCAACGCGAAAACCAGGGTATGGTTTGGCAGGCTATATTTCAGCTCGCCAAACCTCGGAGCTTAATCGCTTTCGCCTGGTCGCTGGTGGAGCGCGGGGAGCGCTCATGTTCCGGTTCTGACACTTGCTCCCCGTTCACTTAGTCCCCGCTTTTTCAGGCATTAATCCAAGCGTCAGAACCAGATAGAAGACGAGCAATCCCTGGTTTCTACTGCTGCTTTGATCATCGACGCTTACTGTCGCTTGCCGCGAAACCGGACCGCAAGGTCGGTGACGCAACGCTAGCCGAGCGCCCGCATCAAGCCGATCACCTTGCGGACGGTCGGCGACTTCGCGGCATCGCCGTACGACTTGTAGGCGGCGCGCTTGTTGATCTCAGCGAGCGTCGGATAAGGCGAAATCCAATCGGTCATCGCTTTGATCTTCATTTTCTGACTGACCGCAAGCGACCACATCTGGATGAGCTCGCCAGCGTGGTGTCCGACGATCGAGGCGCCGAGGATGCGGCCCTTCTTGTCGGTCAGCACTTTGACGTGGCCCTCGGTTTCCCGCTCGGCCTGCGCGCGGTCGTTTTCGTGGTACGGCCAGCGCAGAACAGACACCTCGCCATGCCGCTCCTTGGCCTGTGTCTCGGTCAGGCCAACGTGGGCCAGTTCCGGTTCCGTGTAAGTGACCCACGGAATGATGCCGTCGTTCACCTTCACCGGCAGCTTGAAGAGCGCCTGACGGATCACGATGCCCGCATGGTAGTTCGCAACGTGTGTGAACTGCAGCCCACCAATCACATCGCCGATCGCGTAGACCTTGCTGTTCGACGTGACGAGCTTGTCGTTCACTTTGATGCCGCGCTTGTCGAAGGTGATACCGCCTTTTTCCAGGCCAAGACCATCGACATTCGGTTTGCGGCCGACCGCCATCAGCAGATGCGTTCCGTGCACGACCTCTTCGCCGGCGTCCGTTTTGATCGTGACTTCGATGGCACCATCTGATCCGCCTACGCTTTGGACGAGCGCACCTTCGCGGATGTCAACACCATCCTTGCGGACGCTCTCAAGCACCACTTTCGCAAGCTCGGGATCGTCCTTGCCCATGGCGCGGGCCCCCTCGAGCACGGTGACTTGGACCCCTAGTCTTTGGTGCGCTTGCGCCATCTCCATGCCGATCGGGCCACCACCAACAATGATCAGACGATCGAGCTTTTCGGTGTTGTCGAAAATCGTCTCGTTGGTGAAGTAGGGCACCGTGTCGAGGCCTGGAATGGGCGGGACCAACGGGCCCGAACCCGTCGCGATGACAAAGCGCCGGGCTTTGACCTTTGTTTGACCGGCCATCACCGTCTTCTTGTCGATGAAGTGACCACCCGCCTGAATGACCTTGACGCCGAGGCCCGTGAACCGTTCGACACTGTCATTTGGCTCAATGGCGGCAATCACTTCGTGGACATGGGCGTTGACTTTGCCCCAGTCGATATCAGGCTCGGCTGGCGCAATCCCGAACGCAGCGGACGAGCGCATCGTGTGTGCGCGTTTACCCGCGGCGATCAAAGCCTTGGACGGGACACAACCGTAGTTGAGGCAGTCACCGCCCATCTTGTGCTTCTCGATCAGGACCACATCGACACCAAATGCGGCGGCGGCTGCGGCGACTGAGAGACCGCCCGAACCGGCACCGATGACGCAGATATCGGTTTCGATCTCGGTCGGGCGTTCGGGTGCATCGTTACGCTGCTGCATTGTTCTGGTTCCGCTTTTTGAAGAAGTTGATGGCAACCGGGATGAGGGCGACGATGCCAAGGGCAACGCCTGCGAAAATCAACTCGCGGCTGACAAGTTGCGCGAGGTCGATCGAGTAGGTGCAGGCATCAGCCCCGTTTGCGGCAACACAGGCTGCGTGGCGCGCGTTTTCGGCTTCCAACGGAGCACCAAGGCTCGCGCCGACAAGCGAGTAAGCAGCCGTACCAGGGACAATGCCGAACAGGGTGCCAAAGAAGTACGTCCGCAGCGGCACACCCAAAAGCGCCGGTGCGAGGTTCACGATTACAAACGGGAACGCTGGAACCAACCGCAGGAACAGCATGTAGCTGAGCGCATTTTCCTGGAAACCCTCGCGAAGTTTGCCAACCCAGGGACCGGCTTTGGCCGCCAGCGTCTCGCCAAAGGACGTCTTGGCGACGAGGAAGATGATCGTCGCACCGATCGTTGCGCCGAGCACGGTCGCCGGGATCCCGATGTAGGGCCCGAACAAGAGGCCGCCGGTCAAGGTCATGAACAACCCACCGGGAAGCGAGAGCGCGACGACGGCGATGTAGGAGAGCATGTAGATCAGAACGGCGAGGACAAAGTTGTCCGCGATGAAGGCCTGCATCGCACCGTAGTTTTCACCGATCGATTGAAGCGAGAGATACTTGTGCCAGCCCATGGCGAAGGCGAGGGCCATAAGGCCCCCGATGGCGATGAGTGGGAGATAGCGGCCAATGCCGCCTTTCGCCTTTTCGGTCGGCGCAACCGGTGGAGCTTCGGAAGACATCTGCTTGTTTCCTTCGTTGGTCATTAGGTTGGCCTTAAGCGTCAGCTGACGTCGTTCAGCGCCCAGTCGTACTGGAAGCTGGAGATCGAGGTCTTGCCCTTGAGTTTGGCGGCCTTTTCAGGCGTCGCATACTTGATGGCGTGGGCAATCACGGCTTCGTCTGTGCCGCCGAAATCAACCTTGAACCAATTGTAGATTGATGAGGCCGTGACCGAGCCGCTCGCATCCACATCGATGCCGCGTGCGTGGTTGATGAAGGCCCGAGCGCCGGCGTCCAATTCAGTTTCGAGGTTTGCGCCGGTGAACGCTGACTGTCCCAAGTTCGGGCAACCGATGGATGCACAATTGACCGAATAGTGGATGCGCGGGTCCTTGAAGATCTTGCGCATGATCTCGTGCTCGACATCGTCAAGGCTGAGGTCTTGGCCTTTGACCTTCATGATCTTGGTTTTCCAAGGACCCGCGAGACCGGTGCTTTTCTTGATGAAGCTGAAGAGGCCGCTTTCAAGTGAGATTTTGCGGATCGAGTCGATTGGGTAGGCCCCCAACACAACTTCGATCGTCTTCGCGTTGTAGAGGTTTGCCCAAAACGCGAACTGCTCGTTTCGGTTAAGGGTCGCCGGGTCAATCGCTTCCAAGGACTTGACGTAGGCTTTGATGGCGCCGAGCGCGTCTTTCTTGGCGGCGGCGTAGTCAAACATGTTCAGGCCCTTGCCGTCGGGCTTGATGTGCGCCTTCAGGACAGCATCCCAAGCGCTATGGTCAACGACGGCGGCGCCGTCAGCTTTGAAGGCTGTGAAGGACGACGTGATGTTCGCAAACGCTGGCGCAGCTGTCAGCGCAAGCGCGGCACCGGCGCCGAAACCGAGCGCAGCGCGCCGGCTCACCGGACCTGAAAGCTCAATGATTGATGGGTGCAATTCGTTCTTAGTCATCGGAATATCCCCTCTGCGGTCGCTTGTTATCTGGTTGCTCATGTCACCGCCCCGCCGTGTCGAATGCTGCGGGGCCGCGTTTCGATGAGGCATAAGTGCGCCGAACGGCCGCAGAATGAAATGGGGTCTCAAGGCCTCGTGAACGGAGGACCGGTTAGTTGATCGATTGTGATAGGGCTGGCCATCATCCCAGGGAAACGACCGGAAATCGGGAACGACGTTCTAAAATCCGCTCCCATTTCCGTTGACTTGCCCTGTTGTGCCGCCTAAGACCGCCGCTCATTCACACACAGCGGCGTCCTTGCGCGCTCTCGCAGTCGTTGATCAGCGAGCGGACACCGGCACGAGCCACCGGAGAAACCCCGTGAAACGGACTTATCAGCCGAGCAAACTTGTTCGGAAACGCCGCCATGGCTTCCGCAGCCGTTCGGCGACAGTCGGCGG
>JBCBWG010000212.1:0-5705 GCA_039817205.1 Pseudomonadota bacterium
GTGCACTCTTAATTCAGGCCAAAAACATTTCTTGCCCAGTTCGGATCGCGGGCGGCGCGGCTGCCCCCACCGGCGAACGAGCGACCAGCGCGTGCGGTCTGCAAACCTCTAGGCCGGAATTTCTTCCAGGTGGCGGTCACCTTCGTTCCGACGCCGACGCGGCGATAAAGTTCGATCACGTGATCGTTGTGCATGCGGATGCAACCCTTCGACACGTTCTGCCCGATCGTCCATGGGGCGTCTGTGCCGTGAATGCGGTAGAGCGTGCTGCCGAGGTAAAGCGCACGTACACCAAGTGGGTTGAGCTTATGACCTCCCGGCACCATCGATGGGAGCTTGGGATTTTCGCGGCGCATGCGGGCGGTCGGGCGCCAATCCGGGTTCTCGCGCTTCATGCTCACGCGTAGCACACCCTGCCAGCGGCTTTGCGGGCGCGGCACTGCGATCGGATAGCTCACCGCGCGGCCACGCGCTGTTACATGGTAAAGCCGACGGTCGCCGAAGCTGACGATGATCTCGCCAGGACGATATCGGCGCGGAAAGCTGACCGTTTGGACATCGTAGAGGCTGGACGGGCCGCCGCCAAAGTTGAAAAACGACTGCGCCTGAGCGCTTTTGCCCGGAACCCCGGTCAGCACTGCGCCGAGCGCCAGTGTCGCCAAGCCTAAAACCAACGTGCGCAACATCGAAAACTCCTCTGCGGTTGAACACACTCGACCGCCCTAGCTGGCACGTGATCTAGCGTGTGGAGCGGCGGACAACACCCCAAGTTCGAATGATGAGCATTGCTGCGTTTACGAATGTTGCCCTTATGCACTAGAGCACTTAGGCCATCTCGATTGGTGAAACGCATTTGAGATCAATTGGTTGCAAGGTGTTGGCGGTCAGCAGCGCGCGCGCTGCATGACCTGAGAACACGGTGCAACGCTTGTGGACGAGTGGAATATCCAGTGAGTGGGCTATGATACGCCTGCTGCCTGACGACGGTCTATTCGGCGGGCGCGCGCGCCTTGGTCCGGTCGTCATCGGATGCTGCGACGACCGGCAAGCTGAGGGTCAAGCGCAGGAGCGGTGGCACAAGCAACAGCGTCAGGACTGCCGACAACGACAGGCCACCGACGACGACCGAGCCAAGGCCCCGGTAGAGCTCTGAACCGGCGCCCGGGAACATCACAAGCGGCAGCATGCCGAAGACGCTCGTAAGTGTGCTCATGAAGATCGGGCGGATGCGGTTCCGTGTCGCCTCAAGCACCGCGTCGTTTACGCCCAGACCCTCTTCGCGGAGGTGATAGAGCGACTGATGCACGAGCAGGATTGCGTTGTTGACCACGATCCCGATGAGGATGACGAAGCCGAGTAACGTCAGCATGTCGAGCGGTTGCGGCTGATACAGGTTGAGCACGGCAAGGCCCGCGATCCCTCCAACGCCGGCAACCGGCACGGAGACGAGGATGACGCACGGCAAAACAAAGCTCTCGAATAAGACAGCCATAACGAGGAAGACGATGATGAGAGCGAGCAGGAGATTGATCTGCAGCGCGTCCCACGTTTGCTGCAGCTGATCTGCCGCGCCCGTCAGCGAAATGCGGGTTCCAGGCGGCAAGGTGCCACCGGCCTGGAGCGGGGCGATAACGTCATTGCGGATTGTCTCAATCGCCGTTTCCAGTGGAAGCGAGCCCGCGGGCCTGATTTCCAGCGTGATCGTCCGGAGCCGCTCGCGGTGACGGATCTCGACGGGGCCAGCGGTCAGCCGGACATCGGCGAGCGCAGAGATCGGAACAATTTGCCCATTGGGGGCGACGACCGGATACGAGCCGATGTCCTGCGTGCGGCGATTGTCGGTCTGCCCGTCCTGCCCCTTGAGCATGAGGTCAATACGATCGGCACCAACGGTGATTTCTTCAACGCGCAACCCGTCATTATAGGCGTCGAGCGTTTGGGCGAGCGTTCGCGCGTTGATGCCCGCATCGGCCAGCCGCACGCGATTTGGGACGACACGGATTTCGGGTGCGCCGAGCTCAAGCCCTGGTCTCGGCCGAAACTGATGCCCGTCCCGGCGCGAAAATCTCTGCACAACCATCCCCGCAGCCCGCTGGGCGACGCTGATGATGTCTTCGAGTTGATCGCCGGAGATGTTCAGCTCGATGGTACGGCCCCCGCCGATGCCGCGACCAAACAGAGAGCGCTGGGATATGAAACCAAATGTCCCGGGCTCCGCGAAAATCGGGCGAGACAAAACTGGGATGAGTTCAGTCACACGGGTCGGGTCGACGGCTGCACCCCCGAGGAAGGTTGTCCCGCGAACGGCAACGAAGAAGAAATGCTTCATCGCCGGTGGTTCGTCGGCGGCGCCGGTCTCTTTTTTCTCCCAGAGTGGGCGAGCCACGCCCTCGATGCGTTCGGCAATCTGTGTGGTCGTGCCAAGGTTATAGCCGGGCGGCGGCAGGATCACGCCGAAGACGAGGTTGCGATTGCCGTCCGGCAGATACTCGAGCTTCGGCAAAAACGTAATCCCAGCCCAGATCGCTGAGGCGGTGATGACGGAGACGACCGTTGCGCCAATGAACCGATTGCGGACGGTAAGGCTCGCATAGGCCGACACGAGCTTGGCAAACATGCGGCCGAGAAAATCGATACCAGGGAGTGGCATGACCGAGAGGCGCGCTTGTCCTGCCCCGAGCAGCGCCTTCGCTAAAGCGGGGATCACGGTCACGGCGACGACGAGCGACAGCATCACGGAGACGGAGATTGCGACAGCGATGTCTCGGAACAGCTGACCAGCTTCAAGCTCCATGGTGAGGATGGGGATGAAGACCAGCACCGTCGTGAGGGCTGAGACAAGGATGGCGCCCCAAACCTGGCGCGCGCCTTGGTAGGCAGCTTGCGCGGGCGACATGCCCTGTTGCCTGAGACGATATATGTTTTCGAGCACCACGATTGCTGCGTCGACGACCATGCCGACCGCAAAGGCAATTCCGGCCAGCGAGATCACGTTGAGGCTGCGGCCGAGGGCTGCCATCGCAACAAACGACGCGATAATCGACACCGGAATGGCAATCGAAATGATGAGTGTCGCCCGCCACGACCGCAAAAACAGGAGCAGGACAAACGCTGCAAGGACGCCGCCCATCCAGATATTCTGCAGGACAAGCTCGATCGCGCCATCGATGTAGATCGTCTCGTCGTAGACCTGTTCGATCGTCAGGTTTTCGGCCTTGAGCGGCCCGGCGCGCAATTCATTGAGCGCCTCGCGGACGCCGCGCATTGTCTCGATCACGTTGGCGCCAGTCTCACGAATGGCATTGATCGCGATGGCTGGTCCGCCTTTCTGACGGATGCGCGCGGTGGGTTCTTTATAGCCAAAGCGGACGTCTGCGAGATCACGCACGAAGACCCGACCGGCGCCAGCGTTCGTTGCGGCATTAGCGGCCCGCCCGGCCGAGGCGGCGCTTCGAACGACGACCGCCTCGATCGCTGAAATCGTGTTGAGTTCACCCTCGGCGCGCACGACATAGCGGCGCTTGCCCTCGTCGATATCGCCTGCCGAGACCGAGATGCTCGCCTCGCGCAGCGAATTGACGAGATCCGGGATCGTCAGCCGGTACTTCGCGAGCCGCTCGGGCTCGATAATGATCTGTAACTCGCGCTCAACGCCGCCGAACACATTGACGAGTGCGACGCCTTGCACCCGCTCGATCCGCTCTTTGATGACGTCGTCGACGAAATCGCCGTACTGCGCCATTTCTTTCGTGTTGCCCGGCCCGCGCTTCAGGATGATCCAGGCGATCGGGTTGTCGTCGGAGCCGGAGGTATCGAGCGTCGGCTCGTTCGCTTCGTCCGGATAGCCCGTTACGCGATCGAGCCGGTTTGCCACGAGCAGCAGCGCGCGGTCCATATTTGTGCCGATCGCAAACTCAAGCGAGATGCGTGCCCGGCCGGTTTGTGACCGCGAGGTCATTGTCTCGAGGCCCTCAAGGCCGCGGAGTTCGTCCTCCTGCCGATTGACGATTTCGCGTTCGACTTCAGCCGGTGCGGCCCCGGGCCAAATGGTTGTGACCTGGATCACCGGCTTGCGGACGTCGGGGATGAGCTGGATCGGGATGCGCGTCATCGCGAGCGCGCCGAGGAGCACCGCCATAATAACGGCTGCAACAACGGCGATCGGTTTATCGATGGCGACCCTGATGAGATCCATTCGCCCGATCTTTCATGATCTTACAAACGCGCATTCTGGGAGAGCAGCGGTGCCACGCCCCGGCGTTGTCTCAGCTCTGTCTCTCTAGCTCTTTCCAGCTTCTGTCGTTCCGGCTGAGCGCGATGATTTTTTGGGATCACGCGCTGCCGGCTTGGCGCCAGGATTGGGCGACACAGCCTGACCCGGACGCAATCGCTCATTGCCGCGCACAACCACAAGCTCGCCCTCCGTGAGACCATTCGTGACAATGACGCGATCGGCAACCGCGTCCGTGAACTGCACCCGTTTCGGGACCGCCTTGCCCTCGACCACCGCGAAGACCATCCAGCCGCGCGCCGACTGCACGAGCGCGTCTTTTGGAACTGTCAGAGCAATGCGTTCCGGGCCCGCGGGCACCGATAGTGTGACAGACTTGCCCCGCGCCAGTCGCGTCAGGTCGAGTTTCGACAGATCGACCGTGAAGCGTACGGGACGGGTCCGCGTCGCAATTGTTTGGACCGGCAGAACAGCGCGAACGATTGCCTTTGAGTTGGCTCCGCCATCGAACGCAACTGTCAGGGAGGTGCCAGGTGTCAATCCGCTCACCAGTTCGACGGGGATATCAGCCTCAATTTCCAGGTTGTTGACGTCCATCATTGTGGCGACCCGGGAACCGACGCTCATGTAGGCACCGGGCTGGGCGTCTCGGGCAATTATGACGCCGTCGAACGGTGCACGGACGACCATATTGGTGACCCGGTAATCGACCTCGGCCAAAGCGGCCTCAGCTTGCCTCAGCTCAGCCGTTGCTCGCACCAGAAGCGCGCGCGCCCGGGCTGCATCCTGCTCCAGATCTTCAAAGCGGCTGCGGGAAAACGCGCGTGAGCCGCGGAGAGCCTTTTGTCGATCGAATGCCTGAGCGGCGCGTCGCAGTTCCGCCTGGGCCACGGCACGGCCCGCTGTTGCAACTTCGACGGCGGCCAATGAGGATTTTCGCTCGAGTGCGACACGCGTCCGATCCATCCGAATGAGGACACTGCCGCGGCCCACCTCGTCACCGACCGAGAATAAGACATCCGACACGATCCCGGCCGTCCGGGTTGCGATCTGAGCCTCAACCGCCGCTGTCAGTTGTCCGAGGACAGCGCGCGTCTCAACAACCTTCCGTTCCTCGACCGCAGCCACCCCCACGGTTGCCGGGCGACCCTGCGCAAAAGCTGGCGCGGTTGGCTCTAGAGTGAGCAGGAGAGCCGCGCAGACGCCCCCAATCGGCCAGAGGCGCGCGTTTCCGTGTTGAACTTTATCGACGGGCATGGCCGGTCCGATCCGTTTCGTGAACTGCGGAGTGAGGCGTGTAACGCGGCAGTTTTGAGAACTTTACGCTCAATTGGAGCTGGACAGATGCCCTATCGGGCAAACTTGCAAATATTTTACAGTGATAAACGGTTTGTGACAGCTCCGCGCCTGCCTGCTCCTGCGATCGAAAGGCGCAATCGTCGGCATCCATCTCTCACTCACGGATTGCTGTTGC
>JBCBWG010000213.1:0-5689 GCA_039817205.1 Pseudomonadota bacterium
GACGGCAAAGGCGGGCTGCCAGCCGGCGTGAAAGGCTTGATCGATTATACGGGGCTTGTCGGCGACATGGGCAAGTTCAAGACACCGTCGTTGCGCAACGTCGCGGTCACTGCCCCTTATATGCACGACGGATCAGTGAAAACGCTGAACGGCGTCCTTTCGCACTACGAGGCAGGCGGAAGATCTGCGGCGCTCGGCCGTCGATCTCCACTCACGTCACCGCGCATTCGAAAATTTAAACTGACGACGCAGGAACGAAAAGATCTGATTGCGTTCTTGAATTCCTTAACCGACGAAGAGTTTTTGAACGCGTCACGGTTCCAGTCTCCCTTTCGATAAGCCCAGTTTCGTTTTCGATCAGCGAAGCCTCGTTTTTGATCAGCGAAGCCTTGCTTATTCGATCCGGACCCGACGACGGCGCTGTATCGCCCAATACGCGGTTGGCAGCATCGAGCCCAGAAAAATGGTGACCCCGGCGCGATTCGAACGCGCGACCCTCAGATTAGGAATCTGATGCTCTATCCGGCTGAGCTACGGGGCCTCCCGCGCTGACCGTAGCAGAAAGTGTTGGGTGCTGGAACGGTTGGCGCGCTACCGTTCGGCCGTGAGCGGATTTTGGTACAGCGGATCGGACGAGGCCGTGCGGGCAATCGCGGTCGCCTCCCGAGCGCGCCGATCTGCACGGCATTGGCTGGCGCTGGTCGCCGTTGCTTTCTGTTTCGGCAGCGGACTTGGTGCGCCAAACGTTCTGGCGCGCGACGAAGGTGGCGGCGCTGCTGCCGAAGATGCAAAACGCGAAGCAACGCCAGCTGCGCGCCAAGCCCGTAAGCGGGCATTGGCTCGACGACCGCGACGCGCGCAACCGTGTCGATTTCAGCGGCGGACCCGCGCCGTGGTAACCGCCGTCCTGACGGCCACGACGTTTCGAATTGATGACGGGACCGTGGTCCGCTTGCAGAGCCTGCTGGCGCCCGATGCAACGGACGCGCCTGGCGCCAACGGAAACTGGCCGATGGCTCAGGCCGCCACGGCAGCCGTGCGGGCCCGGCTGCTCAATCGCCGTGTGCTGATCCGTTATCGCCGCGGGCGTCCGGACCGCTACGGCCGACGCCTCGCGCACGCTTGGGTCATCGGCGGCACGCGTGCGCCCACCTGGCTGCAAGCGGATCTTCTGAAGTCCGGGCTCGCACGTTTTGCGCCCGATCGTGAGCGCGCCACCTGTGCGTCGCGCATGCAGCGGGCTGAAGCGGCCGCCCGCAGACGGGCGCGCGGGCTTTGGGCGCTGAGCACGTATGCGGCGCGACCTGCGCTGAAACCGTTCGATCTCGTCAAGCGGGCGAGCACGTTTCAGATTGTGGAAGGGCGCGTTGCGAAAGCGTCGGACGTGCGCGGGCGCGTTTATCTGAACTTCGGGCGCAGCTGGCGACGGGATTTCACCGTCAGCATTTCGCGGCGACAAATGCGTTTCTTCGCGCGCGGTCGCATCAAACCCCTGTTGTTGGCGGGGCAGCGCATTCGGGTGCGTGGTTGGATCGTGGTGCGCAACGGCCCGATGATCGAAATCGATCACACCCACCAGATCGAGGTGCTTCGAGATCGCCGGTCGCCGGGTTCCCAGGCTCCGCATTCCCAGGCGCCGCGTTCCCAGTCACCGCGCTCCAAGTCGGTCGCGCGACGCTCAGAAAAATCGCCAAGCGGCCGAGAACCCGGCAAGCGCATCCGGCGATCGCCGGACGATCATCACGCGCCTGGCGATCCGCCGAAGAAAAGCCCGGTCCGCAGAAGCGAACCGGGCCTCATTGATCTTTGAACCTTGCGTTTCGGCCAGGCGAATAAGCTACGCAGCTTTGATCTCGCCACCGCCGTCACCGTCGTCGCCATCTTCTGCGGCGGCCGCAGCGGCCTCTTCCGCAGCGCGGCGGCCTTTCGCGCTCTTCGACAAGATGTCGGTGATCCGCTCGACCGAATTGCGGTCGTCGAGACCTTCGACGGCTGCAAGCTCCCGGGCCATCCGGTCCAGCGCCTGCTCATACAGCTGACGCTCAGAGTAGGACTGCTCCGGCTGGCTTTCAGAGCGATAAAGGTCTCGAACAACCTCGGCGATCGAAACGAGATCGCCCGAATTGATCTTGGCCTCATACTCCTGCGCGCGACGGCTCCACATGGTACGCTTTACGCGCGCGCGACCCTTGAGCGTATGCATCGCTTTTGCGAGAACCGGCTCCTCGACTAACTTCCGCAAGCCGACACTTTCGAGCTTCGATGTCGGGACGCGCAAGGTCATCTTGTCCTTGTCGAACGTGATGACAAAAAGCTCCAGCGCCATGCCAGCGATCTCTTGGTCCTCGATCCCGACGATCCGGCCGACGCCGTGCGATGGGTAGACCACATGCTCGTTAAGCTTGAACCCGTGACGCGACCCAACTGGCTTCTTCGGCTCCGCGGCCGCAGCCTCCGGTTCGGCTTTCACCGCCGCCGTTTTTTTCGGTGCCATCGGCTTGATCACAGCCGCTGCAACGCGCGCACCGGAACGCGATCCACCAACGCTGAGCGATGGCGAACCGATCGATAGACGCGCTTTCTTTGCGGGTGCTGCCCCCGCAGCTGCGACAGCCGCAGCTGCCTTTGCAATCTTCGCCTTTGTTGTGGACGCCTTCGCAGCGGTCGTCTTGGACGCAGCTGATTTCGCCGGTGCAGCTTTTGGCGGCGCAGCTTTTGAAGGCGCAGCTTTCGCGGCCGCTGGCTTCTTCGCGGCGGTCGGCTTCGTTGCCTTTGGCGCCGCAGTCTTCTTCGCAGCCGGCGCTTGCGGTGCCGCCGACTTCGCTGCCGGTTTCGACGCAGGCTTCGTAGCCGTTGCCTTTTTCGCAGCAGGGCTCGCCTTTGCGGCGGTCGTCTTCGCAGCCGCCTTCGTTGCTGGCTTTTTCTCTGCGGGCTTCGTCGTCTTTGCCGCTGGCTTCTTAGCCGCCGCGGCTTTCTTTGCCGGCACCTTTGCCGCCGTTGCCGTCTTCGCTGAGGCCTTGCGAGCCGACTTCACGGGCGCACTGGACCGAACGCTTGCAGCAGACTTCTTAGCTGGGGCACTGGCTTGTTTTGCTTTTGCCATTCGATGCTCGACCTCTATACGCGTTGGACCATGTTCGGCGATGTCGCGCGGCAAGGGTGCGCAAGCTAAGCTTTGCGCAATGGTTTCGCCGCAGGACGAAGTGATGTCGGGTGATCTATCGGAAGAAGATGCCAGACCGTCTACGAACCGACGTTTCGCGGGTCTTGGCCACGTGGTCTCTATGCAGATCAAATGACCTTGCTTTTGACCAGTACTCTGCTCGCCATTGGGCGCAGCGTGCTTCCATGCTCGGGCTCATTCTCGGAACGACCATCACGAGAAGACAATAGCACAGTCTTGACGAAAAATGAAGGGCCAACGATGCTGCTCAGCAACGAAGTTAGCGCGACACCCGGTGGGCGCCGCGTTTCTGATTTTTGACCGAAACGACAGACTCTAACCGCCCGTCTTTGCTTCGGTCTTTCATGTCACCCACCGACGGCGGTCGACGGGCAAATCAGAGCGTCAATCACCTTCGCCGGGCTGATCCGAGAAAAACTTCTCGAATTTTCCTTCCTTATCCCGGTACTGCTCAGAGTCCGCGGGTGGTTCTTTTTTAGAGGTGATGTTCGGCCACTTGTCAGCGTACTCTCGGTTCACCTCAAGCCATTTTTCCAGACCGGGCTCGGTGTCAGGTTTGATCGCATCGACCGGACACTCCGGCTCACACACGCCGCAGTCGATGCATTCATCTGGATGAATGACGAGCATGTTCTCGCCTTCATAAAAACAGTCGACGGGACACACCTCGACGCAGTCTGTGAATTTGCAGCGGATGCAGGCATCGTTGACGATGTAGGTCATGCGTTTGATGAGCTCGAAGCGATGGGTGTGCGTTTTGTTGTCGAGGCGGTTGTCGTCAATCGTGCATGCAACGTCAATATGCGTCGATGCCAACATGGTCGCAGAACCAATCAACCAAACGCGACGGATTGGCTCTGTTGGATGAGCCAACTCGGATTGCGTTCAGACGGCCCGACTAACCCCCACTTCGCTGGAAGCGATCCAGTGCTCGCCGGTCTCGCTTCGTCGGGCGTCCGGCTCCGGGCTCGCGTTCCGCGGCGACCGGTTGAATCGGCGGGACCGTATCCGGCGTGTCGGTGCTCTTGCGCCTCGCACGCTCGGACGCCGCGGACACGACCGTCTCCGGCGTAAGGTCCTCGTAAAGCGTTTGCGCTTCGGTCGCAGGGCCCCGGCGCGCGCCGCAGAGCAGTACCTTGAGAACGCGCACTTGCTTGTGTGCGGTCACCGTCACGACGTCACCCACCTTGAGGGTGTGGCTCGGCTTATCGACACGGGATCGGTTGAGCCGCACCTTGCCGCCAGAAATAAGCGTTGCAGCCAACGTCCGGCTTTTCACAATGCGGGTGAACCACAGCCACTTATCGAGCCGGATCGACTGCGGCTGATCCAGAGTCTCGTTATCGGAGGCGTCAGAGGTCTTTGCCATCCACATCCGTCCGTGATCGCGCCGCAACCGGTCTGCTCTTTCATACAGCCGGTCGATCTAACTCTTATCCGGCGCCTGTTGTTCGAGTGACTTCTTGAGCGCAACCAACGAGGCAAACGGTGAGTCCTCTCCGGCCTTTTCGCGGTCGCGCTTTGGTCCGGCCGAAATGACCTGCGGGCCACGCCGGTTGTCGTTTTGACGGCCGCCACCGCGACGGTCGCCTCCATGCTTTGGCTTTCGCGGACCGCCACCTTTGTTGCCGCCGGGACGACCGTCGTTTCGTCCTTGGCCACCACCGCCGCCGGACGCCGAGCGTTTGCCTTGTCCGCGGCCTTGCCCTTCATTTCGAGCCTCGGACCGGCCGCCGCCAGCTGCTTGGTCTCGGTCCGGACCGCCGGACCTTTGCCCACCCGCTGACTGAGCTTGCGATCGATCGGCGCCGGACGCTCCTTGTCGCCGATCGTTGCGGCCGCGGGTGTGTTTCCGCGGGCCGCGATCGTTCATTTCGTGGCGGCGGCGCGGGCGCCAAACCAATATGAAGTTGTCGTCTTCGTCAGCGGCCTTGGCTGTCGCCTCAGACGCATCTCCGGCCGCAGGTGGCGTGTCATCCGCCGCCGCCTCAGTTGCGGCTTCCGCTTCAACAGACGGCTGGGACGCAGCAGTGTCAGCGACCGCTGTCTCAACTTCGGCCACAACCGGCGCACTTGCCGCGTCGCTCTTCTCTTCGGATGCGGCAGTGTCGCTTATCTCTGGGACCGAACTGGTTTCCGACGGCGCATCCGACTTGATCTCAGCAGCAGGCTTCGCGCGCTTTTCGGAGCGGAAGCCAAGCGACTTTAGAACCTCGGCGAGTTCGTCAGCAGAACAGCCAAGGATCGACATCATATCGGGCGTGACAGTGAACGCACCGTCGCCCGTCGAACCAGCCGGTCGGCCGCGCGGCTTCTTGCTATCGCCGCGATCGTGTCGGCCGGGCTTGGCCGCGGCGATAGCCGACGTCTCAGATGACGATTTGGCCTCAACGTCCGGAACCGACTGCGAAGGCGGAGTCTCGGGCGCCGCCTCTCGTGCAGGAACTTCGGGTGTCTGTTCTTCCACAGACGTTGCTTCAGCGTCTGCGGCTGGCGCCGTTTCCG
>JBCBWG010000214.1:0-5680 GCA_039817205.1 Pseudomonadota bacterium
AACACCGACTGCACCACCTGCCCCGGTGACCCGAAGTCGCGCTCTAGGGCCTTTGAGACATCGCGCCGTTTTCGTGGCGTCACCGAGCGCGGTGTGTGCTTCATTGACGTTGCCCGACATCGCCGTCATTTGACTGAAGCGCTCGGGCCCGGCGCGTGCAGCGCGTGCGTTGCGAAACAAATACGTGAGGCGGCATCGTTTTGCAAAAAGCGCCGAAAACACGCGCACCGAATATGACGACCATGGCCGACGGATCGATGTGGCGCGCGCTGATGTGGATGCTCTTTGCGCTCGCGATGTTTTCGCTGGTTGCAATTTCAGGACGTGAGGCGGCGCGGGAGATTGCAGAAGCTGCGGGTCGCACGACACCCATCCTGAGCGACACGCTACAAATCATGATCGTGCGCAGCTTCGTCGGGCTCGTCATCGTCAGCGCAATCATCGCAGCCTCTGAGCAAGGCTTTCGACAGATCACCTCGCGCAACCTTCTCCTGCATACCGGCCGCAACACAACCCACTACGTCGGACAGTTCTGCTGGTTCCACGCGTTGAGCCTGATCCCGCTATCGCAGTTGTTCGCCCTTGAGTTCACGTCGCCGCTATGGGTCGCACTCTTTGCGTGGCTGCTGCTCGGCGAACGCTTCAGCGCGGAACGGATCGCGGCTGTGGTTTTGGGCTTTCTCGGCATTCTCGTGATCGTGCAACCGGGCGTTCAGTCAATCGGCTTGGGCTCGGGCCTCGCGATGAGCGCGGCCATCACGTTCGCGCTGGCCATGATCGCAACCAAATCGCTCATGGGGCGCGAAAGCGCGCTCGCCGTTCTCTTTCATATGTCTTGGATGCAATTGCTGATCTCCGGCGTCCTCATCGGGCCCTACCTCTCCTACCAGACCACCGAAGCCTACGCATGGCTCGTGGTTATTGGCATCACGAGTACGGCTGCCCACTTCGCCCTCGCGCGGGCCTTTAAAGAAGGTGACGCAATGATCGTCGCGCCAATGGACTTCCTGCGTTTGCCGATCATTACCGTGATTGGCGCTCTCGCCTACAACGAAGCCATTCAGCCCGAAATCGCGATTGGTGCCGCGCTTATTCTGTCCGGTAATGCGCTTAATCTTTGGGGCCAGCATCGCCTGTCGCGGGTACGGCGTCCATCGTAACCACGCGCGGCCAATATGCTCGGTAGACCGCGATGACGGCCGGCAGGATCAGGAGCTGTGCCGCAAGAGATGCAAACAAGCAAACGGCAGAGAGCGCACCGAACAAGCGGAGCGATGGGAGATCCGACAGCACCGTCACGCCGAGCCCGAGCGCCAGCACAAGTGTCGTCAACACCACCGCCGGTCCGATGTGGTGGATCGTGGCGCGTAGGACATCCCGCGTGTCGATGGGTTGGCCACTCGCCGCAAACCGATCCTCTTCCAGGTGATAGCGGTTCAGAAAGTGGATGGTTGAATCAATGGCGAGCGCAAACGCAACGGTGATCGCGATGATTGATGCGAACTGCAAACCGCCGCCGCCAAGCCAGATCAACGTGCCCGTCGCAAAAATCGGGAACAGCGATGGCAAGATACTCGCGACACCCGCCAGCACCGACCGGAGCGCTACTCCGAGAAAGATGAAAATAATAAACATGTCCCCGACGAGGCCCAAGTTGAGCTCGCCAATCAGCTTCGCCGAGTTGCGTGCAGCGATCGCCGAAAGCCCGGTCACCGCAATCACAACATCCGGGTTCGCCGTTCGCACATCGGCCAAGGCTGCATGGATCCGCTCGACAACGGGCAGGATCTCGCTTGCATCCACGTCCGGCAAACGCCCCGTCACGAGGACAGCGTTTTCCTCTTTGGCAACAAAGCGGCGCACCAGATTGTCGGGCAGTTTTTCAACAAACGCGCCCACCGTCTCCGGGTCTGCGCGACCACTTTTCTCCAGCCAGTCGCGTAGGCTTTCGAGCGACCAAACGTTGCCAAGCCCGGCAACCCGCTCAAGCACGCGGTGGACATCGCCGATTATTGCGAGCGTCTGTTCCGAATAAAGCGCGCGATCACCGGTCCAACTGATCATCACGTGGACCGGATTGGCACCGGTGAGTTTTTGATCGAGGCTCGCGCTTGCAGCCAGCGCCTGCTCTTTGTCCGGCACTTGGTCCGCCAGCCGATACCGCGGCTCCAGGCTCGCGTAAGCTGCCGCACAAAGAGCAACGACGATCAAACCAACACCAAGAACCTGCCGGGGTGCATCTGAAACGCGGTCCACCAGCGCCTCGGTAAGACGCCCAACAAAGGCAATCGCGCCGCCCTCATCATTCGCTTCTGTTTTGCGGTTCTGCGAAACGGTACCGTCGCCCTCGTCGCGAATGAGGAACACGGCAACCGTCGGGACAACCACTGCGACGGCAAGATACGAAATGGTGACGGCCAAGATGGCGGCCTGACCGAACGTCCGAACGAGCGCTGATTCAGCAAGTGCAAACGACATGAGCGCGATCGCGGCATTCATCGCCGTCAGAAGACAGGCGGGCGCCACATCGCGCACGGCATTGCGGGCGGCCGTCACGCGGTCGACGCCGGCTACGATCTCGCGGCGCATCGCCATGACGAGGTGCATGGAATCTGAAAATCCCGAGACCAGGATCAGCGGCGTCAGAACGTTGATGAAAAGGTTGAGTCGGAAATCGAGACCACCGACGGCGCCAAGCGTCCAAAGGATCGCAATGGACGGGCCAAGCACCGCCAGGATCGTCAATGAGATCCGCCGGAAAAAGATAAAGGCCACCACGATTCCAAGCAGCAACCCCAGCCCGTTATAAATGATGCGATCACGCTGGACGGCGTTTCTGATCTCGCGTTGCATCACCGGCGGGCCGGTCAGCCGATAGGTAAGACCGCTATCAGCAAAAGCTGTTCCCAGCGCCGTTTCGATCGCGGCGATGACCGGATCGCTGCCGCCGTCAGCGGTTACGTCTCGGTCAAGCGACAAAACGATCATGCCAAGCCGCCCATCGTCAGACAAAAACTTGCCTTTGACGATCTCGTTAGCTTTCAGCCGCGCAATCACCTGCGCAAACGCTGCATCATCCTTCGGCAAAACGTCCGGCACGATCGGGGCGGCATAACCGGTTTCATCGAGCGGCGCGCGCGCGGAAAACATCGAGACGACGCCGCCGATGCCGTCGGCCAGCTGCATCTCAATGAGGGCGGTGCTGTAGGCCTTCAGACCTTTCCGCGTGAGGAGCCCATCGCCTTCGACAACGACGAGCACGTCGTATTCACTCGATGGGAAGCGGCGATCGACTTCTTCGTAGCGGCGGAATTCTTCCGTGTCGGTTCGGAACAGCTCGGTGAGGCTATCGTCGACGGTCAGACGGCTGACGCCGAGGATCGCAACGAACGTGGCAATGACAATGAGGCCGAGCGTGAGCGCGGGCGTTTGCAAGGCCACGAGCCCCAATCGCTCCAGGCCCAACGTAAAGCGAAATGAGCGCTCAGCAGTTGGCCCCGCCTGTTGTGTCCCCGCACCCGCAGATGCAGCCGGTTCGGTGCCCGCGCCAAGCCTGCGCGTCGATCGCCCACCGCCCGCTCCTTGATCAGATCCCTCAGCCATCAGTTCCGGTGGTATCTTAGCTGTCGACACGCCGCCAGACGTGTTCGTCGGGTCCAGCGGTCGTTTTCGACGCGACCGTGCCTGCCTTGATGAGGTCACGCAAGCATCGGTGCGCGGAACAATGAAGAGATCGGCAAGAGCGCGGCCAACGCATCATTCGTCTCGCGCGACGGAGCGACGGCCTTAAGCGTGACGCGCCGGGGCTTTTCTTCGCGAATATGGTCAATGCCTTGAAAAGCAGCCCTATTTTTGACCCTATCTCTGGTGAGGCACGCGAAACACGGTAGGGCAACGAAGAGGTTCCATGGCTGACGAGACCAAAAGTAACGAAAACGCGTTGGCGACGCCGGCGAGCGACGATGCGTCGACCGTCGAGCTCGATGCGCGCCACCTTCTTTGTCCGCTCCCGATCCTCAAAGCTAAGCAGGCCATGCGCAAACTCAACGTCGGTGATGTGTTGAAGGTGCAGGCCACAGACCCGAACACGCCGGTCGACATTCGTGCGTTCTGCGAAGCGCGCGGTCATAATCTCGTCTCAGAAAACGAGGCCGACGGCGTTTTCACCTTTTGGCTCAAGCGTGGGCGGTAGTGGCCCATGGCCTGTCAACGCAAGTCTCCACCAAACAAAATGAAAATCACGGGTCTCTGCGTTGCGATGATCTTCGCTCTAGGAAGCTCAGCGGCTCAGGCGCTGGCTGAGACACGCAACGGAGCAACAGACAAAGCGCAACGGCCCGCCACGACCAAACAGCAGCTACCGGACAGCCGGGTGAGGCTACCCCTACCGAGCGGGTTCGAACCGGCCCGCAACTTCCGCGGATTTATCCATACGAGCGGGGCATCGATCGTCATCATCGAGGTCGCCGGGTCCGCTTACGATCGCATGGCCAATTCGCTGACCGCGCGCCTGCTATCCTCTCGCGGGGTGCGCGACGCCAAACCGCTCGACCTTGGACGATCAGACCGTCACGTCGCCATCGCCGGTCGCCAAGCAACAACCGGTGGCTGGTTCCAAAAACTGATGCTCGCGCTCGGGGATGCGCGGTCGACGGCGCTCATAACGGCCAACCTGCCGGAGGTGGCACTGCGGTCCGGCCTGATCTCGAGAACCGCGGTTGTGGACGCACTGCGCAGAGCAGAACTCGGACCGCCGACGCCACCGCGATCCTTGCCCTTTCGCCTCGGAAGAGGGTCTAACCTCAAATATGCTGGCTCAATCAAAGGCACGGGCTACATTTTTACCGAGACCGGCATAATGCCGCCCGCCGCCGACGCCGATGCCAACCGGGCAAACAGGGCCAACGGGGCGCGCGAGACAACGCCCGCTGGTATGATGATCGTCAGCGAGATTGTCCGGGCGGCCGTTCCGGAGCGCCAGCGTGAGCCCGTTGCGACGGGGCTGCTGATGCAGCTTTCAGCGTTTACCGACACGCTCGTCCAGAGGCGCGAACGTGTATTGATCAACGGCCTGGCGGCGGTTCAGCTTGAAGCGGGCGCCGTCGCGCGCGCAGGCGGCCAGTCGGTCGCGCTGCACCAAACGACGGTCTTCACGGGCCGCGGTCGCCTCTATCGATTGCTTGGGATCGCGCCCGCCGATCGCCGACGTGAGTTGTTCGCCGATTTCGATGAAGCAGCCCGCGGGTTCCGAGTAACGCGCTGATGCCCCCACAAGACCCGCTCATCAGGCGGGTTCGGCTTCGAGACCACCCCCATACCTTCCAAACTTGACAGCGACCTCACCTGGGGGCGATATCCGCGCTCCGCAGACGCGGCGATCGGGCGGTTAGCTCAGCGGTAGAGCACACGCTTCACACGCGTGGGGTCACTGGTTCAATCCCAGTACCGCCCACCATCCCCTTTCAACCGACGCCCAACTCGACGACAACGCGGCAGGCACGTTCGAAGTCGGCGAGATCGATCCATTCGTCCGCGGTGTGGACCTGACGCTGCCCGACGGCGATGGTCACGGCCGGGATGCCGTGGGCGGTGATTTGATTGGCGTCCATGCCGCCGTCATTCGAGACGGTCGTCAAATCAAAGCCGACCCGCTTTGCAGCCTCGACCGAGGCTGCAAAGC
>JBCBWG010000215.1:0-5632 GCA_039817205.1 Pseudomonadota bacterium
ACGACGTCTGAGATCAAAATCAGCGTTTTGATTGAAGCCGCATTTGCCGAGCTTGCCGTCCGAACACTGCACTCCGTCTACGGGCTCGATCACGATCCGGTGTAACCGATCGGCTGAATTGGCTGCCGTCTGCCTGATTTTTGATCAGAAGAATTGATGGCTTGGCCGCTAGTATTCGAGGCTCGAGGCGGGTCGGCTGAGCGGCGTTCTCCCGACATATCTGCGCGCATTTCGTGAGCACGGTCATTCTTGTTGCGCTGCACGATGGACAACGGGCCAGAACATCGTGACTGGTCCCGCAGACAATGACTGAGACGACGGATCGCGCGCGGAGGTGGCGACCGGGTTCTGATCCATAAGTCCGTCGGTGCGCACTTGCTCATCGCCGGAGCGCGCGCCGGGTGAATGTCACCGAGGTGTCAAGCGAACCGGAGAAAATGAAGCTCGAAGGCGATTGATGATTTTCGTCGCGCCGCGGGCCCGGCCGCAAAGAGGCGCCCGGCCCGGAGACACGTGACACAGAGCTATTCGAAAAACGCCGACGTGCGTTTGAGGGAATGAAGCCGGACCATTGATCTCGTTGAGATCGCAGTCGGACAACTGGAGCGGGCGGGACCCATGTCGTCTCCGCAAAACGATGAGACACGGATCGCGGCAGCCGAACCCGCGCTGCGGGCGATCATGCGTCGATTGCGCCAGATTATGGCCGAGCCAGGCGATGGTCAGGATCGCCTGAACAAGATCGTGCGCCAGGTCGCAGGTCTCATGGTTGCCGAAGTCTGTTCGATCTACGTGAAGCGCCAGGATGGTTCGCTTGAATTGTTTGCAACCGAGGGTTTGAACCCGGATGCGATCCACACAACGCGGATGAAGCGCGGAGAAGGCCTCGTGGGGCGTTGCGCGGAGATCGGCGTCCCGGTGAATGTGCCGAAGGCTCAATCGCATCCAGCGTTCTCCTACCGGCCTGAGACGGGCGAAGAGGCCTACCACTCGCTATTGGCCGTCCCCATTTTGCGTGGCGGTGCGCTGCTTGGCGTTCTCGTTGTCCAGAACCAAACCCCGCGCGAGTACACCGACGAGGATGTCGAGAGCCTACAGACGACAGCGATGCTCGTCGCTGAGCATATCGTGTCCGGCGACGTTGCGGGCGCATTGCAAGACCCATCGAGCAGTCTCAACACGACAACAAGGATCGTCGGCGAGCCAATGTCTGAAGGCATTGCGCTCGGCCATATCGTTCTTCATCAGCCACGCGTCACCGTCACAGAACTGCTCGCGGTCGATCCGGAGGCCGAACTTGAGCGGCTTGGGCGATCCGTCATCGCGCTTCGCAACGCCATCGACAGCATGCTTAAAACGGAGAGCCTTGCGAAAGCTGGCGCACACCGTGATGTGCTTGAAGCCTACGCGATGTTTGCCAACGACCGCGGTTGGCTGCGTCGCATGCAAGAAGCTGTTCGCGAAGGGCTGACCGCTGAGGCGGCCGTCGAACGCGTCCAGAACACGACGCGGACGCGCCTGCTACGTCAGAATGATCCGTTCTGGCGCGAACGTCTCCGTGACTTGGACGATTTATCCGATCGCTTGCTTCGCATTCTCGTTGGCCGCGGCGGCACAGCCTTCAGCGAATTAGAGCTGCCTGACGACACGATACTCGTGGCGCGCAACATGGGGCCCGCCGAGCTTTTGGATTACGACCGGTCCAAACTTCGCGCCGTCGTCGTCGAGGAAGCGAGCGCTCAAAGCCATGTCGCGATCGTGGCCAAGGCTTTGGATCTGCCAGCGATTGGCAATGTGCCAAGACTTATCGAACGGCTGAACAGTGGCGACCCGGCAATTGTTGATGGTGCAGCCGGTGACATCCACCTGAGACCGTCCGCGGATATCGAAGCGTCCTACGTCGACAAAGTGCGCTTCCTTGCGCGGCGCCAGAAGCAGTTTCGCTCGCTCCGTAACAGGGCTGCGATCACTCAGGATGGCGTTCACATTGAGCTACAACTGAATGCCGGGTTGTCGATTGATATGCCCCATCTCGAGGCATCCGGTGCGTCGGGTATCGGCCTGTTCCGGACTGAGCTGCAGTTTATGATCGCGTCAACATTTCCCCGCGTCACGAAGCAGACGGCGACGTACCGCGAGATCCTTGCGGCGGCTGGCGATAAGCCGGTGACGTTTCGTGCGCTCGATATCGGTGGCGACAAGGTCCTGCCGTACATGCGCCAACCGAAAGAAGACAATCCCGCGCTCGGATGGCGCGCCGTCCGTTTGGCGCTTGACCGGCCTGGCCTGTTCCGCATGCAGGTGCGAGCCCTGCTACGCGCATCCGTCGGGCGGGACCTCCGCTTAATGATCCCAATGATCACCGAAATCAGCGAGTTTCGCCGGGCGCGCGCGTTGATCGATCGCGAGCGGGCCGTTGCCGTCAAGCGTGGTCAACCGGTGCCGGAGCGCGTTCTGGTTGGTGCGATGATCGAGGTTCCGGCGATCCTCTATTCGCTCGACGCACTGCTTCATGAGGTCGATTTCGTCTCCGTTGGCAGCAACGATCTCCTGCAGTATTTGTTTGCCGCTGATCGCACCAATCCACTGGTCGCCACGCGCTATGATCCGCTGCACGTCGCCTCGCTCCGCGTCTTAAAACATATCGCCGAGACCTGTGTGGCCAAGAATGTGCCCGTGACGCTTTGCGGGGAAATGGGTGGCAATACGATCGAAGCTATGGCGCTGTTAGGGGTTGGGTTTCGGACCATTTCCATGGCGCCAGCCTCGGTCGGCCCGGTCAAGTCGATGTGCCTGTCGGTCGATGTGAGTCGGGTGCGCGATGAGATCGATCGCGCGTTGTTGAGCAACGAGACAGGCAGTTTGCGTGATCGGCTCCGGCGTTTTGCTGAAACAGACAGCGTGGAAATCTGATCTTAACACCGGTTGCGAACACATCGTGTTCGAGCCGATCCCCATCGCGGAAACACCCCGATCGAACCGCGAACCCAATATGGCGCAGGAAGCATGACACCGGTCCCGAAAGAAAAACTCGACAAGCTCGTCGCACGATGGGAGGCGCTTCAGCAGGAGTTGAGTGGAACGCTTGACCAACAGTCGTTTGCGAGGTTCTCGAAAGAGTTCGCTGACCTCGATCCGGTGGTCGCAACAATCCGCGGCTTGCGAGACAAAGAGCGCGAGCGCGATGATCTGACTGCGCTTTTGGCTGACGCCGATACGGACGACGAGATGCGCTCTCTGGCCGAAGCAGAGCTTGAAGAGCTCGGGCCGCAAATCGACGAAGCCGGGCATGATCTTCGCATTCAGCTTTTGCCAAAAGATGCAGCTGACGAGCGCAGCGCAATCGTTGAGCTGCGCGCTGGAACAGGCGGCGATGAGGCCGCGCTTTTCGCTGCCGACCTGTTTCGCATGTATCAGCGCTACGCCGATCAGCAGGGCTGGAAAACGGAAATCATCGAGGCGTCTGAAAATGATCTCGGCGGGTACCGCGAGTTGATTGCAGCCATCCGTGGCAAGGGGGTGTTCTCGCGGCTGAAGTTCGAGTCGGGCGTCCATCGGGTCCAGCGCGTGCCTGAAACAGAAACGAGTGGCCGCATCCATACGTCGACGGCAACGGTCGCGGTGCTGCCGGAAGCCGAAGAGATCGATGTTGAAATCAAAACCGAAGACATTCGCATCGATACAATGCGCGCGTCTGGCGCGGGTGGTCAGCACGTGAACACAACGGATTCAGCTGTGCGGATCACGCACATCCCGACGGGCATCGTTGTGACCGCGTCTGAGAAATCGCAGCACCAAAATCGCAAAACGGCGATGCAGATCTTGCGCGCGCGCATTTATGAGACCGAGCGCACACGCGCCGAAGAAGAACGAGCGGCAACTCGCAAGAGCCAAGTTGGGTCCGGTGACCGGTCGCAGAAAATTCGCACGTACAACTTTCCGCAGGGCCGCGTGAGCGACCACCGGATCAACCTGACGCTGCATAAACTTGATCAGGTGATGCAGGGCCTTGCGCTGGATGAGGTGGTCGACGCGCTCATCCTTGATTTTCAGGCGGGTCAGTTAGCCGAACTGGAAGGCCTCGATGGCTAAGGCGGACGCCGAGCCGGTTTCGCGGCCAACGCGCAACAGGGGTCCCGTCGGGTCCGATCTCCGTTCGGTGGTGCAGGATGTGACCGCAGTCCTCCGAGGCGCCGGGTTGGAAGCGCCCCATCGGGAAGCGCGCCGGCTCACAGAGACAGTGCTCGCGCTCGAGGCGGGCGCGCTGATCAAACGCCCAGATCTCGTGTTGAGCCGAGAAGAGCGATTGCGTTTGGATTGCGCCGTTCAGCGCCGCGCGAAGGGAGAACCGCTGTCCCGCATTATCAGCGAGCGTTGGTTTTACGGCCGTCCGTTTCAGGTAAGTCCTGATGTTCTGGATCCTCGACCGGACAGCGAGACGCTCATTGATGTTGTTCTTGAACACATCAAACGCGACCGCAGTCGTGGGGCGCTACGACTTGTCGACCTTGGGACGGGTTCGGGCTGCCTCGCGCTCACGTTGCTCGGCGAATTGCCGACGGCCCAGGGTATCGGCATTGATATCAGTTCTCCGGCACTAAAAACTGCAGCGCGCAACGCGGTGCGATTGGGTCTGAGCGCACGTTTCCAAACCATACACCGGGATGGCTTCGCGGATGCGACTGCAAAAGAATTTGCGGCTTCATCTTTTGATGTCCTCGTCAGCAACCCGCCGTACATCGCGCGCGATGATCTCAAGCGATTGGATCGTGCGGTGCGAGACTACGATCCTGTTCTGGCGCTGGATGGTGGTATGACGGGGTTCGACTTTTATCGCGCCCTGGCGCCGCTCTTGACCATTTGGGTGCCGAACGGCCTGGCCGTTCTGGAATGCGGCGCCGGAATGGCGGACGACGTAGTGAAAATTTTGAAAACCGCAGTTCCGAACACCCAGATCGAGAAAGTTTCTGTTCATCGTGATCTCAATGGGATCGACCGTTGCGTGGCCGTCTGGACACGGACATGTGCAGCCAGCAAAAAAACTAGTTGAATGCTGGCCGCAACGCGCTACCGTGTAAGCGAGGTTGATCGACGTCGAGACCGCTTGAGAGCTGAGTTCACGGCGCGCCCTCCGATTAGCACACACAGTGAGAAACGTGTTTGGGCGGAGACCGCCCATAGCGATTGCGCAGAGCGCGCGGGTTCGAGAGCCGGGTCAGATGCTGACTGTCGGCCGAGCACATAAGGGCACGAAATTTCCGAATGACCGATTTGGAGCGCCGACTTTCGGTCAGCTCCGAAACAACTGGTGCCGAGTGGGTTCGATTAACCCCGCCAAGCGCCCGAACCATCGAACAGAAGGCGTCGCGATCGCGGCTTTCGATGGCTGGATAAGTCCAGAGGGCGGCCTGTGATGGGGCAAATCCCGACGAGAACGACCAAACCGCATTTGAGTGAAAACAGATAGAGATTTGGAGCCGATGAGGCAGGGACAGCAAAATCGTCGAACGCGCGGTCGACATGGCGGCGGCAACAACAACAACAATAATAATAACAATGCCGGTCGTAAGCACCAAAATCCGCTCACGCGGTCATTCGATTCGAATGGTCCGGATCAAAAGATCCGCGGGAC
>JBCBWG010000216.1:0-5581 GCA_039817205.1 Pseudomonadota bacterium
TTCGTTGATTGCCAGCCAGCTTCAACAATCACCATAGGTTGTGCGCGCCTTGGTGCCATTCGAGCGCCTGTCCCACGACCTCAAACAAAACGGCCGCCGATGGTGTCCATCGACGGCCGCGCAAATCTGCCGTGCCTGGTTGACTACATCGCCTCAGCGGCCATCGCCTCAACGTAGTCCCAATTCACCAGGTTGTCGAAGAACGCTTCGAGATACTTCGGCCGCGCGTTGCGGTAGTCGATGTAGTAGGAGTGTTCCCAAACATCGCAACCGAGAATGGGCTGGGCGCCATGCATCAGCGGATTCTCGCCGTTTGGCGTTTTCATCACGTGGAGCGCGCCGTCTTTGACAGCAAGCCACGCCCAGCCTGAGCCGAATTGCGTGGTGCCGGCTTTGATGAACTCATCGCGCACCATGTCGAGCCCGCCGTAGGCACCGACCAACTTATCGACGGTACCGGGCAAACTGGTGCCGCCGCCGTTCGGCTTCATCCAGTTCCAGAAGTGCAAGTGGTTGTAGTGCTGGCCAGCCTGATTGACGAGCGGCTGATTGCCGTCGGCGTAGGCTTTCTTGCAGATCTTGGTCAGGCTGAGACCTGCAAAGTCAGAGCCCTCAACGAGACCGTTGCCAGTGTTGACGTAGGCGAGATGGTGCTTGTCGTGGTGAAATTCGAGCGTCTCCTGGCTCATGTGCGGTGCCAGTGCGTCGTAGGCGTAGGGCAGGTCTGGAAGCGAAAAGGCCATCGGTCACTCCTTTAGGGGCAATGAAACTGTCGAGCGGTTTTGCGCCGGACCCTAATCGCGGCGCACTGGTTAAGCAAACGTCCGATCGGGGCCGTTGGTTCGTTTCGACCGGTGATCGCGATGATCTGAAACGGTGCGGCTCTTTACTGAGAATTAAGTCTGAGGCGGCACACTTCCACGCGTTGCGTTTTGTGTTGGAGTGTTTGATGTCCGCGTTCCGTTTCGGGCGTGCTTGCCCGATTTCTCGCGTTGCCCTGGTTGCTGTCTCAGCGTTTGCGCTTTCGGCCTGCGCAAGCTCAACGGGGTCGCAAACGTATCGTGCGTCCGTTGGCGCACCCGTACCCGCCGCGATGCCGGTACCTCAGAAGCCTGAGACCCCCGAAGTTGAAGCAGATGGTTTGCCCGTTCAGACGGCACCGTTCCGCACGACACGTCCCGTGGAAGACGATCCGACGGAGCCGTTCAGCCCGAATTATGGCTCAGCGCCCGTGGGCGAGCAGAGGCCGCGCGTTGCGCCCGGTCAGTCGGCGCACGATCGGTCGAACCGCGCCGAGCCGCGCATCGTCGCCTCACGGCATCTCAGCCCGCGCGAGGAGATGATCGTGATGACACGCGCGATTTCAGAACACGAGCGACGCAACCCGTAACGTGGGAGCGGACGCGTTCCTCGGAATGGCTGCAAATATGAAAAGCGCGTGGGACGCGATCGCGTCCCACGCGCTAAATTTTTAGAACCGCGACGCCGTGCGCGCTGATTGGTTAAGCGCCAAGGTCAGCGAGGAGTTCGTCGAGCGTACCGCAAATCTCTGGCGCTTCGGCTTTGATGAATTTCAGGACTGCGATTTCGTTGTCGTGGAGGACGCCATCGCGGGTGATCCGCTCGATGAGCCACTCGGCTTCGTCGCGCGTGATGTTGGCGGCGTCGCGGTTTCGTTTGGCGTCCGCATCAACCTCGCGTTGGGTCCAGTCCTGATCGGCGTGGTCCTCGTTAAAGCCTTCGAAGTCAGGGGCGGACGTGAACATCCGCGAAATGAAACCACCGACGCCGCGGTTTGGTGCCGCTTCATTGTCGCGCGCAACGCGCTCGTTCTTGGTCAGCGGCTCATAAGTGACGCCAGCCATCAGATGGTTCGTCACGCCCTGCCGGAACAAGGCGGCCCAGGCTGGATCGACGGGAGCTGCAGCGGTTGCGT
Organism: Pseudomonadota bacterium; assembly: GCA_039817205.1. GTDB lineage: Bacteria > Pseudomonadota > Alphaproteobacteria > Rhizobiales > Hyphomicrobiaceae > JBCBWG01. The sequence goes on from JBCBWG010000216.1 coordinate 1,937, forward strand.
CGTTGAGGTCGAACAGGAAGTCGGCCTCGGCACGCGACACAAAGACCGTGTTTGATCCACCGGTCCCGTAGATGACGCGGCGGATCAGATTGGCCTCAGCCGATCCAACAACGCCCTGCTGCAAATGCTCGGCGTTGAGCAGTTGTTGATCGCCGTTGAGAACCGCCTCGCCTATGGTGTCGAGCGTAAAAAGCTCAAGCTCATCCGGAACGCTTTCTGCGGTTTCCATAATCCGCACCAGCAATTCGAGCTCGGTATGGGTTGTGATCGCCTGATCGCGGATGAGTTGTGCAACAAGCCACTCGGCCAGCTCTTGATCGACATAGCCGCGCGGCTCGGCTTGGTGCACGACAAAATCAGTCATGGCTTCGACGAAGAACATGGCAAAGGCCGGCTGCAACTCGTCAAACCGATCGCTCATTTCCAAGAGCTCGACCGCTTCGTCTTCGTTGATTTGGCCGTCTGCATAAAAATTTCGGCGCATTCGCGCGATGGTGTCGACCGAGAGGTCAGCGGCAGGCGCTACGGCGCGGCGGGTGGGTGTGGTCAGGCTCATCACTCGGTCCTGGAAACTTTTGGTCTCCAGGCAGCATGCCGCGACACGGTGAATGTTCCGTCAACGCCAAAGGCCAACGACGCCGCACGGCCCGAAAACTCTGAGCGCCCACCCCATCCAGGCAGCCCATCCACGCTCAAGCCATCCACGCTAAAGCCAGCGCGCTCCTACAACTCCAACGCAGTCCGTATTTTTTGGGCGTGCCCTTCGAGCACATCGGGCTTTTCCATGTCGCCTGTGTGCGGACGTAATTTCACGCCGTCGAAGCGCGGGAGCACGTGAAAATGCATGTGGAACACAACTTGTCCGCCGGCCGCCTCGTTGAACTGTTGGATGGTAATCCCGTCGGCGCCGAACGCGGCGGTCTGCGCGCGGGCAATGCGCTGGACGGTTGCGAGGCAAGCTGCGAGCTGGCCCGGCGTCGCATCAAGGACGTTGCGCGCGGGTGTCTTCGGCACGACCAAAGCGTGTCCGTCGGCCCGGGGCATGATGTCCATAAACGCGAGTGTGTCCTCATCCTCGAAGACTTTAATCGCGGGCATTTCCCCGCGCAGAATTTTCGCGAAGATATTGTCGGCGTCGTAGGCTGGTGTCTCGGTCACGGCGCTCTCCAGGATTTTTGGGCAGGGTGTTGGCGTTAAATCGGTTGGGCTCGGCAATGACCGAGTTTGCAGCCGGTGAGCCTACTCAGCGGCCGTCGCCACTCCCGCCTCAGGAACGGGATAAATCCGATTGAGGGGCGTTGAACGGCCATCGTCTTGCACAATCCGCACGTGATGGCGCTTCAGTCGCCGCGGTTCGCGCACGCCACAGGAATGCGCGATTGTCTCGATCTCTTTGACGAGGGTCTTGGCATAGTTGGCGACGCGGTTCGCCTTATCAGCCGGATCTAGCCCGCTTTGTAGACGCTTAACGTGCGTGGTGATGCCGGTTGGGCAGGTGTTCTGATTGCACTTCAGCGCCTGGATGCAACCAAGTGCAAACATGAAGCCGCGCGCCGTGGTGACGACATCGGCACCGGCGGCCAACGCCCAGGCCGCACTCGACGGCGTGACGAGCTTGCCAGACGCGATCAAGCGAATGCGATCCTTCAATCCGTGGCGCATGAGAGCATCAGCTGTCATGGGCAACGCCTCACGAAGCGGAAGTCCAACACAGTCCATCAAAGGCATCGGGGCCGCACCAGTTCCGCCATCGCCGCCGTCGACGGTTATAAAGTCGGGCGCGGTGTCGACGCCCCGTCGGTGGATCGCGGTGCAGAGATCATCGAGCCAAGCCTCGGAACTCATCACAGCCTTGAAGCCGGTTGGCTTGCCCGTGACGGCGCGCACGTGGCCGATGAAGTCGAGCAGCTCATCAATCGTGTCGACTTCAGGATGCCGGTTTGGCGACAGGCTATCGGCCCCCTCGGGGATGCCGCGAATGAGCGCGATTTCTGCATTGACCTTTGCGGCCGGAAGGATGCCACCCTTGCCAGGTTTCGCTCCTTGGCTGAGCTTGATCTCAAACATGCGCACCGAGGCATGACCTGCAACCTTACGCAATTTCTCATCGCTCAACTGACCCTCCGGCGTTCTGACACCGTATTTTGCCGTCCCGATCTGAAAGACGATGTCGGCGCCACCATCGAGATGATAGGGCGACAGCCCACCTTCGCCGGTGTTGAGCCAGCAGCCCGCTTTGGCGGCCCCGCGCGCGAGGGCCATGACGGCCGGTTTTGAGATCGCGCCGTAACTCATTCCCGAGATATTGACGAGCGATGGAGCGGCGTAGGGGATGTCGGCCGACGGCCCGAAGGTCAGCGGTTCCGTCGCCGCGTAGTCGCTATCAAGCGGCGGAAACGGGCAATTCACGAAGATCGGTGTGCCTGGAACGGTGAGAAGCCTGGTCGAGCCGAACGCGATCGTGTTGTCGCGTCCGTTCGCAGACCGGTTCGCCCACCCCCGCTCCGCCCGATTGAACGGGAGCTCCTCGCGGTCCATGGCAAAGAAGTACTGCCGGAAGAACTCGCCGAGGGTTGAGAAGAGCTCGCGGAAACGGCCAACGACTGGATAGTTCCGGCGAATGGCGTCTTCGCTTTGGCGAACGTCGGCAACAAACATCGACGCAACAGCGAGCACGCCGAAGCCTACGGCAACCACAAACAGGGTGGCCAACAAGTCAAGTCCGGCCGCAACCCACGACGGTAACATCGACATGACGGTCTCCTTGGACGCGCGCAATTCGCGGGCGTTCTGTCAAACAGTCTCGGCGTCGCCTGGACGTTCGAGATTGGTTCGCAATCGGAGATATCAGCAGTCGCGCTGCGGGTCAGCCACCTTAATTGCCGTCTTTTTTGAACGGGGCGTACGAAGCTAACGCATCAATGGCGCGATCGACGTGGTCGCGTTCGTGTTCCAGATAGTCGGCAACGGCGCGCCGAAAGCCCGGATCAAAGATCCAATGGGCCGAATAGGTCGACGTCGGCATATACCCACGGGCGAGCTTGTGCTCACCTTGCGCGCCCGCCTCGACGCGCGTGAGACCATGTTCCAAAGCGAAATCAATCGCCTGATAATAGCAAATCTCAAAGTGCAGACAGGGATGGTGCTCAAGCGCGCCCCAGTAGCGACCATACAGGCAATCGCCGCCAATCATGTTAAGGGCGCCGGCAACAAATGTGTCGCCTCTCTTGGCCATGATCAGGAGACAGTCCTCGGGCAGGGCTGCATGCAGATGCGAGAAGAACGCGCGATTGAGATAGGGCCGTCCCCACTTGCGACTGCCGGTGTCCTGGTAAAATTCGTAGAACACGTCCCAGTGGTCTTCGGTGATGTCGGCGCCGCGCAGCCACACGATCTCTAAGCCGGAGCTCGTGGCCTGGGCGCGCTCTTTCCGGACGGTCTTGCGTTTCCGCGATGCGAGATCTGCGAGAAAGTCGTCGAACGTGCTGTAACCGCGGTTGGTCCAATGGAACTGTTGGTCTGTTCTTTGGAGAAAGCCGATGTCACCAAGTGTTTGCCATTCACCTTCGACAACGAATGTGGCGTGGATCGACGACAGATTGCGTTGTCGCGCAGCCTCGACCATGCCAGCTGCGAGCAGCTGTT
>JBCBWG010000217.1:0-5564 GCA_039817205.1 Pseudomonadota bacterium
AATTCCGACACGAGCGCACGGTCGATGAGCGCGATCGCGACGAGCAAAGAGAGACCCGCCCCAAGCGAGAGCGTGACGGATCGCGTCAGACCTCCAGGTGCTCCGATCCCCGTCATCGCGAGCGCAAACTCAGGTCGGCGTGGACGCGGAAGGCGGCGCGCCGCCCACGTCACAACGACGCCAAGGCCCCAGAAAATACCAAGGATCAGGATCACGCCGCCGAGAAAGCCAAGTGAAAGGCGCGGAACACCGGTCGCAACGACCGTGAATACGATAAGCGTAAGAGCGATCGCCGCCGTTAGCGAAGCGGCGATCCAACCCGGCCACATCGTCGGCGTGCCGACACCATCGCGGAAGAGACCGGCGGGCTTAATCCGCTCCGCCTGACCAAGCGGCCAGACAGCAAACAAAAGCGCAACGAGAAATCCGTAACCCGCGCCGACCGCAAGGCTGCGCCAGCCGATTGATGTCGATAGCTCAACCGGCAGCACGTTGCCGTAAACGGCAGCAACGAGGGCGGGGATGGTCGCGCCAAATAGCAAACCGATCGCGATGCCCACGGATGCGATCGCTAAGATTTGCGAGAGCAGGACGCCGAACACGACGCCGCTCGTCCCGCCAATGCTCTTGTACGTCGCGATCACTTTCTGGCGGCGATCAACAAACGTTGCGACCGCATTGGCGACACCAACCCCGCCGACCAAGAGCGCGGTCAAGCCGAGCAGCACCAGAAATTGCCGCAAGCGGTCGAGCGCCCGTTTGATTTCCGGCGACGGATTGCGTCGATCACGGAGGACAAACCCCATGTCCTGATACGGCCGAGCAATCGCACCGTCACGCGTCGGCGGCGCACCGTCTGTTGCGAGGATACGATACTGCCAGTTGATGAGCGTGCCCGGTTGGATAAGGCCTGAGGCAAGCAATGTATCGATCGAGGCCATCACGCGGGGCCCGAACGGTGGACGGGCGCTGATCTTGTCCGGTTCCGACACCAGAACGTCAGCTATGCGCACCTCGTAGCCACCAAGACGAAAGCTGTCGCCAACCTTCAATTGCAAGCGCTTCAAAAGCCCATCCGGTGCCAGGATGGCACCCGGTTTCGACAACACATCCTGAACCGCACGGCCGGATTGAAGCGTCGCGTCGCCAATCAGCGGATAACTGCCGTCAACGCCTTTGATTTCGACGAGGGTCTGGTCGCGGCCATCAACCGTGCGCGCCATCGACCGTAACAGCGCCACCTCGCCAACGGTGCCGAGTGCGGACATCTGAGCCCGCTCAGACGGATTGGCTCGCTGGTGGACGCGCGTCGCCGTAAGGTCGCCGCCAAGGAGAACACGGCCTTGTCGGCTAAAGCCATCGAGTAGTGAATCTGCCAACGCACCAACGCCGGTGATCACGCCAACACCGAGCGCGATGCACGCGATCAAAATCCCAAACCCACCAAGGCCGGAGCGGAGCTCGCGTGCTGCGAGTTTGAGGATCAGGCCGAACCGCGCAATCATCCCACCACCTGAACGCGAGGCCGAACCAGCCGAACGCCCAAAATCCGAAGCCGCCGTCATTCCGCAGCCTCCGGCGCATGCTGTCTGCTGGCGGCCTCACTGGACGTATCGCCATCCGCTGCAATGACACCGTCCGCCATCCGAATGACGCGATCGCAGCGCGATGCAAGCTCCTCGTCATGGGTCACCAAAACAAGCGTCGCGTTATCACGCGTCTGAAGGCCGAACAGCAATTCGATCACCTGCTCACCCGTGGCATGGTCGAGGTTGCCCGTCGGTTCATCGGCGAACAAAACGCGCGGCGAAGGCGCCAAAGCACGAGCGAGCGCAACACGCTGTTGTTCGCCACCTGATAACTGCGCCGGGTAATGCTGAAGCCGGTCGCTAAGCCCGACATCTTGCAGGCGGGCCGTTGCCGTTGCGACCGTGTCCCGGCGCCCGGTGAGTTCGAGCGGCAGCGCAACATTTTCGATCGCAGTCATCGTTGGAATGAGGTGAAAGGCTTGGAACACGATGCCGATATCGCGACCTCGAGCCTCGGCCAGCGCATCCTCGCTCATGGCGCTGAAGTCATGGCCCGCAACGGACGCACGGCCGGTCGTCGCACGCTCAAGCCCCGCCATGATCATCAGAAGCGATGTTTTGCCCGACCCTGATGGTCCAACGATCGCGAGGGACTGACCGGTTGGAACATCGAGCGAAATGCCCTTCAGGATTTCAACGGCTCCAGCTTTGCTCGGCAACGTCAGCGTAATCCCATCAAGCGCGATCACGCTTTCGGTTTCGTCTGAACTGCCGGAATTTGGATTGGCCATAAGCCTCTCTGCCTTGTGTTCATGATCAGCTTTTATTATGCGGCGCTGCGACAACACCGAGCGACTGGCCCTGACATCTTGGCCCCGAGAACACTGGCCCGAGAACACTGGCCCGAAGACCCTGGCCGGAAGACACTGGCCCAAAGACCCTGGCCCTAATCGGAGGAGCGGGCCGTTCCGCCCGATCGGCCCGCCTTGCGAGCGCCCCGCCTTGCGAGCGCCTTGTGTCGTTTCTACGTTTGAGTGCCCAATTGGATGCGCCGAAAGCGCAGCAGAAGACGGAGCAGATGACATGCGACATGCGGCTCTCACTTGGCTCGCCTTTATGGCAATGACGATCGGGCTCGCGATTTCCGTCTCACCGAGTTCTGCGATCGCAGACACCAACCCGAAACCCCTTCGCATTGTTGCGTTCGGTGACAGTCTGGTTGCGGGTTATGGGTTGAGGCCCGGCGAAGCATTTCCGGATCGATTGCAAAAGGCGCTGGCCAAAAAAGGGCTTGCGGTCACGGTGCTCAACAGCGGCGTCTCAGGCGACACGACGTCGGGCGGCCTCGCGCGGTTTGACTGGGCTGTTCCAACCGACGTCGACGCGGTTATCCTGGAACTTGGCGCCAACGACATGCTGCGCGGCCTGCCGCCAGAAAAAGCACACGCAAACTTGAGAGCCATCCTTAAGCGCATTGAGGCGCGCGGCGTGCCCGCTTTGATTGCCGGGATGCGCGCGCCGTCCAACTGGGGCCGCGACTATCAGGAGAAATTCAACGGGATGTACGCGGATCTCGCGAAAGAGTTCGATGCGATCCTGTATCCGTTTTTCCTTGCGGGCGTTGTTCAGCGGGCGGGTTTGAACCAGGCCGATGGCATTCACCCCAACGCGGAAGGCGTCGACGTCATCGTCGAGCGGATTTTGCCGAGCGTTTTGAAGCTCATCGAACGGGTGCGCGCCAGCTGAGTTCGTGGCCTCAAGCCGACCGACCAGCGATCAGCCAGTAAACAAACCCGCCGAAAAAGCCTGCTGAAGCTGCGATTTGCAGAACCGTCGTGTTCGGCATCGCGAGGGCTTGGCTCTCCATGAAGCCCGCGAGGAGTGGTGCGGAGGCAATCGCGAGACCGCCACCGACCATATAGTAAAGTAGAGACTTGATCCGCGCGACCTCGCCGATGATCACGACACCGAGCGCCGGGATGACCGACACCGCGGAGACGATGGCGGCACCTTGCGCGAAGAGCCCCTGCAAAATCACCAGCGTCTCGCCATCGTAGCTCTCGTTTGAGATCTCCTGGATGAACCGCTCAGACCCCAGCGTCACCAGAACGAAGCCGGCAGCCGCGGCGGCAAGGATCAAGCCGAGCGGCACGAGCACGATGCGCGCGAGGGTCCCGGCGATCGTCATGGGCTTGGCGCTTCCGGCCGCGGTGGTTTTACGGTTTGTGCCTCAGTTGCAGCGTGGCCCGCCGACGCTCGTTGCCGGACGCTATCAGACTTCAACTGACCGCAGGCGGCGAGAATATCCCGACCTCGCGGGGTGCGAACGGGGCTTGCGTATCCAGCTCGGTTCACAACATCGGAGAAGCGCTCGATCTGGCCCCAGCTTGAGCATTCGTACTGCGATCCGGGCCATGGATTGAACGGGATCAAATTGATTTTCGCCGGAATGCCTTTGAGGAGCCGGACCAGTTCACGGGCGTCGGCCAAGCTGTCATTCACACCCTTTAGCATCACGTACTCAAACGTGATCCGACGGGCATTGCTCACACCTGGATAATTACGGCATGCGTTCAGCAGCTCGGAGATTGGCCATTTCTTATTGATCGGCACCAGCTCGTTGCGAAGATCATCGCGGACAGCATGCAGAGAAATCGCAAGCATGGTTTGTGCTTCGCGACCCCAGCGCCCGATCTCCGGTACAACGCCCGACGTCGAAAGCGTAATCCGGCGCTTTGAGAGACCGACGCCTGCGCTGTCGGCGACGATTGCGATCGCATCCCGAACCGCATCAAAATTGTAGAGCGGCTCGCCCATACCCATGAGCACGACGTTTGTGACTTTGCGCTCGGACATGGGCAGAAGGCCCTGATCATCCGGCCGCTCCGCACCGGGCCAATCGCCGATCCGATCGCGAGCGATGAGGATTTGGCCGACGATTTCCTCAGGCGTGAGGTTTCGGACGAGTGCCTGCGTGCCGGTATGGCAGAATGAGCACGTGAGCGTGCACCCGACCTGACTTGAGATACAGAGCGTGCCGCGATCGGTCTCGGGGATGTAAACCGTCTCAACCTCGGGTGCTTTCAGGTCCCTTGGTCCCTGCGCGAGACGCAAAAGCCATTTGCGCGTCCCATCTTCCGAGACCTGCTCTTCAACGATTTCGGGACGGGCGATCGTGGCGTGTGTCGCTAGATCGTGCCGCAGACCCTTGGCGACATCCGTCATGGCATCGAAATCGGTGACGCCGCGCACGTACATCCAGGACCAAAGTTGGTTGGCCCGCATCCGAAGCTGGCGATCGGGTACGCCGATGTTTCGCAAGGTCTCGGCCAACTGCTCTCGCGAGGAGCCGATCAGCGACACGCGCGCCTGCTGCCCCCCGGCGATCACAGGTATTGATCTTTGCTGAAGCGCCGGTTTGCGAGAGGGGTTGTCGACAATCGTGACCATGGAACCTGTCGTCGTTGGAATTCAGCGGGCACGCAGCAACTCAATGCATCTCGTGGTCCAGCGCCAAGGCAGCGTGCACAGTCGGCACATGGCGCAAAATCACGGTTGCAGCAAGGTTCCGCCCGCTTCTCGACCGCAAAAAACAATCACGCCCCGGCTCAGATGAACCGGGGCGCGGTCTGGATCGAATCCTTGGCCGAAACCGACCAAGCGGCGGAGCTACTGCGCTTTCGCGCCGGGCTTGCCGTCCTTCGCATCTGCCTTCTTCACCGGCCCGGGCTTCCGCGCCTTGATATCGGTTGGCAGACCGCGCAGCGTCGCGATGGCATACTGAAGCTGCATATCGTCCTTTGCCTCGCGCGGCACATAGGCCGATGAGCCGCTTTCTTCCTTGGTTTCTTTATCTTCGCCGCTCAGGTGCCCACGGAGCCCTGCCTCGCCTTGCGGCCGCAGTTTCTCGCGCTTGGCGATTTCTTCCGGCGTTTTCTGCTCAACGATCAGGTCCGGCATAATGCCCTTCGCCTGAATGGCGCCATCCGGTTGACCACGGCGCGGTACTACACGCCATCAGGTCGCTCCATTCAG
>JBCBWG010000218.1:0-5490 GCA_039817205.1 Pseudomonadota bacterium
AAAATCCTCAAGGCGACCGAACAGTCCGGTCTGCCGGGCGATCATCATTTCTACATCTCATTCGATACCAATGCGGCCGGCGTCAGCATTTCCAAGCGCCTGCGCCAGCAATACCCTGACGTGATGACGATCGTGCTTCAGCACCGCTTCTGGGACCTTGCGGTCAGCGACACTTATTTCGAAGTCAAGCTCACGTTCGACAGCATCCCGGAACGGCTCGTCATTCCGTACAAGTCGATCAAGGTCTTCTTTGACCCGAGCGTCCGCTACGCGCTGCAGTTCGATGCACCGGACTTCGACAACACCGGCAGCGCGCGCGCTGGGCCAATGGTTTCGGTCGAACGCCCCAGCGAGCGATCCTTGACGCCCCTTGAGCCTGCCTCATCCGTTCACAACATCGATCGGAAACCAGCGCGCCCCGAGTTGGTGCCCGTTGATCCAAAAGGCGTCTCGCATGCCCCAGACAACGGACCGGACAATGGTGCCGCCGACAACGGGCCAGACAACGGCGCCGACACCGCTGCGGGTGACGATCACGACGCAGAAAACGGCATTCTGACCCATTTTCCAACGGCCAGCACGGCATCAGGCCATCAAGCCAAAGATGCATCGGAAGGCACGCCGGACGATGACGAGCGCCATTCAACGCTCGCTCCGGCGTCGAACGCCAGTTCAGAGACGGAATCTGACAGCGTTGAAGATTTCGACGAGGATCTGGACGAAACGGCAGACAATGTCGTCGTAAGCCTGGATGCATTTCGCAAAAAGTAGGCTTTGACGATCAAAGGCGATCAAAGATGTCGGGCGCGTCAGTGTCTGAGCTGTTCGTCCGCTGCTGAACGGGGCGTGCGGGTGGGTTGAGGCCCGGTGAATCAGCAAGCCTCAGCCTCCGCGTCGTTTGCTCCAGAAACGCCAAGGAGACGACCGTGCCGTCGCCCGAACCTTCGCACCAACACCACCGACAGTTTTTCTCGGGCGAGACCGCACTGGTCACCGGCGCCGCTTCGAATATAGGGCGCGCCATCGCTGTCCGGCTAGCAACGGCCGGTGCGCGCGTTATTGCCGTCGACGTTAATGAAGAACAGAACCTGGGAACGGTCGACGCAATCAAGGAACGCGGCGGCGATGCAACGGCCACGACCGCTGACCTCTCAACAACTGATGGTTGGCGGGCGCTTCTACCAACGGTGCAAAGTGCGGCACCGGATATGTTCGTCCATTCCGCCTGCCCCCGCCGGCACGAGACTGACCTCGTCGCCGATGTTTCGGAAGAGACGTTCGACGCAATGTTGAACACAAACCTCCGCTCAGGGTTCATGCTTGGCCGAGCGATTGCCGATGAAATGGCAGCGAACAAAAAACGCGGACGGCTCCTTTACATCACGTCGCTTCACACGGTCACCCCACGCAACCTGCCCCATTATTCCATGTCGAAAGCGGGGATGCAGATGATGGTGGCCGAGATGGCGCGAGCGTACGGACCTGCTGGCATCCGCGTAAATGCACTCCAACCGGGCGCAGTCCCCGGCGGTGGTGCAGCCAGCATCAACGATAGCTTTGGCGCTGACGAAAAAATCGCACTCCAACGTCTGGGAACAGCCGAGGACATGGCTGGTCCCGCCGTCTGCCTGCTCTCAAACGAACTCATGGGCTACGTCACCGGCGCGTCCTTACCCGTCGACGGCGGCCTCCAGCACTTTTCATGGATCCCGATGCCCAGTCAGGAATAGTCAAGTCAGGGATAGTCGAGTCGGGGACGGCCTGGTCGCATGGCCGTTTGGCGGGTTGGTCGGCGAGCTGCGCGACGACCAAGAAGCTTGACGAAGCCAGTGACCTAGTACGCGACCTGCCGGACGGCACGCAGGACGCGGTTGCAGATAAGATCACGGCGATCGTAACGGCACATAGGACGCCCTATGCTGAGCTTCGTGAGGATGAGGAGACCTCTCACGCGCCGACGCGAAGTCAGTCGACGACGTGTTCTCGAAGTCCCGCGTCGTCGATGCCACGGACGCCGAGTTTCCAGATCGTCATCACGCCAAAAGCTGAGAACGGTCTCGACGCTAATTGATCCGACATCGACGAGCACAACCCAACAGCGGCCGCGCACCTGATGGCGCAATTCGAGACCGCCATTCGAGCGCTCGACCAAATGCCGTACCGCTTCGCGGTTCTGCACGATCTGCCGGGAAACGACCGCACGCGCAGCCTCGCTCGAAACGTCATTCTCTATCGAGTTGATGGGACGTGGTGACCATCGTCCGCGCGCTCCATAGTGCCAGCGATGGTGCCGCCCATGGTTCCAGGGACCTGGGCCGCGTCCTTGCTGGCCCCGACGCGAATGATGAGCCGCCGAGCGCTTGACGCCCGAGCACTTGCACCGTTTTCTTTCTTGCAACGAACCAAACGCGGGCACGGACACCGCGATCTTACCCGGAGAAACGCCATGCAGGATGCAGCACCGACGGCGCTGAAGACGTTCCAAACCTACATCGACGGCCACTGGGTCGACGCGCAATCCGGCGAGACGTTTCAATCGAGCGACCCGTACTCGGGCGAGGCGTGGGCCGAGATTCCACGGTGTGGCGCCGCAGACGTTGACGCGGCATGTGCGGCGGCACACCGCGCATTCACCGAGGGCCCCTGGCCCGCGATGACGCAGACGGCGCGCGGTCGGGTCCTCCGCAAAATCGCCGAAGGGATCGAAATGCACGGCGATTATCTCGCCGAAATCGAAGTCCGCGATAACGGTAAACTCATCTCGGAGATGAGTGCGCAGCTCAAGTACATGCCCGAGTGGTACTACTACTACGGCGGGCTCGCCGACAAAATCCAAGGTGCGGTCGTCCCGGTCGATAAGCCCGACCATTTCGCCTACACGCTGAAAGAGCCCGTTGGCGTGTGCGGGATGATCATTCCGTGGAACTCGCCGCTTCTGCTCGTCGCATGGAAACTTGCGCCAGCGTTGGCCGCCGGTTGTACCGTCGTAATCAAGCCGTCGGAGTACACATCAGCGTCCCTGCTTGAGTTCATGCGCCTCGTCATTGAGCCGCTCGATCTGCCGCCGGGTGTGATCAACGTGGTCACAGGATACGGTCAGGAGGCTGGCGAACCGCTCGTGGCAAACCCGCACGTTGCCAAAGTGGCCTTCACCGGTGGAACCGCGACAGGCGCCCGCGTTGGGGCACTTGCAGCGCAGTCCTTCAAAAAGGTGTCGCTCGAGCTCGGGGGCAAATCACCGAACATCGTGTTCGATGATTGCGTGATCGATGAAGCGGTCAACGGTGCGATCTCAGGTATCTTTGCAGCCTCCGGGCAAACGTGCATCGCTGGGTCCCGCCTCCTCGTCCAAGAGAGCATCCACGATGAGTTCGTGGCACGGCTGGTCGAGGTCGCGAAAACAGCAAAACTCGGCAATCCGATGAGTTTTGAGACCCAGGTCGGCCCCGTCACGACGCCACCGCAGTACGAAAAGATCCTCGGCTATATCGACATCGCAAAGGGCGAAGGCGCGGAGTGCGTGCTGGGCGGCGGTGCCGCTGGCACGGACATGGGCGGCGGCAAGTACTTCGTGCAACCAACCATCTTCGATCACGTCACGAATGACATGCGCATTGCCCAGGAAGAAGTCTTCGGACCGGTTCTATCCGTGATCACCTTCAAGGACGAAGACGAGGCCGTCCGGATTGCCAACGATGTGCAATACGGGCTCGGCTCCGGTGTTTGGACCCAATCGGTACGGCGGGCGACGCAGATGGCGCAGAAGATCCGCGCTGGCACGGTCTGGGTGAATACATATCGCGCGGTGAGCTTCACGATGCCGTTTGGCGGCTACAAGCAATCGGGCCTTGGTCGCGAGAACGGGATGGATGCGATCAACGAGTATTTGCAGACAAAGTCGGTCTGGATCTGTAATGCGCCGAATACCGGCAACCCGTTCGTGATGAAGACGTCTTCATCCGACTAACCGGGTCTAAGTGCCCAACCTGCAGATTTTGAGGGTGCCGAGAGCCCGCAGCTTGGGGGGAGCTGCGGGCTGATCGTAGCCACGCATGGGGGGGAATGGTGGGGGCGAGGCTACGCTTCGGACCCCATCAACAAAGCGCAGCGCCCTTACTTTTGCAAGCAAATGGCAATATCAGTTTTGCCAAGAAGTAAATAAACGTCCCAGTTCAGGTTTGTTGAACGAACTCAGCTTGTTCGGTTCTTAAGTTCTCTGTGGATCCGTCAGCAGATCACATATTTGTGTATTGATTGCTTCTCAGTCCAAAGTCGCGAATCAACATTTGAGACGCCGTAATTCGGATTGAGCGCGACTACGGATATGTCCCGCGGCATTCGGAAACCGGTCCCCGACAGCTGCGAATGACGCACACGCATCATCGCGTGCGCCGAGCCGATCGAGCGACATTGCAAGCTTCAAAAGGCTGTCAGGCGCCTTCGAGCTTTGGGCGTAGGTGCGGTAGCCCTTCAGAAATGCGCGCGCGGCCGCGTTGTAGTTGCGACGAACAAAGTGCACTTCGCCGAGCCAATATTGGGCGTTGCCTGAGAGTTCATGGCGCGGATGCGCCCCAAGAAACGTTTCAAAACCGGTTTGAGCTGCCGCGTAGTCTTGTCGAAGGAGCGCACCGTAGGCAGTCTCATACTGGATCTGCGGACCACGATCGCCGCCACGACTCCGCGGTTGCTGCGTTGCGGCTGCGCGCACCCCCTCGTCGCGGCGCGTAATCAGCCCGCCAATCGGATCGCGCGTGCTGGATGGCGTCACCGTTGTGCGACCAAAGCCATTGGCATTGAACGAGGATCCACGCGGTCGCGGCGCGACGGCACCACCGCCACCGGTTTGGCTCCGCATGCGCTCCATCTGTGCGGTCAGTGCACGGATCTGCGTTTCGAGCGCCGAAAGCCGGGCCGTGTCGCCACTGCCGCCAGACAGGCTTGCACCGCGGCTCGCATTGCCACGGGGATTGCGGGCCAGTGATTCAAGCGTGCCGATGACGACCTGAAGATCGACCAGCTGTCCTTCGAGTTGCTCGACCCGCCGGCGGAGCTCGTCGACTTCTTTCGATTTTGCCTGCGCATGGGCGTCGGCTGCGCCGCCGACGGCCAACAACACGGTAAGGAGCGGCACTGCAAGAAATGAGAGCACCATAATCCAGCTCTCTGACGACAACACCCGGGCGCGTTTGGTACTCGTGGCGTCAAAGATCGCCGGATTGGCCGGCTGCATCGCAGGTTGGCTCATCAATTGTCTGCTCGACTTCATCTTAGAAACCGTCTGGGTCGGCATTTCCAAAAGGCCCTCTTAAGCTTTGTCGACGTGAGTTTCGTGCGCGCGGGTTGTCTTCATCCCGCATCCACGCGCCTCCGCATCCACTCACCCCCGCATCCATTCACTTGCGCCCGCTAAATCACAGTCCCTCGGTCCAGCATGCTCATGACCGTTGCATCGCTGTAAACGCTTCGTTGAAGACACCGCGCGTCTTTTGG
>JBCBWG010000219.1:0-5476 GCA_039817205.1 Pseudomonadota bacterium
CGGTTTCACAAAGTTCTGTGCTTTGACCGCCGCGTCGCTCATGGCCGTCACAGCAGGCGTTTCAGGTGCCAGTGCACAAAGTCTGAAAGATGAGCCGCGGCCGGTCCGCAAGGATGGCGCATTCACCGGCCTTTACATCGGTGGACAGGTTGGTGGAATTGACGGCGATATTGATTGGAACTTCACAAACAACAGCCAGCCCACGCCAAATCCGCTCAACGCGGATGGTGCGATCCTGGGGGGTATCCTCGGCTACCAGCGCCAGTTCGGCTTCTTGGTCCTTGGTGTTGAGACCACGTTCAGCGGCGTCCTTGATGCCGATTCAACATCGACGTGCCCGAACGCAGGCTTCACGTGCGAAGCCGAGCTTGGCTCAATCTTCACGGCTGGCGGTCGTATCGGTCTCGCAAACAACATCGCCATGATCTACTTCACCGGCGGTTACGCAAACGCTGGCGTCGAAACAAACACGACCGACGGTGTTGTCGTGGACCCGGTTGATGAGCGGCTGGACGGTTTTTACATTGGCGGCGGCGTTGACTGGCAGCCGATCAGGAACCTCGTTTTCGGCATCGAGTACCGTCATTACGACTTCGATGCGTCAACGCTCGTCTCTGGCCGGCTTCCCGGTGTGGACGATCGCAACATCGGCCTTGAGGCTGACAGCGTGATGGCGCGCATGACTTGGCTGCTGAAATAACGGCACGGGGTTGCGCCACGTATTTCCCCAGAGGTACGCGGCGTCTCAACCAGCTAGTCGACCCGACCAACTCCCCCGGACCGGGTCGTTTTTCATCCCATACTTTGCTGGTTGCAAAGCCGCCACCTTTTTGAAAGGCGGCGGCTTTTTGGTGTTTGATTGCCGAGACGGATCTGCGTCCGCGAGCGCGCAAAATGCAAGCGTCAGCGACAGACGCTTGCAACCGGCCTTCGACTAATTCTTTGCCTTGTCGACGAGGGCATTGGCTTTGATCCACGGCATCATATCGCGGAGTTTTTCGCCGACATCTTCGATGGGGTGGGCGTCGTTCATGCGGCGGGTTGCTTTGAACTTCGGCTGACCCGCCTTGCACTCGCGGATCCACTCGGACGTAAACTCACCGGTTTGGATGTCTTTCAGAACGCGACGCATCTCCGCGCGGGTTTCGTCGGTGACGATGCGTGGACCGGTGACGTACTCGCCGAACTCAGCGGTGTTCGAAATCGAGTAGTTCATGTTGGCGATCCCGCCCTCGTAGATAAGGTCGACGATCAGCTTCACCTCGTGGAGGCATTCGAAGTATGCCATTTCCGGCGCATACCCGGCTTCGACGAGCGTCTCGAAGCCAGCGCGAATGAGCTCCACGAGACCGCCACAAAGGACGACCTGCTCGCCAAAGAGGTCCGTTTCGCACTCTTCCTTGAAGGTCGTCTCGATCACGCCTGATCGGCCACCACCAATTGCGGCGGCATAAGAGAGCGCCACATCGTGCGCATTGCCCGATGCGTCTTGATCAATCGCGATCAGGCAGGGCACGCCGCCACCGCGCTGATATTCCGAGCGAACCGTATGGCCCGGGCCTTTCGGCGCCACCATGACAACGTCGATCGACGCACTTGGCTCAATCAGTTTGTAGTGGACGTTCAGGCCGTGGGCGAAGGCAATCGCTGCGCCATCGCGAATATTACTGGCAATATGGTCGTTCCAAATGTCGGCTTGGAGCTCGTCCGGCGCGCACATCATCATGAAGTCGGCCCACGCCGCAGCATCGGCCACCGACTTGACCGCAAGGCCTTCTTTTTCAGCCTTCTGAGCCGACGCGGAACCGGGGCGCAGAGCAACCGCGATGTCCGTTACACCGGAATCTTTCAAATTGAGCGCATGCGCATGGCCCTGGCTGCCGTAACCGACGATGGCCACCTTCTTGCCCTTGATCAGATTGATGTCCGCATCGCGGTCGTAATAGACGCGCATCGTCGCTCTCCTTCGTACGCCAAAACCGTGGAAATCATCGGACGCGAGGCGTAGCGGAACTTATCAGAGACTGCCAAGGGGTTTTTTATCGAAGTAGCGCCAACTATCGCCCGCTTGGCTCGGCCCTCAGCGATCCAACGGTCTCAGAAAAGCTCTCACGTCCATCGGCGTGGATCAGGCCGCCCGCTCCGCAACAAGACGCTCAGACGATGCAGCAACCTCACGGCCGACGTTGACGAACGGTGCGAGACCAACGGGCTTTAGCGGATCAATGAGATCGCCCGCCACCAACTTTGAGAGGATAAACGGCATCGGCGGGACGCGAGCAGCAGTTGCAACGAGTGTGTCGCGGGCAATCGCGATCGTTGCGCTATCTGATTGATAGAACGGCGTCAGCCACAACGACAGCGCTTGGTAGGTGCGGACATGGGTGTGACGCATCCGCTTATAGGCGCGGGCCGCATCGCGGAGATCGCCGCCATTCTGGAACGCCGACCCGAGTGCCGCCGCATCAAGGAGTGCCATGTTGGCCCCTTGCCCGAGTTGCGGAGACGTTGCGTGGTAGCTGTCACCGATATGAAACAGGCGATCGTCAGCCGGGGCCGCCAGCGTGTGATGCCCGTAGGCCGCGAAGGTCAGATCATCAAAGCTGCCGATCTGGTCGAGCAGGACATCCGTTTCCGGCCACAGGTCACGCACCCGTCGCTTCCAGGTATCAATGCCGTTCTCACGGACGAGCGCGACGTCTTCCCGCTTCAGGCTCCAAAAGAACGCCACTTTCGGGTCCCCGCGCAGCGTCTGGCGATTGACTGGCAACACACCGATCATCACGCTGGCTGACCGGTACCGTTGTTGCAGGGCGTCGGCATGGAACGGGGCATCTGCCGGCCAATCAAGCGTTGCCCAGAAGGCACCGTAGTCAAGTTGCTTTGCCCGGCGAACATGTGCCGGCACCAATGGCGATCCGGTTCCGGCCGCGTCGACCACGACATCAAATCGGTTGCCGACCGAGCGACCGTCAACGCCGACGAGTTCGATCGCATCGCCGATCCGGCGCGTCCCGTCGATTTCAGACGACGTCCGGAACATAATGCCGCGCCCGGTAGCCGCCTCGTTGAGCACGTTGAACAGAGCTGTCCGGTGCACGGCGAGACCGAACCGGCTGCCCGTATAATGGACATCGAGCACCCGGCGATGGCTCTCAGCATCGACGCCCTCGAGGCGGGTGATCTTCTGGCCAAGCTTCAGGATCGCCCCGTCGAGCCCGAGATCTGCCAGGACCGCAAGACCCGTTGGTTGCAGCATCAATCCCGACCCGATGGGACGCGGGCTTGAGAAGCGCTCGAAGATCGTCACATCGTGGCCGAGCCGATCGAGATAAAGCGCGCTTGCCAAGCCACCGATGCCAGATCCGACGATTGCGATCTTGAGGGGCTTCGAGCGAGACACGGCGCTCATCCTTTTCTCTCTGCGATCAGCGACCCGCGCCTTTGACCGATCTCTTCAACTCATCAATCGACGAAACGAACTCGGTCGCTATCCAGCAACTCGCTCATCCAGTCGAACGTCTTCACGCCACCCTCAACCCGCTCAATCAAAGCCGTTTCCGCTTCCCGAATGGCGTCCACCTGATCTGCGACCTCTCGGACACGAGGCCCCGGCACAATCACAACACCATCGCGGTCGCCCAAAACGAGGTCGCCTGCGGCAATCGACACACCACCCGCCACAACCGGCAGTCCAACAGTACCGGGTCCACTCTTAACGCAGGAATTCGGCGTGATGCCGCGGGCAAATATTGGTAAACCCACCCCCTCCAAACCTGCCAGATCGCGTGCAAAACCGTCGATCACGATGGCGACCGCGCCTGCATTTTTGGCGAGCTGGGCAACGATGTCACCGCAGACCGCCGTCCGATCAAAGGCGTCCGCTGCAACGACAACAACATCACTTGGTTGCGCAACTGCCACGCCAGCGATCAGCGCGAGGTTATCGTTCGGACCTGTGGAGACAGGCAAAGCCGAACCAATGAACCGATCCGCACCGGCAACTTGCGGCTTGATCGCGTGCTCAAGCCCACCGCGGCCGCTCATGGCGTCAACCAAGTGCCCCGTCTGAGTGCCCTCAAACCGCTGAAGCAGCTCTTGCGGTAAGCGATCCCACTGTCGCTTCACTTGTAGGATCGGGGGCTCTTCAAGCATCAAACGCACCTCACTCAAATTTTAATGCGCCACGCCCACGAGACCGGTGGTCGATGACCACGGCTGTCTTGTATGCTCAGCGCATGATCACGAATCGGACCTTTCAGTTGGCAGCGGTCGCCATTGTAATCACCCAGGCCGTGACAACTGCATCGGCGCGCACCGCAAGTGCGAGCCCGGCAGACGCCAAAAAGCCGATGGACATCATGATACTCGGTGACAGCCAGCTCTCGTTCGGGAGCGGCAACGCCTTTCAATCCTTTTTTAGCTCGCTCGGCCAGCGCTGCAAGGGTACGGGCCTCCCTGACGAGGTCCTGACCAAGATATCGAACTTGCGCGTCGGCATTCTGGGCGTGCGCGCGACCGGTCTCCATACGTGGCTCAGCCGCACCCGCAAGGGCAAGCGTATGATCTGCGTGCCGGATCCTGCCGGGCTCGTGAACGCAAGCGTCTACGGCGCACTGCGGTATGGCCGAAGCAAGTGGGTGCAGGTCGGTCGCAGCCGCAACCACCGCTTCTGTAAACCGGGACGCAGTGGGTTTGAGGCGATTTTTGCCGAAAAGCGCTACCGTCCCCGACTGGTGATTATGAACTATTTGGGCCTGTCCGCTTGGCGTTGGACGAAGCGGTCGCGCGTTGAGACAGACTTCAAGGAGTTAGATCGGCAATTGCCGCGCGATACGTCGTGTGTCGTCTTCACATCGGCGCCGACTTATACGGCGAAAATCAACCGGCCTCGCCTGAAGGCGCAAGGCAATCTCAAAGAGGTTCTGGGACGCAGCGGCTCACGCTGTACGTTTGTTCCAGGGCTCACGCCAAAAACCGTCAAGGCGCTGCAGGGAAATGCGCGCCTCTTCTACCGGCGCTCAAACGGAACCGTAAAGGACCCGTTTCATCCCAATCCGGCAGGCGCTCAGCGGTATCTCTCCCTCAGACGGCCAGCCATCTGTCGGGCCGTTGCTGACGCGCTCATGGATACCGATCTGACACCCGCGGCGCTCCAGCCTGGGGCATCCACGCCCACAAAAACGGCGCCACCGATTTTGGAACCCGAACTCGATCTCGAAGCTGGCGAGAACGCGGAGGCCCCGACGCCCGGCAAGCTGGAACCCGAGGACGCATCGCCCGACGCAACGAAACCAAGTGCCGAAACGGCAAAACCAGATGCGATAAATAGCGATGACGCGGCTGAGAAATCTCAGAAGAAACAGCCGAAGCTCAAGCCATCCCTCGCGGCAGACGAGACGGATCCGAGCAGAGCCGGTGAGGACCGCCGTCAAGTGACACCGGCGGAGACATCCGGTCGGCGGACTGTCGCAAC
>JBCBWG010000021.1:0-24455 GCA_039817205.1 Pseudomonadota bacterium
GGCCTTCGCACGCCGCAGCGTCCGTGGCAGGTCCTCATCCGCTCCGGTTGAGAATTGTGGCTCGCCCATTGTCACGCCTCCCGCGTCGATTGCGTGCGCCACGCACACCTCCCCATTTGCTGCTGTTCGGTCCCCCCGCGTTACCCTCGGACTGAGAACACCATTGAACATCGGCAAAGATTGGACGCGCGCCGCCAGTTATCGCAGGAGATTGCCTATCGGACTCGCGCCGCAATTGCTATGACGCCGCAAAGACACCGCCTGGAGGCCACATTGGACGATCTCAAAGCCCTCATTCGGACCATTCCCGATTACCCAAAACCTGGGATCATGTTCCGCGACGTTACGACTTTGTTCAAAGACCCGGAGGGTTTTGAGCGCACCGTTGTGGCGCTCGCGCGCCCGTTTCGAACAGAGCACATCCATGCGGTCGCAGGTATTGAGGCGCGCGGTTTTATCCTGGGCGGCGCGGTTGCTGACCGGCTCGGATGCGGCTTTGTCCCGCTCCGGAAGAAGGGCAAGTTGCCTTGGAAGACCATCGGGCAAGAGTACACACTCGAATACGGTGTCGACACAATCGAGATCCACGAAGATGCGCTCCAGAACGGCGAACGTGTTCTCATCGTTGATGATTTAATCGCGACGGGCGGCACGGCGGAGGCTGCGGTCAAGCTCGTGCGCCAGACCGGCGGCGTCGTTGTTGGCGCCGCCTTCGTGGTTGACCTGCCGGATCTTGGCGGACGCAAAAGGATTACGGACATGGGCATCGAGACCCACGTCATTGCCGAATTTGAGGGCCATTGATGCCGCGCCGGGACGACCGGCGGTTGCGCGCCGACACGGATGCTTTGATCGTGAGTGTGCGCACGTGGCAGGCCGATGCGAACATACCCGTCGCCTGCCCGAACTGCGGCGCCCCAGGTCTCTCCGTCGAGGATCAGTCAGCCCGCCCGCACATGGAGTGGTTCCTTTTGAAGTGTGAGAGCTGCGGTCTCGACGAGACCGTCGGCGTACCACTCGGCTCCACACCGGTGACGCTCTGAACCGACCGTCGCATGCTCGCGGGAGGCCGATGCTCAAGCTTGTACTCTTCCGCCATGCCAAGTCCGCGTGGGATGACCCAACGCTCGACGACTTTGATCGCGGTCTGGCAGATCGCGGCATGCGAGCGGCTCCGTTGATGGCCCGTTGGATCGTCGACAACGGGCACCGACCCGACGTCGTGCTGTGCTCCAGCGCGGTTCGCACGCGGGCAACGCTTGATTTGGCAGCCGAAACGCTCGACTTGCGCCCGCGAACGGTGCGCTACGATGATCGGCTTTATCTTGCAGATGCGCCAAAGATCGGCGCGCTTGTCCGTGACCTTGCAGAGGATGGGACAACCGCGACTGCGAAAACCGTGCTTGTTGTCGGCCACAACCCCGGACTGCACGCATTTGCGCTGGACTATATCGGCCGCGGTCCCCTCGCCGCCAGGAAACGACTGGCGACGAAGGTCCCAACGGCCAGCGTCATCGTCATCCAATTCGCGGTCGAAAGCTGGTCCGCGCTCGGCCCCGCGACCGGTGAGCTTCGGGCCTTCGAGACACCAAAGACGGTATGTTGCGCGTAACACGATTTTGGTAAGACGCAGCTATGCTTGGGCGCAATTTCAAGCGAGCGATGGCGCCGACAAATCCTTCAACATCCGAGCCCGATATGTCCGTATCTGAGACCGAACACGCGACACCGCATCCGCACGACGACCCGCAGGTCAAGGCGTGGCAGGCGAAGGCGCCAGCCTGGTTCGGCGAACTGCGCGACGACATTTGCGCAGCGTTTGAGCGGATCGAGGACGATCTCCCCGGCGATGCCCCGCTCGCTGAGCGCGACCCCGGACGCTTTGAAAGAACACCTTGGGAGCGGACCGATCATTCGGGCGCGAAGGGCGGCGGTGGCACCATGAGCCTGATGCACGGCCGCGTGTTCGAGAAAGTCGGCGTCCACACGTCGACCGTCCACGGCGAGTTTGCACCGGAGTTTCGCAAGCAGATCCCTGGTGCCGACGAAGACGCGCGTTTTTGGGCCTCCGGCATTTCGCTCATCGCGCACTTACAGAACCCGCACGTACCGGCCGTTCATATGAACACCCGAATGGTCGTCACGTCGAAATGGTGGTTCGGCGGTGGCGCCGACCTGACGCCCGTCCTCGACAACCGGCGGACCCAGGACGACCCGGACACAGTCGCATTTCATGATGCGATGCGCGCGCCGTGCGAGGCTCACGATGTCGCTGATTACGAACGCTACAAAGCCTGGTGTGATGAGTATTTCTATTTGCCACACCGCTCGGAAATGCGCGGCATCGGTGGCATCTTCTACGATTACCTGACACCTGCGCCAGAAGAAGGTGGATGGGACGCAGCGCTCAGCTTCACACAGGATGTCGGTCGCGCGTTCCGCGATATCTACCCAGAACTCGTCCGCCGAAATTACGAAAAGCCTTGGACGGAGGCTGAGCGCGAAGAGCAGCTTGTCCGGCGCGGGCGCTATGTCGAGTTCAACCTTCTCTACGACCGCGGAACCATCTTCGGGCTGAGAACCGGCGGCAACGTCGCGAGCATCCTCTCAAGCATGCCGCCCGTCGTAAAGTGGCCTTAGGCTTGGTGGCCGGCGACCTCTTTCCCATTCGTATAAGGATGCGGTCTTGAAACATGTTTGGCCGAGAGATTTTTATAAGTTACAGACGCGAAGATGCCGGACCCGACGCGCGAAATATATACGACCGCCTTGCACGAGCGTTTGGTCGACGACATATCTTCATGGACATCGACAAGCTTCCGAAAGGAAAAGCATTTTATGTCGAATTAGAACGCGCCCTTAGAAAATCCAATTTTGTATTGGTCGTGATCGGACCTCAATGGACTTCAATTTTAAAAAAGCGCGCTGAATCCAATGAGACTGATTTCATGCGTCAAGAAATCTCGACTGCGATCCGCCTCAAACGGAATGTTTGCCCAGTCTTGGTCAATGGCGCAGCGTTACCACGAAGAGATGATCTGCCAGACGATCTGAAAGAGCTACCTGCGTATCAGTCTCACGTCGTTCGCTTTGAGGCTTTCGGCCGAGATATCAAAGCGCTGATCGACGACATCAAGTTGCAAGGCCGCTGGCGGCGGCGCCTTGGGGCATGCATTTTCGCTGTGCTGGTTGCTGTGGCTTTTGCCTTTTTCCATAAGCCGATTGTGCAGACGGCTTATTTGTTATGGACGAGAAAAATCAGCACAGGCGTCGAGGAGGGGTCGGGGAGCAGCACAGGCACAGGCACAGGCACAGGCACAGGCACAGGCATTATTAAGTTGGATAAAAAATGATATTGAAAAATTCCGCCGTTGGGCGCTTTGCAATCGCAACTCTTTTCGCCGCTTGTTACATGGTCTTTCCGCACGCGGCACTCGCGAACTCAATCGGCGAAATCAGACAGGAGGCCGACCTATCCGGTGCGGTCACACCGGGCGCACGATTTGAGCGCTATAATTTTTCGATTAGTCAGCGCGGGTGTTTTAATTTCGAAAATCTCAGCGATGGCACGTCCGTCTTTGGCAATCTCACGACGGAAGACGGCAAATCCGTGAACGGCAACATGCTTCTCTACGACCAGCGCCACGGCCGAAAAGTTATCAAAGTTTTTTTAGCGGCCAACGACTACGTTTTGGATATTCGCTACATGGCTCGACATTTAGGCGGCATTTACCGCATCCGGATATGGCGGACGGACTGCTGACGCGCACGTGTTCGCAAGCCTGAGATCCCCTCAAACCACGCCTGCTTCCTGGGCCGCAATCTGCAGCGCAAGATACTTTGAGTAAATGCGGCACTGGGCGAGGCTCCCGGCGGTGAACCAAAGACCGGGCTGCGGTGTCGGGCGCCACATGTTGGCGAGTTCGCCGCCTGCATCAAAACCCCAGACTTGCCCGACGCGATCGGCAACGTCGTCGCCGAGATAGGCGCGAACGGTTTCCTGCTGGTTCTTGTATCCAGTCGCCGCCACTATGAGGTCCGCTTTGATCGTTGACCCGTCGGTCAGTCGCGCGCCGTCGGCCGTGTATGTTTCGATCGTATCGGCCCGTACGAGCTTGATTTCGCCAGACGCAATCAGGTCCGAGCACCCAACGTTGAAATAGTATCCCCCACCGCGGCGCAGGTACTTCATCTGAAAGCCAGTGTCGTCGGGCGCACCGTAATCCAGTTGGAAACCTGCCGTGCGCAATCGATCATGCAGAGCTTTGTCGGCGATCTTCATCTCGGCGGTCGAAAGCTTGTAGGCGCGCTCGAGAAACGGATAGGGCGAGGCCGTCGTGATCAGATCGCAGTCGTCGACGGACGGCCCCTCATCGTAAATCGCGTAGACCTTTTGCGCCTGCTCCAACGAGACAATGTAGCTCGATGATCGCTGCACCATGGTCACGTCGGCGCCGGATGCGTGCAGGTCCTGCGCGACGTCGTGGGCCGAGTTGCCGGTCCCGAGTACGAGCGCTCGCCGTCCGCTCCAATCCGCACCATCGGTATACTGGCCCGAATGCATGAGCTCGCCCGCAAACGTGTCCAGCCCTTTGACGTTGGGCATGATCGGGATCGAAGAGACGCCGGTCGCAAATACGAGATGCCGCGGCCGCACCGTGCGGGTCTCGCGAGCACCCTGATCTAGGGTCAGGGACCAGCGGCCGTCGTCGTCATCATAAGACCCGGCCACGAGGCGCGTGCCAGCCCAAACCGACAGATCCATGATGTCGGCGTAACTCTCGAACCAGTTTGCGAGTTTGTCCTTGGGTATGAAGACTGGGAACGTCTTCGGGAACGGCAGGTACGGCAGATGATTGACGTGGGCTTCATTGTGCAGGGTGAGCGAGTGATAGCGTTTCCGCCAGTTGTCGCCGATGCGTTCATGCGCATCGATGAGAAGCGTGTCGACGCCGAGTGCCGTCAACCGTGCTGAAATCCCAAGACCGGCCTGACCGGCGCCCACGACGACGACCGTCGGCTCCCGATCTGCGAAGGCGTCGCGGGCGTTGCGCTTGTCGAGCCAGTTATCGCCGCCGAAATCTCGGCTGAAAGCGTCGGCTGGCAGCGACTGGCCTTCATCAATCCCGTGCCCCGAAAGATCGTCGAGCGTCGTTGCCAAGATCCACGCTTTGGCCTGCGCCCCACCGTCGACAAGGCGGAGCACACCCGCCGCGCGACCATGACGCGTCTCAAATCCGAACAGAGCCTCGATGCAGGCCACACCGCCGCGAACAACCCGGCGCGGGCGAGCGCGAAAGTCTGGGATGTGGAAGCCTTTCGGCGCACGGCTTGGGCTTGTCGCGACGAGCGCCGCGACAACCGCGTCGCAGCCGCTGACCGTCCGGATATCCCATTGAAATGCCACGACATCCCGCCAATGGCAGTCGTCGGCAAACAGCCGGGCGATCCCGACCGCATCCCCGGATGTCAGTGCGCCTTCAAAAGCCGCGAGCCAATCGTTCACGATGTCAGTCTGCTCAAGCGTGGTCTCGGCAAGATCAAGCGGCATCGCGGCGCCCCTCCAAATGTCTGTTTTTCCAGACGACACCGGCGTGGGCATAGCGTCAACTGCACATGACGGGTCAAAGCCCGTAAATTGGTCGGTGCCGACCGGGGATCGCCACGACGCAGACTGTGGCGCCTCCACAAGTCGCCCACGCGTTCTCCAAAACGGTCTGGGCGGAGGACACCTTTTTGCGCGGGCCGCCGACGTTCGGGATCTCAGGGCGCAACGGGCCACACATCCGAGAAAGGGCGACGACGGACTGTCAGGTTAGCGCAGCAACGATCAGCGCGGATTTCTCCGGTTTCATTTGAACAATCGTCCGGTTATCTCGCATTACGTGAAACACTTTCTACAGAGGAATTCTGTGGATAGGAGCTGTGGATGAATTGTGGAAACAGTGGATAACTTCGGTAAATGATTCGCGTTCATCGCATCGCGCAAAAAACGCGGGAATATTCTCTGTTATTCTCAAAACGATAGATTTTGAAAGCCCTGACACACGCAGCAGTTTTGGCGAATTTGGCAAAACCAACCACTTATGCGAGGCCCGAGATAACACAATGTCGCTGAGATTGGCGGCGATGGCTCTCGGGCCGGATGCCAAAAATCGGCGACATTGGCCGGCGTCAAGCTTCTGTTTTCAAAGCAGTTTGCGACGTCAGTTCGGCAAAGCGTTGAGTGTGTGAGTACCGAAGATGGATCAGGCGCCGATTGAGAACCCTTACCGCCCAGGCGCGGGGCACATGCCACCGGTTCTCGGTGGCCGCGAGCAGGAGCGGCGGCACTTCCGCCAGCTGTTGCAGCAGTCGCTTATTACAGAGAATGTTCTGGTTACCGGCCTGCGCGGCTTCGGTAAGACGGTTCTCGTCGAAGAATATAAGCGGATTGCGCAGGCCGAAAATTGGCTTTGGGTTGGCAACGATCTTTCGGAAACGTCGACACTTACGGAAGAACGTCTCTGCATCCGAATCTTGGCCGACATCGCCGAGGTGCTGAACACGGCGATGCTCGACGAGCGGGCAACTCAGTACTTCAATGCCGCTCTCAAGCCTGATCGTTCGCTCGATGGCCGCGCCAGCCATCGGATGTATTTCGAAACCCTGAAGCGATATTTCGACACGATCCCGGGCCACGCAGCCGACAAAATGCACGCAACGATTGCAACGGTTCTCTCTGTAGTTGAGCACTCGCCCTTCAAGGGTCTGGTGCTCGCCTACGACGAGGCGCAATGCTTGCACGATCATGCGCAGAACGACGAGTTCCCGCTCTCGGTCCTGGTTGAGACGGTGTCCAACCTGCAAAAGAAAGCGGGCGCTGCGCCATGCGTTCTCGTGCTCAGCGGACTGCCTGCGATCTTCGATGCGCTGACCAACACCCGCACCTACACAGAGCGCATGTTCCATGTACTCGAACTCGACCGGTTGAGCCGAGCGGACACGGACTGTGCCCTGCGCGAGCCGCTCAACTCGTTCATGCCACCACTTTACGCCTCCGACGACCTCTTGAACAAAGTCGTCGATCTCGCTGGCGGCTATCCGTATCTCATCCAGTTCTTCGGCCGCGAACTTTTTGAAAAGATGGTCGCGAACGGCGGATTCATCGAGACAAGTGCATTCCCCGATGAGGGCGTTCTAAGACGCTTAGATGCGGGATTATTTGCTTCGCGCTGGAACAAGACGACGGACAAACAGCGTCATTTTCTCGGTCTGATCGCAAGTCGCCCAATCGGCCAAAGCCAGGATTTTACGGCGCGTGAACTCGCCGAGTTGAGCCGTGGCAGCTACGCGAGCGCGCAGGCAACGCAGCTCCTGACCGCCCTTTGCGACCGTGGCTTGATCTATCGGAGCCGCCGCGGGCACTACGCGTTCACCGTGCCGATGTCGGAAGTCATGATCCGCAACCGGCTGAGAACGCAGGCGGAAGTCGAAAACAGCTGGCGTATCACGCTGCCACCGGCACCACGGCAATTGACTGCGCCAGCGCCCGCCGCGCCGGAGGCCGCAACCGTAACTGACGCGGCACCGCCACCTCTTCCAGCGGTATCGTCGGCCCCCGCGGGCGTCGCGCCGGAAGCGGCCCAGACATCTCCTCAAAGTCCTCTAGCGGCGTCTTCGATGACGGCGCCACCACCGCCGCCGACCGCGCAGCATCGCTCGCGGCTGTGGACTTGGTTTGCTTGAATTGGAGTTCACCCAAAGCGGACGTCTGACACGTAGGTGGACGGGATCAGCGAGCGGATTGGGATGCGGCCCCGACCCGATATGCGCTTGAGACGGGAAAAGGGCCAAGCTCACTTGAGAACCCACGAAGGAACCGTGGGATCTGGGAAACGGGCCTGGAGTTGGACTGGAACGATGTGGACCGAGCAACAAAGCCGGGACGCAACCGAATAACGCGTAGCGCGGTCGCCAGCTTGTAAAGGCGACCAAGGGGGCGATCGCATGTATGGCAGTTTCGCAAAATGGAAGCAGGAAGCGCAGGATCGCAACGACGGCGACGCTCTCAATGCGCCGGGCGAGACGGACGGGTTTCAGCGCGAGCCGAGCTTGCGCCTGGATTGGCCTGCCGCTGACCGCAAGAGCTGGGACGCACTTGGCGCTTATGCCCCGGACGCAAACGACATGGATTTTACGCCGCCGAGCGATCTTGTCGCGACGCTCGCTGGGACGATCGGTGGCGACGATCCGGCCGCACCAGGCCCCGTACAATCTGACCCCGTGCAATCTGACCAGGTGCAATCTCAGCAGGCGCAATTTGAGCAGGCACAACAACGGGCCGGCGCTTCATCGGCCGCGTTGCATCGTCATCGAGCCGAACCTTCGGTCTACCTTCCGCATGCGCAGCCGGCCCACGATCTCGTCCTGCCAAAGACCCTGACGACGACCCATCGCCCGCGCATGACAGAAGAGCGCAAGGGTTGGATGTCATCGGCCAGCGGCGCGCTGATCGAATTTGCATCGCCGTCCTTTGTCATCGTGACGTTTGCCGCGATCGCCATTGGGATCGTCCTCAATTCCGGCATGGCGAAATCGCTGCCGGAACCACCGGTTGGCGGCGCACAGTCGGCCGACGCCGGACAGCTGGCGCTCGCGCAGCCGCAGACGCTGCGCTTGGCTGAGGGTCAAGGGGCAACCCCGATTGCCCCCGTCGCAAAAGCATCCGACATCCGGTTTGAATTTGGCGCTCAGGGTGTGCCGGCGGTCGTCGCGCTGAGCTTTGCAGCGCATGCCGCTTTCGAGCAGGTCGGCTCAGGCGGCGTTGCCCCGCAGCAGTTCGCAAACGCTCTGACACCCGTCATCGCGGATACGGCGAGCGCGATCGCAGCAACTAGCGCGTCGCGTTTCGCGTTTGGAGTTTCTGACGCGCACTTTGCGATCGGAGCAGCGCGAGCGGCAGCCGCCACCGCCTCTTCGTCACAACCGCGCCACCAGCCCTCCACGCGCGTCGTGACCGTGCGGCCGGTTTCAGTCACACGAGAGCGCGCTCCGGCGGCCACGACAGCCGCCCGCGCACTCGAGCATGTTCCCGCTCGGACAGAGGGTGGTGTTGCGACGGCCAAAACAGGCGAGGCTCCAACAGCGCTGCAAAGGTCCGAGACACCAACCCAGAAGCGCGCGGCGATTGCAAAGCCCGATCCGGCACTCGCGGTCAAACCAGTTAAGACCAAGACAAGATCGCGCGCGACCGCACAGCGTCGCAAACCAAAACCAGCGTCTATCCGCCGGAGCAAGCGCTCAGCCTTGGGTCGGACCAATCCAACCTCGTCGTCGCCGGTTCAGCGTCGTCAGAAGGCTGCGCCAAGCCCAGCTTCGCAATCCTTGCCAGCCTGGGGCCGCGCCGCATTCGCGACCACACGATAACTGGATGGACGCGCGTCGACCGATCTTCAGCGCTTGTGCGATGCGTGAGATGCCGTCAAGGACATGGGTGGTGCAACTCGGGGAAGGGTTAGGACAGGCCAGTGAATGGTAGTGGCATTTTCGTTGTGAGATCTGTTGTCGCCGACCCGGCCGACCGAGCCGCTTTCGATGAGTGGTATCAGACCGACCACATGCCCGATGCACTCGCGACATTCGGTGCCCGCCGCGGCTGGCGCTGTTGGAACTTGGACGATCCGAGCGTCCACACCGCCTACTACATGTTCGATGACACAAATGGCCTGGCATCCATTGAAGGGAGCGCCGGTCTCAAGCGGCTGGTGGCCGACTTCGATGGGAGATGGGGCGACCGCGTCACCCGAACCCGAGAAGCCACCCGCGTGGTTGACATGCAGGCGACAGCCTGAGGCTGATGAGACATCGCAAAAGCTGACATCAAGATCCAACGTCAGCCCAAGGTCGCGAAGCAAACCCGCAAGCCGATAACGGTCTACATGAGGCTATTCGCGTAGGCCGCAATCATCTCCCGATCGACCTTGGGGCATGTGATACCGCTTCCAGCGAGCGCATACTCCATATCGATATCGCACGCTTTGGCCGGTTCCACCTTTGTGAATTGTCGGAACAGGCCGTCTGGCGCCTCCGGTGTCGGCCGCGTCGCCCAGCGCATGAGCTTTTTCGCATACGTCGGCATGCCGCGGTCAAGCAAACCGCACCACTCATCGTAGCTGACCGTGCGCAGCTTCCGGCCCTTGAACGTCGGGAAGACATGCGCGAGCGCGCCGATGTCATCCGGATGCGGGTTGCACAGATTGATATCGAGAAAACGGTGCCGCTCACGGTCGGCGACGTTGACGACGGCCTTTGAAAGCACATCCACAGGGACGACATCGATCGAGAAATTGACGTTCGGGACAGCTCCGATCTCAAGGCACGCAGTCAAAAATTGCCGCGTGACATCACGGTCCGGCAGGTAGCCGCTTTCCAGCGACCCACCGATAAAGCTTGGGCGATAGACCAGCGCCGGCAGGCCCGCGTCACGTGCAGCCCGCACCAACATTTCGGCATGCCACTTCGAATGCAGATAACCGATCACATGGCGGTCGTACTGCTCGATCGGGATCGTGCGTGTGAGGTAGCCCAAGTTGGCGGCGTCGAGCGACATGTAGACACCGGACGACGACATGTAGTGAAACGTCTTGGTTTGCCCGGTGCGCGCGAGGCGCAAAACGTTTTCGGTACCACCGACATTGATCTCGGACAGCGCTGCCAAGGGCGCCAGATAATTGAGTTTGGCGGCCAGATGGAAAACCGTGTCGACGTCGGTGCTGAGCGTTTCGTAGTCGTCAGCCGACAGACCAAGCGCCGGACGCTCAACACTTCCAGAGACAACGCGAACCCGCTTCTCGAAGACATCCGGCGCGACGCCGGCCTCCAGACACTTGGCCTTCAGTCGGGCCCGGCCATTCGCTGCAAAGCGCGGTTTCCGTACCAAACAGGTGAGTGTTGCGCCCGTCCGATCAAGCAAATCGCGCACGAGATAACTGCCAACGAGACCTGTTGCGCCCGTAATGAAGATATGGCGCGCCTGGCTGATGCGCGGCAAAACAAATGAGCCGAGGTCTTGGGCGTCTGGGCCTGCGCTGACATCGCGACCACTCTCGGCGCGACCGGAGTTCGGTTTCGTTTCGGCCAGCCCATCGCCGCGTGCCGATAAACCATTAACGCCTTGGACAGAACTCAACGCAGCCATGTGATGCCCAACTCCTCAACGCTCTCAACCGGCGGCGCCGGAACACCGCTCGGTCGGCATACGCACGACCCGTGCCGAGTTTGCTTTGTCGCGGCCAGACGCGCGGACGTTCAAAGCAAAACGATGCGATTGCTCATGTTCATGCGAGCCCCCGCGCCAAGCGCACAGAGACCCACGCCACAGCGCAACTTCTGCCTGACCGTTGGCTCGGTTGTTCTGGATGCAACGCCCCCGGGACATAGCCTACTACGGATCCGCTCATTTAAAATCAACAACCTATAGCTGTTTGATCTTAAGTCAGTTCAAAATCTGAATAAGGAGGATCATGGTCAACGAGGCCAGCTCGGCGGCCTCGGCCCCAAGCTGTGCTCGGCAGGACGCGCTCAATTTCAATGGAGATCGCTGCGGCACTGGCGTCCGAGCAGGAGCAAGTCCGATCGCAAGTTAAAGTCGAGGACGCCGTTCAGAGGACGCGGCCCGCAACCGCATCGAGTTTGGCGACGACCCCCGGGTCCCGCGCGTCCGGGGCTGTGATGATCGCAACATCGAGAGCGCGATCCGAACCCACCGGGCAGGCTGGATGCTGTCGCGGAATCGTTTTGCCAAGTTCGGCAACGAAAGCCTGCGCTTTCGCAGTGTTGGCTTTCATGACATCGAGAACAGCTGCGACATCGACCTCGTCGTGGTCTTCGTGCCAGCAGTCATAGTCCGTCACCATCGCGACCGTCGCGTAGCAAAGCTCAGCCTCACGAGCGAGACGCGCCTCTGGCAAATTGGTCATGCCGATCACCGCGCAACCCCAGGACTTGAACAAGAGGCTTTCGGCACGGGTGGAGAATTGCGGACCCTCGATCGCAACATAGGTCCCGCCGCGCGCGTGCGGAATGTCGGCCGCTTTCAAGGCCGTTTCCAAGCTGTCGACCAGCAACGGACTGACCGGATCGGCGAGCGACACGTGGGCGACGCAGCCGGTGCCAAAGAAGCTTTGTGCCCGAAGGCGGGTCCGGTCGATGAATTGGTCGACGAGCACAAAGCGGCCGGGCTCAAGCTCTTCGCGGAACGAGCCACACGCCGAGACTGAGACAAGATCGGTGACGCCCGCGCGCTTCAAGACGTCAATGTTTGCACGATAATTGATGTCTGTCGGGGCAATGCGATGCCCACGTCCATGGCGGGGGAGAAATCGCACCGGCAACCCGTCGAGTTCGGCGAACAGCACCTCGTCGGATGGTGCGCCCCACGGGCTCTCGATTTTTGTCCACGTCTCGCCCGTCAGCCCTGGAAGATCGTAGAGCCCGCTGCCTCCGATGATGCCGAGAACCGTATCCGTCACCCGAGGTCCGCCCTGAGTTCCGCGCCTCCGGCAGCGCTCAAACTCCGTGAGGCCACCTGTCCGCTGCATTTCAATAAAGACGTCGCAATCCGGTTTTGGTCGGAGTGGCAGGATTTGAACCTGCGACCCCCTGCTCCCGAAGCAGGTGCGCTACCAGGCTGCGCCACACTCCGCCGACCGATCACCGGGTGCGGTCTATACCCAACGGCGCCCGACCCGGCAAGCCGCATCGACTGGCCCGTTCAGGCGGCCAGCGAGAGCCCACTCACGGGTGCTGGGCGACCCGCTCGAGCGCGTGACGCAAGTTGCCAACGGTCGTTGGAATGTCCTTCAGTTTGTCGATCCCGAAGAGACCGATCCGGAAACTTGCGTAATCGTCCGGCTCGCCGATTTCGAGCGGCACACCGGCTGCGATCTGCGTGCCGACCGCTGCGAATTTTGCACCCGACTTTATGGCCGGATCGTTTGTGAAGCTCACAACCACGCCCGGAGCTTCGAAGCCCGGGGCAGCAACGCTCTTATGGCCGAAATCACTGAGCAGGGTGCGGACCTGACCGCCGAGTTCGAACTGAGCGGACTTGGCAGCGGCAAAACCGAAGTCACCGGTTTCGATCAGCGTGTCGCGGAATGAACGAAGCGAATCCGTTGGCATGGTCGCGTGATAGGCGTGACCGCCATTCACATACGCACCCATGATCTGGTGCCACTTGGCAAGATCAAGGGCGAACGAGTTGCTCTTGGTCCGACCCAGCTCTTCAACGCCACGCTCACTCAACATGACCAACCCGGCGCTCGGCGAGGCGCTCCAGCCTTTCTGTGGCGCGCTGATCAGAACATCGACGCCCGTTGCCGCCATATCGACCCAGACGCAGCCGGAGGCGACGCAGTCGAGCACGAGGATGCCGCCGACGTCGTGGACGGCATCGGCAATGGCCTTGATGTAGGCATCGGGAAGGATGATGCCGGCGGATGTCTCGACGTGCGGAGCAAAAACGGCATGTGGCTTGTCGCGATGGATGGCGGCGACAACCTCTTCGACGGGCGGCGGTGCAAACGGCGACTGAGCCTCGCCGCTGATCTGTGTGGCTTTCAGAACCGTCTCACGCGACGGCAGGTTGCTGGCGGCGAAAATCTGCGACCAGCGAAACGAGAACCAGCCGTTGCGAACGACCAGCACGCGTCGATCCGTTGCGAACTGCCGCGCGACGGCTTCCATGGCTATCGAGCCGCCGCCGGGCACGATTGCGACGTCCGCTGCGTTATAGACACCTGTCAGCCCTTTGTGCAGATCGCGCATCACACCCTGGAACGCCTGCGACATGTGGTTGAGCGAGCGGTCGGTGAAGACAACGGAAAACTCAAGGAGGCCGCCGGGATCAACGTCGGCATTCAGGTCTTTCATGGCGGGCATGGCGGGGCTCCTTCAGAGTTTTCGGGCGCATTTAAAAGGCGGTCGGTGATCGGCCCACCCGACCGGCCCGCAATCAGATTTTGTCTCGCCGACCAGATGCCCCGGCCCGACGACGGAAATCAATGGGCTTATCTGTCCTGGTCTGTCCTGGCCTCAGAAAGCCTGTCGCGACGGGGCGCCGCGTCGTGTTGAGCGAAACGCAATTCGCACTGAAGCAATAAGGCCGACCTGACATCGTCTAGTCTTCGGGCATCGAGCGCGAGATTTTGGTGCGCGCCCCGACACCCTTTGATCCCAGAGGACGACCATGGCTTTGTCAGGGTCTGATCCCGTCACGTCGGCGCCAACTTACGGCGAAGCGGCGCCTGTGCCCGTTGCGACGTTTGCCGCAATGCTTGGCCAGACGTGGCCGCTTCTTCTCGGCGTCGGGCTGTTAAGCGTCGGCTCCGGTTTGCAAGCCACGCTGCTCGGCGTGCGCGCCGGGATTGAGGGTTACTCGAGCGAGCTGCTTGGGTTTCTCATGGCGGGCTACTTCGCGGGCTTCATGGCGGGGGCCGTTTGGACACCGCGCGCGGTCAAGAGTGTCGGCCAAATCCGGGTGTTTGCCGCGCTCGCAGCCGTCGGGTCTATCGCAATTCTCGTCCAGGCGACGGTCGTTGACCCAACCGTGTGGATTGTGATGCGCATCCTCAGCGGTTTCTGTTTCGCCGGCATTTACGTCATTGCGGAAGCGTGGCTCAACCAAGCGTCTGACAACGCCAATCGAGGACGACTGCTCGCAGCCTACATGGTTGTGTCCTTCGGCGGGATCGTCGGCGGGCAGGCATTGATGGTCACCGCGAGCCCCGAGACGACATCGCTCTTCATGGTCACGTCGGTTCTGATTTCGATCGCGGCTGTGCCGATGCTTCTGACAGCCACGCAATCGCCGCCACCGCCGGAGACGCAAACGGTCTTGATGCTCCGTCTGTATCGCGTCTCGCCGCTCGGGGCGGTTGGAACGTTCGCCGCCGGCTTGATCAACGGCAGCGTGTTTGGCATGGCGGCGATTTACGCGCAGGCCCGTGGGCTCTCCATCTTCGAGATTACGCTGTTCGTCAGCATCGTCATATTGAGCGGCGCCGCCCTTCAGTACCCCGTTGGCCGCCTCTCCGACATTATTGACCGCCGCCTCGCAATCGGGTTGACGGCGCTGGTCACATGCCTCTCGGCACTCGTTGCCGCGCTCTTCGCCGATCGCAGCGAAACAGCTTTCCTTCTCGCATTTGCGGTTGTCGGTGGCTTCAGCTTGTCCATCCACGCGCTGAGCATCGCTTACACAAACGACTACCTGGAGCCCACCGAGCTTGTCGGCGCGAGCTCCGGCCTTGTCTTGATCATGTCGATGGGCGCAGTTGTTGGCCCGCTCGTTGTCGGCGTTCTCATGGGCCAGTTCGGCCCTGGCAGCTATCCGTTGTGGTTGGCCGCGATCGGTGCCGGCCTTCTCGTTTTTACGATCTTCCGCATGATCCGACGCGAAAGCCTCCCGGCCGAAGCGCAAGGTCCTTACGTGGCGGTAACCCCGCAAGCGTCGCAAGTGGCCGTGCAGTGGGCCGAAGAGTACCACTCCGAAGAAGTGCAAGCCGAACTCGAGAGCGACAGCGAGTCGGTTGACCCTGATCGAAAGAACAACTGAGGGACGACGTAAAAGCTGCGGGCGACAGCTTCGAGCAACCGCGCTAGCATGAGGGAGGACGCCACTTCATCGCGCGGGAGCTACGATGCCAGCCGATCGCCCAACCATTCTCAGCGCTGCCGTCACAGGCTCGTTCGGCACGCCAGAGCAAAACCCCAACCTGCCCGTCTCTCCGGAAGAGATCGCGCACGCTTGCATCTCATCGGCCGAAGCCGGAGCCGCGATCTGCCACGTGCACGTGCGAGAGCTGGATACGGCGCGCCCGAGTATGAACCTCGAGTACTATCGCGAAGTCATGAAGCGCATCGCCGATGATGGGTCAGACCTCATCGTCAACCTCACCACTGGACCGGGCGGGCGCTACTTGCCGCGTGATGACGACCCAGCAAAGCCCGCGCCCGGCACCATGTTGACGACGCCGGAAATTCGCACCGAACATATCATCGAACTGAAGCCGGAAGTCTGTACGCTCGATCTGAACACGCAATGGTTCGGGGGTGGCGCCGTGATCAACTCGCCCCGCTCCATTCGCATTATGGCCGAGCGGATGTATGCATCCGGCGTCAAACCGGAACTTGAGGTCTTCAACGTCGGCGATATCGCGCTCGCTCACGACCTCATCGCGGATGGGACGCTCAAGACACCGGCGCTGTTCCAAATTGTCACCGGAATTAATTACGGGTTTCCCTCGAACGCCGAGACCATGGCCTACGCCGTCTCGCAACTTCCAAAGAACTGCCAGTGGGCCGCATTCGGTGCGAGCCGCCACGCTTTCACGATGCTCGCGCAATCCTACATCCTGGGTGGGCACTGCCGCATCGGGATGGAGGACACACTCTACATCTCGCGTGGGCAGAAAACGGCTGGCAACCATGAACTGGTCGAGAAGGCCGTCCGAATGATCCGCGATTTAGGCGGCGAGATCGCAACACCCGCTCAGGCCCGCGAACTCCTCGGCATCGCCGAACGACGCACATGATGCGTTGGTGTGAGCCTCATGTCGGCGCGCTTAGCGATGGCCCGTTTACCATTAAGCGAAGCTAACTCGCACATTCTATCCCCGGTCATCGTTGAAGGCGTAAGCTACAAACCATGGCGGTCGGTTCGACAGAAACACCCGGCCTCGGTTGTAACGGGCATCGGTGCTTATGACCTATCTTTTCATCGCAATCGCGACCGCTGTATTGAGCGTCGTCGTCCTTCTCGCTTTGAACTCTGCCATCATTGTCGCTTTCGTTGAACTGATGCGGTTTGGCATGAAAGCGACGCGCGAGAAGTTCGAGGCCAACTATGTCGGCGTGTCCCGGGAGAGCTGGTTCAAGCACCGCGCCGAGTTCGAAATTGAGACCGCGAACGGCGACCCCCTCACACTTCAGAGCCCTTTTTCGAGCCTTTTCCGCCGGGTTCGGCAAACCATCGGCACCATGCAGCCGGGTGACCGTGTCACTATTCATGCCCACCGTGACAAACCGTTTGCACGCGTTGTTTGCGCCCCGCTCCAGGCGATCGACCGGCGGGACGCGCTGTGGCTATCAAATGTGCTGATCGTGATCTGTTGCGCGATCAGCGTTGGCAGCTTGCTGACCGGGAACCACGAACGTGGTATCGGCGTGTCCGAAAGCTTGGAACTCAGCGGGCGCATTATTGTCTGCGCCACTCAGAAGAAGTGCTCCATGCTTGAGACGGTCCAGTGGCACACCTACGAAAGGTGCGAACGCCAAAAGGTGCGAAGCGTGTGCGATTGGCAGACGCCAAGGCGCCCCGCTGGGCTTGCGATTTAAACCCTACTCATTCGAACAACGCTTCGGTGTCCCGTGGCCCTAGCGGTCCAACGGGCGGCAATCGGCGTTTTGTGACGCAATATCCCGTTGGTCCTGTCGCTCGAACCGGCACCGCTCTGAAAGCGCTTCGGAACGCGCGGCCGTTGCTGGACGCCAGATCGCAGCCCACATAAGCAGCACGGCTGAACTGCAAAATCGACGTGTGTTTGCCATCTGTGACCGTGTTATCGCCTCCGGTCCCATGCGACGTCTTAGATGCCATGAGTGAGAACCATGCCCAAGCTCATTACGATCGAGCCGCTGTTCCGCTGGCTTGAAACCCGTACGGATCCGTTTCCCGCAGCGCCGCCAGCCAAACCGCCGACGTCCTTCTGGGCGTTCATGATGTACTTCGCGCGCCCGTTCCGCTTCTGGATCGTGCTCGCGATGGTCATGACCGTGTGCGTCGCAATACTTGAGGTGCTGATATTTTGGGGGATCGGCCAGGTCATCGACTGGATCGGCAAGACGCCACCCGAGACCTTCTTTGAGACCTACGGCACCGAACTTCTCCTTCTGGGCGCGCTGGCGATCGTGATCTTGCCGCTTCTGAACTTCGCCTCGGATGCGATCTATCATTGCGCGATCTTCGGCAACTTCCCCATGCGCAACCGCTGGCAGGGGCACCGCTATCTGCTGCGCCAGTCGATGAACTTTTTTCAGGATGATTTCGCAGGCCGCGTTGCAACGAAGGTGATGCAGTCGGCGCTCGCGATCCGTGAGATCGTCATCAAGATCGCCGAGGTCGGCTGTTACGTCGGTGTCTACTTTACAACCGCTCTCATCATGTTTGCGTGGGCCGACTGGCGGCTCGCGATCCCCATGGTTCTCTGGCTTGCAGCCTACGTCGGCACGCTGGCCTATTTCCTGCCGAAGCTCGGGTCCATTTCCGAAGAACAGGCAGAACTCCGTTCGGTTGTCACAGGGCGCGTCGTCGACAGCTACACGAATATTGCGACCGTCAAGATGTTCGCCCATGCCCAGCGCGAAGATGACTATGCGCGCGAAAGTATGGAGCCGTTCCTCGCCAACGTGCACCAGCAGATGCGGATCTCGCTGCAGGTTCAGACGGCCCTGATCATGCTCAACGCGTCGCTCATGGTTGGCGTAACAGGTTTCGGTCTGTGGCTCTGGAGCGGCAACCTGATCACGGCGGGCGTCATCGCATTTGCCGTCGGCCTCGTGTTCCGCCTCCAAGGCATGGCGCACTGGATTATGTGGGAGATGGCGCAGCTGTTCGAAAACATCGGCACCGTTCGCGACGGCATTGATACGATCGCGCGCGATCGCGAAGTGGTCGATGCAGAGAACGCGAAGCCGCTGACCGTTCCAAACGGCGCGATCCAGTACGAGGCTATTTGCTTCAACTACGGCAAAGCCATCAATGCAGCGACACCGCGCGTCATCGATGGGCTGTCGCTCAACGTTGCGCCGGGCGAAAAGGTTGGCCTCGTCGGGCGCTCAGGCGCTGGCAAATCGACACTCGTCAATCTGTTGTTGCGGTTCTACGACCTCGAAGGCGGGCGCATTACGATCGACGGACAGGACATTGCCAAGGTGCAGCAGGAGAGCCTGCGCGCGAACATCGCCATGGTGACGCAGGACACCTCCCTGATGCATCGCTCCGTTCTCGACAACATTCTCTACGGTCGCCCAGATGCGACAGCTGAGCAGGCCATTCAGGCGGCCAAGCTCGCGGAAGCGCACGATTTCATTTTGAAGCTTGAAGACGGGAAGGGCCGCACCGGCTACGACGCGCATGTCGGCGAGCGAGGCGTCAAGCTATCCGGCGGCCAACGTCAGCGCATCGCGATCGCGCGCGTTCTGCTAAAGGACGCACCTATTCTGATCCTCGACGAGGCGACGTCTGCGCTCGACAGCGAGGTCGAAGCCGCGATCCAGGAGCAGTTCTATAATCTGATGCAGGGCAAAACGGTGATGGCCATCGCACACCGCCTGTCAACGATTGCTGCCATGGACCGGCTGGTCATCATCGACGAGGGTGCAATCGTCGAAGAAGGGCGGCACGAAGACCTGATCAAAGCTGGGGGTCTTTATGCCGAACTCTGGTCGCGGCAGTCCGGCGGGTTCCTCGTCGACACGCCGGCAAGCGAAGCCGCGGAGTAGGATCCACGAGCGCGGCACGACCACAGGCCCGGCACGATCACAGGCCCAGTGCGATGCCGGGCCCGGTGCGATCACAGGCCCGGTGCGATCACAGGCCCAGTGCGATGACGAAACGCATGCGTTGACGAAACGCGTGCTCAAGTCTGAAGCGACCGGCAATGCGTTTCAAAGTATTGGCGCACAACAAGCAACAAAGGCCGGTCATGCGGTGGCTGTTTCATCCGTTCGAGACGTGGTTGGACCCGTTCAAGGCACCGCCCTCAGCCAACCTGCCCGATCAGCCCGGACGGTTCCTCCTCTATTTCATCCGCCAGTCTCGCTGGCCGCTTTTCATGCTTCTCGGTCTCAGCGCCACGACGGGCCTGATTGAGGCTTGGCTCTACGCATCGGTCGGCATCCTGGTCGACACACTTCGCGATGCTGATCGGGCGACCGTCTGGTCCGAGCACGGCACGATGTTTCTCGTGATGGCGGCGGTCGTCCTGATCCTGCGTACACTCTCGATGGGCCTCACGTCCGTCGTCTCCGAACAGACAATTGTGCCGGGCCTCTTCTACATGACACGCTGGCAGAGCCATCAGCGTGTGATCCGGCAGAGCTACGCGTTCTTCCAGGATGATTTCGCGGGCCGGGTCGCGACAAAGGTAATGCAATCGGGGCAAGCGGTTGGCGATTTCCTGATCGACCTCATTCAGGGCGTTCTGCAATTCGTCATTTTCGGCATCGTCACGATCGGGCTTTTCGCGACAGTCGACTGGCGTTTGGCTCTTCTGCTTACGGGGTGGTTCGCCGGTTATTTTGCTCTGCTCTACCTGACGCTTGGCGAAATCCGGCAGCGATCTCGTGTGATGGCGCAGCGGCGCGCGACGGTGAACGGGCGTTTGGTCGACAGCTACACCAACATTCAAACAGTCA
Organism: Pseudomonadota bacterium; assembly: GCA_039817205.1. Taxonomy (GTDB): domain Bacteria; phylum Pseudomonadota; class Alphaproteobacteria; order Rhizobiales; family Hyphomicrobiaceae; genus JBCBWG01. The sequence continues at coordinate 20,461 of JBCBWG010000021.1, forward strand.
AATTGTTTGCCGGAACCGAGCGCGAGGACAGCTTTATCCGCAGCGGCATCGAAGACAACCTCGACGCCGTGAGAGCGCTTGGACGGTACGTGTCCGGCCTGCGCTTTTGTCTGGTCGCGCTCAACGGCATCCTGATGGTCGGCGCCGGATGGCTCTGCATCACACTCTGGCAATGGAACGAGATTACGCTTGGCGCGCTTGCCGCAAGCCTTGGGCTCGTCCTCCGTCTTAACCACATGTCCGGCTGGATAAGCTTCATGATCAGCGGGTTGTTCCGCAACCTCGGCAACATTCAGGACAGCATCGACACCGTGTCTCAACCGATCAAAATCGTTGATCGACCAGAGGCGCCCGACCTCAATCCGAGCGCTGGCCCCGTGGTTCTCGATCGGGTGACGTTTGCTTACGGCGGCACATTGCCAGCGCTTCGGGATCTGAGCTTGACCGTTGCGCCCGGCGAAAAGATCGGCCTTGTCGGGCCATCGGGCGCGGGCAAAACGACGATCGTCAGCTTGCTTCTTCGCCTCTACGACATTCAGTCCGGGCATATCCGTCTGGGCGGTCACGACATCGCAGCCGTCAGCCAGGAGAGCCTGCGTCGCAACATCGGTGTTGTCACGCAGGACACGTCGCTGCTGCATCGGTCCGTGTTCGACAACATTGCCTACGGCCGCCCAAACGCAACGCGCGACCAGGTTGTTGACGCGGCGCGACGGGCGCGTGCGCACGAGTTCATTCTAGATCTCGAAGACGTCAACGGCCGGAGTGGCTACGACGCCCATGTGGGCGAGCGCGGCGTGAAACTGTCCGGCGGACAGCGCCAGCGGATCGCCATCGCGCGGATCTTTCTGAAAGATGCACCGATCCTCATTCTGGACGAGGCAACCTCGGCGCTCGACAGCGAAGTCGAAGCGGCAATCCAGGAGCAATTGATGGAGCTGATGGAGGGCAAAACCGTCATTGCGATCGCACACCGTTTATCAACTATCGCCGTGATGGATCGCCTTGTGGTGATGGAGCAGGGGCGCATTCTTGAGACGGGCACCCACGACGAATTGCTCCGAACCGGCGGGCTTTATGCCGGGCTTTGGACGCGCCAATCCGGCGGGTTTTTGAGCGTTGACCGCCAGAGCGGCGAAGCCGCCGAATAACAAGACGATCACACAACCACTGCCATCAAGCCAAACGCCACCGCATTCAACCCGAGAGCATAGAGGATCAAAAGGCGCGCGACCTCGAACCGGCCCTGCGTCATGGCGTAGCCGAGAAAGAGGAACAGGATCGGCAACCAATCGAGCGTGTAGCGCTGACCGTTGACCTGCGAAAACCCGTTCGAGTGGTAGAACAGCGTGATCCCTGCGATGATCGCAATCGTGATCCAGCCGATGACGAGCTCCCGGCGCACTGGCGCAAGGAGCGCAATCATCAAGAACGGGCTGGCCGCCAAAAGTGATGTGCCCCACGGGTCCAACCGGACCGGCGTCAAGGTTTGGTCGCCGGTAAACTGCAAGTGGAAGCCCTGAAAGAACAGGTACATCACGTTGAAGAACACGTAGTCCTTCGAAAAGAGCCCGCTCGTGTTGAGGCGATTGTCGATCGGATCGTTCGGCACGATGCCTTCGGCTGGCTCTTCGAGGAAGCTGTAGCCGGTTTCGAAAATCGCGCCGAAGCGGAGATAGTTGTAGAGAAAGTAGAGGCCGATCGCCGTCGCAACCGGAAGCGCGATCCGGAGCGTTTTCATAATAACTTCGCGATCAATGCGAACCGTCGGCAGCGTCGGGTTCATAATCATCGCGAGCATGAGCGGGCAGTAGAAGATCGACATCTGACGCGTCAGAAACGCCAGACCAATGTAGAGCCCGATGAGCATCGCACGCTGCCGGTGCAGCGCCTCATGGATCGCCGCCGTGATGAGCGTAAACGCGACGGTCTGGGCAAAGAACCAAACGAGATCGGACCGGAGCACAACGAAGATGGCCGGCGTGCCGAAGAGTGCGGCAGCGCCAAGCCACGTTGACATGCGATCATCGAGGCCGAGCGCGCGGAAGTTGCGCCGCCACAACACGCCCGACAGCACCAACAGCATGCCGCCGATCACGTGGAAGCCTGAAAAACTGATCCCGAAGATCGCGACGAACGGAAGCGCCAAAAGCGCCGGCACCGGCGGAAAGATGACCCAAACGCGGCCGTCAGGCGTCGTCACACAGTCGACGTCGAAGCATTTGTCGACGTGGAGGCGTCCGTCCAACCAGGCCGCTGCAAGCGCTGCATAACTGTTGCGATCAGACACTTCTTGAAGTGCTGCGAAACCCACCATGCCAAAGAAGGCAATCACGCCCAGACCCAGCATGATGTCGAAGACCAGCGTGCCCGTAAGACGGCTCTTGGACGGCGCGCCTGATGGCGTATCTTGGAGACTGAGTGACATGCATCAGGTCCTTACTCTAAGTGGCGCGCCCCGCTCCGGGCGGCGTTCGTGCGCGCTAGCGGAACGTATAGAATTTGTGGCCGATGTAGCTTGTGAAGGCCGGCGTCGCGACGCCGATGAAGTGCGCCAGATCCTCGCCGTAGCGGGTCCAGCCGAACGACGGGAACACGTGGTCGGCGAGCCACCAGCTGATCAGAAACACCTGTGAGATGCCGACGGCGTGGACGACGAGGAAGCGGCGAACTTGCGCGCGCGTTGCATCCGGATCAGCGCGGAAGATGACGCGCTGAAAAAGCCAGAACGCTGCGACCATCCCGATCAAATACGCAATGATGACGGCGGCTTCGAACGGCATGACCAAGCTGAGGAGCCAGCGCGATCCAAGATTTACGGCGGCGGCTGATCCGCCAGCCATCAAGAACAGCGCAATCTCGCTTGAGAGCGCGCCACCGACCGGTCCGGCCGCAGGCGAGACTGAGCGTGCCGACGATGACGATGTTGGTTTCGACGCCATGGTTCTCTCAGCCTCGCGTTAAGCCGTCATCGCAAGCGCGAGGCCGACGGCAACAGCGCAACCGAGCGCGAGGCTGAGGACGTCTTTCAGCGCGAACACCACGGGATCGTCATCGAGCAGGCCGCGGTGCGCCAAGACCCAGATCCGCATGGCCCAGAGCGCGACGCCGAGTGGGACAACCCAAAGGAACGCTGGCGACGAATAAAGCCCGTTCGGCATGGCCTCGAAGACGAGGTACAGGACCAGGACCTGAACCGACGCGACGGCATTGGCGATCCCAAGTGTCAGCGTCAGGGGTGCGTCGTCGGCCTGGTATCCACGCCCGGGTGCAACCGCCAGCCCGCGATCAATGCAACCCTTGATCTCCACGTGACGTTTGGCGAGCGCAAGCGACAAAAAGAAAAACATCGCGAATGTCAGAAGCCACGCCGACCACGCGACGCCGGCAAGCAGCACGCCCATCACAAGCCTGAGCGTGAAAAGACCAGCGATGATGACCGCATCGAGCAACACGACACGCTTCAGACGGAGCGAATAGGCGATTGTGAGTGCGCAGTAGAGCGCCAGCACGGCCGCAAACATCGGTTCAAGCAGAAGGCCAAGGACGACCCCGGCACCAACCATGAGGGGCGCAGCGAGAAGACCGTGGACGATCGGCAAAGCGCCCGATGCGAAGGGTCGGCGACGCTTCGTTGGATGCAACCGATCGGCGTTCAGATCTGCGAGGTCATTTAGAATGTAGGTGCCGGAGGCAACCAACCCGATTGCCAAGAACCCCAATGCAATGGTCCCCATCACAGCGAGGTCGGTTGCCAGACCGCCGAGGATGGCCGGGATCACCAAAAGCGTATTCTTCGACCACTGATGTAGCCGGCACGCGCGCACCCAGGTCCGAACTGTGCTTTGCGGCTGGCGGAACGCTGCCGCCACCGGTTTGCCGAGTGACGCCGCCGACTTGTGCACGCGACCATCTTCGCTTGCGATGATGATCTCGTCCGCCGCGCGCCATACGGCGACATCAGCAAGGCTGTCGCCCGCGTAAGCAAACCCGTC
>JBCBWG010000220.1:0-5474 GCA_039817205.1 Pseudomonadota bacterium
CCGAGCGCCACGGTTAGCGTTCCGAACCGTTGTGGGTCAACAGCTCAATAGAGGGCATCTTCCTCGTCGAGCGTCAGACGCCGGGGACGGCGGCCGCGATGTGTCGGCATGAGTACCAACAGCAGTAGCATTGGCGGCAGAAGAAAACACCACGCGGTCCAGGCAGAGATATCTCGGTTTTTCGCGGCCGCCAGAACTGCGCCAAGGACGCCGCTCACCAACATCATCACTGCGTAGAGTGAAATAATTGCAAAGGCCATGGCGTCGTCCTCCCTGGTTTTTGTTTCCCTTTGTTGTCGGTCTGTCGAAAAGCCGAACCGTGTTGCCTCGGATGTTTCATTACCTTCCATCCATAATATCGGATCAAAAGGCTTGATTTCAATTGTTGCGATGGCTTCCGGCCGCTCGGCTTACAGATCGATGTCGAGGCCGATGTCGAGAACGGGCGCAGAGTGCGTGAGCGCACCGACGGAAATCAGGTCGACGCCGGCCTCGGCAATCGGCGCAATCGTCTCCAGCGACACGCCGCCCGACGCTTCCGTCAGCGCGCGGCCACCGACCAAATCCACGGCTTCCCGTAGCGTTTCCGGTTCCATGTTGTCGAGAAGAACCGCGTCGATCTGATGCGCAAGCACGTCCCGAAGTTGGTCGATCGTATCGACTTCAATCTCGATCTTCGTCATATGCCCGGCGTAAGCGCGCGCAGCTTCGATTGCCGGTCTTACGCCGCCGGCAACTGCAATGTGGTTGTCTTTAATAAGGACCGCATCAAATAAACCAACGCGGTGGTTCATACCGCCACCGCACCGCACGGCGTACTTTTCGAATGCTCGCAGACCGGGCGTGGTTTTTCGCGTGTCGATAACGCGCGCTGAAGTGTGGGTAATTCGATCAACATAAGACCGCGTCAAACTCGCAATTCCGGACAACCGGCCGAGGTAGTTTAACGCGACCCGCTCGCCAGTCAGGATCGCGCGCGCAGGACCTTGCGCAACGGCGATCGACTGTCCCGGAGCGCAGATCGCGCCATCGGCGACGTGGGCCGTGAACGCGACCTTTGCATCAACCGCACGAAACGTTGCCTCTGCGAGCGCCAGGCCTGCAATCACGCCCTTGTCGCGTGCGCGGAACGTGGCCGTCGTCTCAACGTCTGACGGGATCGTGGCGTTTGTTGTCACATCGCCCGCAAGCCCGAGGTCTTCTGCAAGCGCTGCGGCAACGGCCGTCTCGATCAACTGCGGTGGAAGCACCGGCAAACTGCGTTTTTCACCCGACATCACGTCACCGCGTTGCTTTGCATCAATTCGCCAAGTAGCTCACCTGACGTCAGTTGCGCGCGCATATTCAGCCCGGCCAGCGTCATCGTTGTCCGCCGGGGCGCATCCGAGTTCACACTCTCCGTCGCCAGGGCGTCCGACCGGTAATGCGCGCCGAGGTTCGCCTTCCGACGCAGCGCGCTCTCGGCAATGAAGCGGGCTGCAATGGCCATGTTTTCGATCTCACGATCGCCGTCAGCGCTGGCCTCAATCTCGGCGAGGGCGGACAGAGCTGCTGCAAGACCGGCCCGGTTGCGAACGACCCCGACATCGCGATCCATGATCGCGCGGATGGTGATTTGAGCGGCACGGCGCAGCTCGGGATCAACTGCTTTCCTGCTTGCACCGCTCGCGGCGTCCGTCGCCGCAAGTGCGTCAACACTGGCCGACATGGAAGCCGGGGACCGGCTTGCTTTGACCGCATCCGCCGTGCGCGCCGCGAACACGACCGCTTCGAGAAGGGAATTCGATGCGAGACGGTTCGCACCGTGCAGCCCGGTCGCCGCAACCTCACCGATGGCCCAGAGACGGGAGACCGTCGTTGCGCCGCGCGCGTCAGTCTTTACGCCGCCCATGTGATAATGCTCGGCCGGTCGGACCGGGATCAGGTCGGTGCTCGGGTCAATGCCAGCTGCAGCGCACATCGCGTGGATTGTCGGGAAAGCGTTTTCGAACGCTGCGCCGATGGCCTCTCGACAATCGAGAAAAGCGCCGCGTCCGTCGGCGATCTCGGCAAACACCGCACGCGCGACAATGTCTCTTGGCGCGAGCTCTGCATCGGAATGTTGCTCCAACAGAAATCGGACGCCCTCGCTGTTGACGAGCGTCGCGCCTTCTCCGCGCAGGGCTTCACTTGCGAGCGGCGCCGGTGCCAACGGGTCGGCCGCAGCAGTGGACGGTACTGAGATCGCCGTTGGATGAAACTGAACGAACTCGGCATCGGCGATGACCGCTCCGGCGCGCGCCGCCATCGCAATCCCGCGACCCGTCGAGGCGGCCGGATTGGTTGTCGTCGCATAGAGCCCACCGACGCCACCGGTTGCGAGGATGATGTCGGTCGCACCGCTCAGCGAAAATCGTCTGTTGGGATCGCTGATCTCGGCCAAGACCAGGCCGGTGATGATCTCATCGCGAACAATCAAATCTTCGGCGCTGAAGCCCTCAACGATGCGCACATGGTCCGCTTCGATCACCTTTCGGATGAGCGCCTGCATGATCGCAGCCCCTGCGCGGTCGCCGGTGACGCGTACGACGCGGGGCTCTGAGTGGGCTGCTTCGCGCGACTGCAGAAACGCGCCGGATGCATCGCGGTCGAAGGGCACACCAAACGCGACGAGATCGTCGATACGATCCGCTGCGTCCCGCGCGACAGAGAGCGCGACATCAGCGTCGACAAGGCCCGCGCCCGCACGAACGGTGTCGGCTGCGTGGGCCTCGATCGTGTCGCCGAGGCCCACCGCCGCTGCAATGCCGCCCTGCGCCCAGGTGCTCGACGCCGCTTCGCCAAGCGGTGCGGGCGAGATCAACGTGACCGGTTGCGGCGCAAGCTTCAGCGCCGCGAACAAACCGGCAAGTCCACCGCCAACGATAATCGTCGACGGCACCTCTGACGGGAGCGTAACGGCCGGGTTTGCGACCGGAGCTGATCCTGACTGCATGCGGTCCTCCGGAGGCGAGCGACGGCGCTTTCGAGCCAAACAACAAGACGTAAACCGGCGTCTTGAGCGCGAGTTGCGGCGCTCGTTGCGATGCCTGAACGCCAGCGCCAGGCTAACGGCGCCCGGGCTTGCTCGCTCTAGTGCGTGAGGTTGACCATGCGTTCAACGGCACGCCGCGCAGGCTCAGCAATGGCCGGATCAACCGTGACCTCGTGCTGCATGAAGACGAGCGCATCACGAATGTTCTCGAGCGTGATCCGCTTCATGTGCGGGCAGAGATTGCACGGGCGGACAAACTCGACCTCCGGAACTTCGGCCGACACGTTTGACGACATGGAACATTCGGTCACCAACACGACCTTCGGCGGGCGGTTGTCCTTGACGTAGTTGATCATGCCGGACGTTGAGCCCGTGAAATCCGATGCTTCAATCACATCAGGCGGACACTCGGGGTGCGCGATGATTTTGAGGCTCGGGTCCGCGTCCCGCATCTCGTTCAACTCAGCGCCGGTAAACCGCTCATGCACCTCGCAGCGGCCCTTCCACGCGATGATCTCAACGTCGGTTTGCGTCTGGACGTACTTCGCCAAATACTCGTCCGGGATCAGAAGGACGCGATCAACGCCAAGGCTTTCGACAACCTGCACGGCATTGGCTGATGTGCAGCAAATGTCAGTCTCAGCCTTCACGTCTGCTGATGTATTTACGTACGTGACAACAGGGACGCCCGGATAAGCCGCACGCAGGGCCCGCACATCTTCGCCCGTAATGGATGAGGCGAGCGAACAGCCAGCCTGCATGTCAGGGATCAGAACGGTTTTGTCAGGGCTCAGCAGCTTCGACGTTTCCGCCATGAAGTGGACGCCTGCCTGCACGATCACATCGGCGTCGGCAGCCGCTGCCTCCTTGGCGAGTTGCAAGCTGTCGCCAACGATATCGCCAACGCAGTGGAAGATTTCGGGCGTCATATAGTTGTGCGCCAGAATCACCGCATTCCGCTCGGCTTTCAGCTCGTTAATTTGCTTAATGATTGGCGCAAAAACCGGCCACTCGAGCGGCGTTACGACGTGTTTGACGCGCTCGTACAGTGGCTTCATCTCACGGGCCAGCGCTGGCGTGAACGTGTACGGTGTTTCGACTTTGCGTTGTTCTTCAACGCTCTCGCCCGTCCGGCGCAGTTGCTCAGCCGAAAGCTGGCCGACACGCGGATCTAAACCGAGGGTCGTGCGGTCGATGACTGTCACAGCCATAGTTTGGTCCTCCAAATCCCGCGGGGGCAACAATGCTCGAAGCGAGCATTTCTTGCGCCGCATCCCGTCGGAAATACATATACTCACTATGAGCATTCGCCCAAACATAGCGCATCGGCCGTCACAAATCCAGTCCCGTCAAAGAATTGGTGGCGATTGAGAGCCGTTCAAAAAGCGAATAGCTGACGCATGACCGCTCAGCGCCGAGCCCTCGATTAGGATTTCAGTGAACGCTTTGAGTATCTTAGGGCGAAGCGAGCTGCACATGAAGGAGAACGCGCGAGACGCCGCCCCGTTCACGCGCGTTGTCACAATCATGATCGAGAGAGACCAGTCGGCCTGTAAGCCGGGTTCTGTCTGGAGACCCACCGAAGCGCGTCTCCGCAGCAGCCATTCATCTGGGGTACGCGTCGCCGCGGACCTCCTGCAACCAACCCGGACAGCGATCTGAAAACGGATCTGGCGCCAGCCGAAGCCGCGCCCGGCTGTCCCTATTCGGTTTTGCTCCCGGTGGGGTTTACCGCGACCGCGACGGTTGCCCGCCGCGCGGTGCGCTCTTACCGCACCCTTTCACCCTTACCCGGCCGCGGAGCGGTCAGGCGGTCTGCTCTCTGTGGCACTTTCCCTGGGGTCGCCCCCGGCGGCCGTTAGCCGCCACCGTGTTTCCATGGAGCCCGGACTTTCCTCTGCCGCGCGTCCCCGGCCACAAAGCCAAAACGCCCGACAGCGGCTGCTCGGCCGACTGGTGCCCCACCCATGGCGCCGCGGCGATCCCCGGTCAACCTCGGTGCTGACAGCACAGCCGATCCCGCCACCACGCCGCAAGCGTTGCCGGCAATCGGACACCGATCATTAACCTCGCGCCCACTTGGCTGCCGATTTTGGCTCCAATTGCCTTGATCTGCCGATAAATGTATACATATGTATTCACATGATGGCAACATTAGCACCGTGCACACAGCCACCAGCGAGACGTTCAATGCCTGGAAAGTCCGTTCCCCTTTCAGTTCGCGTGAGCGATGACGATGCCGTCTTTCTTGCAGCCCTCGAAATCGACGACGCGGTCACGCCATCTGAAAAACTCCGTGCCCTCTTGCACGAAGCGCAACGGCGCAACGCAGGTCTGAAAGATGCGTCTGAAGGCGGCATGCTCTTGCGCGACATGGCAGCCTCTGCCCGCCGAGGCATTCGGAAGAGCGAGGGGCATTTAAAACGAAAATCAGATCTTGTCCTTAAACTCTATGAGCGCG
>JBCBWG010000221.1:0-5443 GCA_039817205.1 Pseudomonadota bacterium
GCCAATTTAGCGAGAGCTCATCCCGCCACCTCGGCTCGCGATCGTTTGTTTTCAAAGTCGTCGTTGTCGTCCCGAAACGCGCTTTTGGCCTGCATGCTCCAAATGGCTTACACAGCGGCCGCTACAGCGTTTCCGCATCCGACGCGCCCACCGCACGAGGGAAGAACGACCAGGCTCGGGCAGGTCTCCTGGCTCACGGCTCTAACGTTTGCCTCGCACCTTCCCGGCGTCCGATCCGGACCACCAGTGGCTCTTAGCGAAGCACACTCGCCGCTCACAGTTGCGGGGGCAGCTACGGCATCGATGTCGCGATTTCCGACACCCCACCGTATTCCCTATTATCCGGCACGCCGTACGAGCGCCCGGAACCTGAGCACCGAGAGCGTGATGCCACAGGGTTGGCTGTGTCAAGCGGCGAATGTCTGTGAAGGTCATGTGGACAAACGGCTTAGGGCTCGCTCGTACCACCGCGGAAAGATCCGGAGCGCGAAGCTCACTGGGCGTATTTTCAGCACGGATGGCTTGGCCAACATCAGCGAAATTGAAACGGGTTCGGGACGCGCAGTTGGCTGGCGGTTGCACCCGCAAAAATCGACGGGACGCAATGCGAAGCACCTGTTATGCAAGCTCAATGCTAAAAAAGCCTGCGTCCTGTTAAACGAAAAAGACGGGCTCCATCTGAGCTCTCGACCGACGCGGCCAGCCCTTGCAAGACAGCTGTGTGACCAGTGATCTACAGCAAGTGACCTCCAACGAGTGACCCGAAGCCAAGAACGCCCCAGCATCCCACCACAGTGGCACACACCATGACCCCGATCCCCGCCACCATTCTCACCGGCTTTCTCGGCGCTGGCAAAACCACGATCCTGAACGACATCCTACGCGATCCGGCGTTTGCCGAAACGGCTGTGCTGATCAACGAGTTCGGCGATGTCCAGGTTGATCATGATCTGGTTGCTGAGTTCAGCGACGAGCTTGTGATGACGACCACGGGTTGTCTCTGCTGCACGGCATCGAGCGACATCAAGCAGTCGCTGTTCGAACTTTGGCGGCAACGCAAGGACCGGAAAATCGGGCCGTTTAGACGCGTAATTGTCGAGACGACCGGGCTCATGGACCCGGTGCCGATCATCAACTCTCTGTTGTCACCACCGGCGCCTGGGCTGGTTGATACGATTGTCACCAACCAGTTCGCACTTGCGCGCATGATCACGCTTTTCGACGTCATCAACGGACCCGACACTTTATCGGGTCACGATGAGGCGGTTCGGCAGATTGCGCTCGGCGACGTGGTTGTTCTGACGAAGACCGACATCTTGGAGCCATCGGACCGTGACGACGCGTTGGCCAAACGCCAACAGCAGATTGCGGCGATCAATCCCGGCGCGCCGATCCTGGAGCGGCAGACGGACGAAGATGGCCTCAAAAATCTACTGTTGTCGGCGGGAACTTACGATCTCCGCACAAAAGGCGAGGACGCGAACGCGTGGCTCGCTCTTGAGCGATTGCCCCCCGCGCATGATCACGACCACAGCGGTCATGATCACCCGGGCCACGGGCATCACGATCACGATCACAACCGACACGGCGACGACGTGCGGAGCGACGTGATCACCGTCGACAAACCGATCAGTCCGCTTCAGTTGCAGATGTTCATCGACACACTCAAGCTGAACGCCGGGACAAACCTGCTCCGCCTGAAAGGCCTAATCGCGCTCAAGAACGACCCTGACCGCCCGGTGGTCGTCCACGGCGTGCAGCATCTCATCCATCCGATCGATCAGTTGGAAAGCTGGCCCAGCGACGACCGACGCACCAAGATTGTCCTGATCGGCAAAAACCTTGATGTCGCGGTTTTCAGACGTGTCTTGGCTGGCTGACGCGGCAGGCGATGACGCGCTACCGCATCTGATCAGCCGTTAGAGCGCGCCGGGCGAGCGCTCCGTTCAAGCGCGCCGGGCGAACGCGAGCGGTAAGAGCGAAACCAGGAACGCGATCAGCGCCGCAACTACGATGCTCGGTCCCGTCGGCGTATCCCATTCGAGGGAACCGAAGAGCCCCGCGATGACGGCAACGCCCCCAAGCAGCGCTGCGAGGACCGCCATCTGCTCCGGCCCGGAGGCGAAGCGACGCGCGGTAGCAGCCGGAATGATCAACATCGCCGTGATCAAAAGGACGCCGACGATCTTCATGGAAATCGCAATGACCGTTGCCATCAAGATCATAAACACAACGTTGGCCTGTTCCGGTTTCAAGCCCTCGGCCTCCGCCAACTCCCAGCTCACCGTGCCAGCAAACAGCGGCCGCCAAATCAGAGCGAGGATGCCAAGGACACACGCGCCGCCAAGCCAGATGATCAGGATATCGAGCTTGGTGACGGCGAGGATATCGCCAAACAAAAAGCCCATCAGGTCGATGCGCACCCAGCTCATAAACGCAAGGACCACCATTCCAAGAGCCAACGTCGCGTGAGCCAGAAGGCCGAGAAGCGCGTCCGATGACAAGGTGGCGTGGCGACGGAGAAACAGGAGCGCGAACGAGACGCCAACGGACACCACGAACACCGCGGCCGTGATGTTGACCTCGAACAAGAACGCCAACGCCACGCCCAGCAGCGCGGCATGCGACAGCGTATCTCCGAAGTACGCCAAACGACGCCAAACAATGAAACAACCGAGCGGCCCCGCAACCAGCGCGACGCCAACGCCTGCGACCAGAGCCCGGGTGAAAAAGTCATCTAGCATTCAACAGTCGCTCGGTTGGCAACGCGGCGGGCTTGCTTCGGAAACAGTCTAAAGGTCGACCGTGCCATCGGCGCGCTCAATGTGTCCGTCGCTCAGATGGGTATGGTCGTGTTTGTGCTCATAGATCGCGAGTGCGGACGTGGCTCTCGTCCCAAACAAGGCGCGATATTCGCTGGACGATACGACAGACGTTGGGGTCCCCGAACAGCAAACGTGGCCGTTAAGGCAGATCACCCGATCCGTTGCCGCCATCACCAGATGCAGGTTGTGCGAGATCAAGAGAATAGCGCGGTTGTGCCGGTCGCGAATGGTTTTGATGAGATCGTAGAGCGCTTCTTCGCCAGCGTAATCGACGCCCTGAACGGGTTCGTCCAGAACAAGAAGGTCTGGCTTTCGCGCGATCGCTCTCGCGAGAAGCACACGCTGAAATTCGCCGCCCGAAAGCGTCTGCATCTGAGCTTTTTTGAGATGGCTGACCTTCGTCTCCGCGAGCGCGGCCTCGACGTCATCGCGGTCGATGCGGCCCGTCAGCTGCATGAAGCGCTCAACGGTCAGAGGCAGCGTCCAGTCAATCGTCAGCTTCTGCGGAACGTAGGAGAGCTTGAGGCCCGAGCGCCGCCATGCCCGCCCTTCCGTTGGGGACCAAATGCCAAGCGCCATCTTCGCCGTCGTCGATTTGCCAGCCCCGTTCGGACCGATCAACGTGACGATCTCACCGGGATGCATCGACATTGTAACGCCTTGAACCAGCCAGCGCGCATCCCGCTGGAGCCCGGCATTTGAAAGCGTCAGAAGCGGCTCGCTCGAAGTCAAAACGGGACCCAGCCAATCTGTGCAAACTGCACCGTCATTCTGTCCTTTGCGCTCGTTCGTCGCTTGCTCGACTGCGACACGCACTCTAAGAACGTTACAACATAACGTGTCAACGATCCGCGGAGTGTCTATTATGCGCACCGTCGCAACATGGCTCGCCAGCCTCTCCGTTCTTGCAGCATCGGCCACAACAGCCGCGGGCGCCGATGTTGACGTCGTGGTCTCGATCAAGCCGATCCACTCGCTGGTTGCAGGTGTCATGAAAGGCGTTGGAACACCAACCCTTATCGTCGACGGCGCAGCATCTCCTCACTCTTATGCGCTGAAACCATCGCAGGCCACCGCACTTCAAAATGCCGATGTGGTCTTTTGGATGGGGCATAATCTCGAGACGTTCCTCGAAAAATCACTTGAGGGCCTCGCATCGAAGGCGCGTGTTATCGAGCTGATCGATGCCAAGTCGCTGACCAAGCTCGAGATGCGTGAGGGCAGTTCTTTCGAGGCGCACGCCCACCATGAGGGCGATGACCACGACGATCACGATGATGGCGCGAAGGAAGCCAAGCACGACGATCACGACCATAGCGCGAAGGAAGCAAAGCACGACGATCACGGCCACGGCGCAAAAAAAACCAAGCACGACGATCACGACCATAGCGCTAAGGAGGCCAAGCACGACGATGACGACCACGGCGCAAAAAAAACCAAGCACGCAGGTCATGAAGGCCACGGCCACGACGAGACGGATGTGCACGTCTGGCTCGATCCGCTGAACGCGGTTGCGCTCGTCGGTGAGATCGAAGCAGCACTCTCCAAAGCCGATGCGCCGAATGCTGCCACATACAAAAAGAACGCGGACGCCCTCGTCGCTCAGCTCAAGTCCCTCGTGACCGAGGTCTCAAAAACCTTGAAGCCGGTCCAGGGCAAAGGGTACATCGTGTTCCACGACGCCTATCAGTATTTCGAGAAACGGTTCGGCGTGACAGCCACCGGTTCGGTGACCGTGTCACCGGAAGTCATGCCGAGCGCCAAGCGCATCAAAGAACTTCGGGCCAAAGTGAAAAGGCTTGACGTGGCATGCGTTTTCTCAGAACCGCAGTTTGAGCCGAAACTTGTGAAAACCGTCGCTGAGGGGACGAGCGCCAAAACGGCCGTACTCGATTTACTCGGCGCGTCCATCGACAACGGCCCGGACCTCTATTTCACGCTGATCCGCAACATGGCCAATTCCCTGCGAACCTGCCTCTCGAAGGCAAGCTGAGGCCGCAAAATCCGTATCGTCACGCGCGCATGCGCTGGTGCTCCGGATCGTAGGCTGCCGCCGGTATAATGGCAGCGGACACGCGCTCACCAATCACATCGATTGAGAGCGGCGTGGCCTCTGCGACCACGATCTGGTCAACGAACGCGTAGGCCAGATTGCGTTCAACACGATGTCCCCACGCTCCTGACGTCACCGTGCCAACAACGCGATCACCAGCCCAAACCGATGCACCCGGATGCGCTGGCCCGTCGGCCATATTGAGCGCGAGTGTGACAAGCGTTCTCTGACGATCCGCCGCCTCGCGTTCGATCAGAGCGTCCCGACCAACAAAGTCGCCTTTCTCGATCTGCACAAACCGAGACAGCCCTGTCTCGTAAGGATCGAACTCGGTCAGAATGTCGGCCTTCCAGTGCAGGAACCCTTTTTCTAAGCGCATTGATTCCACCGCCCGCGAGCCAAACAGCGTCATACCGAACGCGTCACCCGCTTTGCGCAACGCGAGGTATGCGGCGTAAAGCTGGGAATTTGGCACATGGATCTCGTAGGCAAGTTCGCCCGAAAAGCTGACCGACAGAACAACGGCCCCAACAATCCCAACGTTACAACGCCGCACGCGCAGCCA
>JBCBWG010000222.1:0-5423 GCA_039817205.1 Pseudomonadota bacterium
TTGCGGTCATCGGAAATCTTGAGATCCGGCGGGTCGATGCGAGCATTCGCCGAGGCCTCAATTCCAGCCCAGGTTGCCGTCGCAAGATCGCGATAGATTTTCGCGTGTGCACTGTCAGGATCGGTCGCAACAATCGGCTGACCGGCATCGGACGTCGCACGGATATCCATATGCAGCGGCACACCACCAAGGAACGGAAGACCGAGCTTCTCCGCTTCCGCTTCAGCCCCGCCACTGCCGAAGATGTCGGATCGCGTACCGCAACTTGGGCAAATGAAATAGCTCATGTTCTCGATGATCCCGAGCACCGGCACGTCGACCTTGCGGAACATGTTGAGACCCTTGCGGGCCTCGATCAGCGCAAGATCCTGAGGCGTGGAGACGATAACTGCGCCAGCAAGCGGCACCTGCTGCGCCATCGAAAGCTGCACGTCACCTGTCCCCGGCGGCATGTCGATCACAATGACGTCGAGATCACCCCAGGCCACCTCCCGCAACATCTGATTGAGTGCCGAGACAACCATCGGACCGCGCCACACGATCGGCGTGCCCTCGTCAACGAGAAAGCCCATCGACATCGCCTTCAGGCCATAGCCTTCCATCGGCCGCAGCATGTTGCCTTGCCCGGCGGCCTGCGGTCGGCCTGACAGACCAAGAAGCCGTGGCTGCGATGGGCCGTAGATGTCGGCATCGAGAACACCAGCTTTCAAACCGTTGGCCTGAAACCCGAGCGCGAGATTGACCGCGGTTGTCGACTTGCCAACGCCGCCTTTGCCGGATGCGACGGCAACGAGGTGTTTGACACCTGGAACACCGGCGGCCTTGGGCCGGTCACCACCGGCTTGTGGCGGCGGCGTCGCGCCAGGTTTGGCAGCGGCCGGTTTTGCAGTCGCAGGCGCGGCGGCGGGTTTCGTATCAGACGCCGCACGGGCAGCTGTCACACGCGGATGTTCGCGCGGTGCACTGTCAGTCGCAGCCGGCGTTGTCTTAACCGACGATGACGGAACCGGCGCTGAGCGCGATGGTGTAGCCCCACCTGCTGGTGCATCGGCCGTTAGCACGGCGGTCACGCTTGTGACGCCCTCGACACCCTCAACGACCTTCTCGACGGCCTGTCGCAACGGCTCTAATTCTTCCGCGCGCGCCGGATCGATCGTCACTGTCACATAGACCTTGCCGTCCCGGATGATCGGATCAGACACCAAGCCAAGGTCGACGAGGTTGCCTTCGAGGTCAGGGCCTTTGACGCGTTTCAGGGCTTGCAGCACGGCTGCGGCTGTCACGGTCATTGGCGGGTCCTCTGGTCGAGTGCGCACAGTCGTCGTAGTCGCGACGCGCTTTGTTTTCGTTGACGTACATGTCGGCGACAGCGCGCACAAACTCAAGGTGTGTGGTGCGGCCAATGGATCGCACGCGCCGGTCCAGCAGCGTGGCTGCTAGTCACCCGATAAAGCCGGATCGGCGAGATGCTGCCTCAGCATCTCGATGTATTGGCTCGCCATGTCCTGCACGAAGGCTTCGTGGTTCTCGACGTCGAGCACATTCACTCCGACATGGGCGTTATAGCGTGCTGCTGCCCAAAGAAACGCCAAGTGCAAATCCGTTGCTTGCACTGTTTGGTTTTGACGGTTGGCGACATCGATAAACTTGTCAGCGACCTTGAGAAACGCGGTCGTGTCCAGCGCACCATCCGTGCGCGCGGCGCGTCTCTGCTGGCGATTGCCATCTGCTGTCATGGCACGGGTCCTATTTTAATTGCGGTGTTTTGAGCCGATCGATCGGCACGGTGATCGGCAGCGCTTGGCGTGTCGTGACGTCTCGACCAACGAGCTTCGAAAGTCGAGCGAGCAATGCCGCTGCGTCAACTGCACCGCCTGCTTCAGTGGCCCGGCCATCTTTCGGCACCGGCATCTCTTGGGTCTCTATCGGCTTATCACTCAGCGCGGCCAAAGCGCGAACGAGGTACGCCGTCGGAGTGTTCAGAAACCCAGAGGATTGCGACTGTGGTTCGATCAACAAGCGCGTTGGACCCGTTTTTCCATAGTGCGCCGAGGCTTCTGCATTGGGCCCAGCCGATCTGACAATGATCAGATTGGCTGGAAATATTTTCGGCGTTTGTGCCCGGTCGGGCGACGGAATTGGAGCTGATTTAGCGACAGGCACACCCCCTGCGATGACCAGCCGGTCCGGAAAAGCAGCCGCCGCTGAGATCAGAACTGGCAATGGCAATTGGCGGTTTTCACCGCCAGCAAACAGGACGATACGCGCCGGTGTTTGGACCGCAAAACGAACGGCATCGATCAGGTGCTGTGTCTGGCCGGTTTGGGTCGCAACGGCGATCAAAGCGACGTGCCGTGGTGCACCACATAGAGTTGCAGCAACCTGTTGATCTGTGGCCTTCGTGCCAAACGGAAAAACGTCGCCGTCTCGAAAATCAAATGCTATGGGCACGCCTTCGCCGTCGCGGGCGATGCAATTGGCGACGACGGGCGCGCGGTAATCGACGGCCAGGCCAATGGCTGCCACCGGCAGACCGCCCGGCGGCAGGCCCGGTGGCACCTTGGGCTCGCGCGGCTCCGTTGCGTGCGCGCTGAGCACACCGATCGATGTAGTCAAAACCGCAAGCGCGCTGCGCCCGAGCCAATGGATCAGCGGGCGCCGCATTAGCAAGACCTCTCAACGCGGCAGGTCTTCAGCACGAAGTCTGCAATTTCGGAGATCGCGCTCAGATCGAAAACGGGCAGCGCGGCGTCAGCCACCCGATGGTCAGCCGCAATCGCGATGACATTCTCCACGCCACCCGCGAGCGGTCGCCGCTCCAGGCTCGCCGTTCGTCGAACTTCGATTTTTGCAACCGGCGAGCCTTTGAAGCCCTCCGCAACAATCACGTCAGCCGGCGCGAGCGTGTTGACCAGGCTCAGCAAGTTGGGGCGCTGGTCGGGATCGTCCGGTGCGTCATGCTCGGTGATCAGTGCCGACCGCATGTTCGACGCGACCAAAACCTGCCGCGCGCCCGCTTGCCGATGGCGCGCGCTGTCCGTTGGCCCATCGTCGATCCGAAAGGCGTGATGGGCGTGCTTTATTGAGGCGACGCGAAACCCGCGCTCGGAGAGCGTTGCGATCAGCCCCGACGCGAGCGTTGTCTTGCCCGAGTTTTTCCAACCGACGATTCCAATGATTGGTGTGCCGTGACGGTTGCGAATAATCTGCGAACCGCTCATTGCGCAGATGCCACGCCGAGGAGCGACCGCGCTTCCTCCAGCTCTTCCGGCGTGTTGGCGTTGAAGAACGGGTCAACGGCGCAACCACCGATCTGGCGCGGCTCAAAATGCACCGAACTCTGGTCGTGCCGCGCGGTCCACAGATCGACTTTGCGCAGACCGTCCTGAAGCGCATCGGCGAGATTGTCTGCGAGCGCCACAGGCCAGAGACCGAGGATCGGATGTTCGCGACCACCGGAGGCCACCGACACGATTTTTGGCGCACCGCCGGGCTGAAGTTCCGCCGATAAACGCGCCACAAGATCTGGCGGTAAAAACGGGGCGTCACTCGAAACCGTCGCGATGTAGCGCGCGTCCGGCGCGTGCTGAGCCGCCCACGTCAGACCGGCGAGGATACCGGCCAGCGGCCCGACGAAGCCGTCGACGGGATCCGCCACAACTGGCAAACCGAACTGCGCGAACCGGTCGGCGTCGCCGTTTGCGTTGAGAACAAGCTCGGCCACTTGCGGGCGAAACGCTGAGATCACATGGCTCAACATGGTCATGCCGCCGAGATCGAGGAGACCTTTGTCTCCGCCACCCATACGTCGTGATAGGCCACCGGCGAGAATCACGCCGACGGGCTTTTCGGTTGGATCAACGGTCATCGACGGGTGCCAGGTGATGAGCGGCCACAGCGAGATCTGACGGTGGGCCAGCGATCACAATGAGAATGGACCTTGAAGCTCACGCTTCGCCCTCACCGTAGTAGACGTGCCATGTTCCCCACGAGAGGCGCTGGCCTTCACTGCGATCCAGGATATCGCCGACGAGGTTCTCATCCGCCTCTTCGACCTCTTCCAGGTCTTCGACAACGGTGTGGTCTTCAATGCCGATGACACGCAACTTCTGCGACCGCGCCGCTTTTCGGATGAGCCGGTCGACCTCGCGCGGTTCGGCAGCGATCGCTGCGACCCAGACGTAAGCGCCCTCTTCCTCTTCGTTGAACAGGTTTTGGCCCGATGTCTTTTCAAGCTGCACGAGCGCCAGCCACCAGTACTGATGGTCCGGTATCGCCGGCAGCACGGGTTCCTCAAGTTCGAGCATCGTCCAGACTGCCTTTTCGTGCATGACGCCGATCCTCATCGGCGACGCTTTTGAGATCTGCATCGAACACCACACGCTCAGCGCCCGATAGCACAACAAACCGCTGGCCCCTCGCCCGCCCAATCAACGTCAGGCCAGCTGCGCGCGCCAATTCAACGCCCCATGCCGTGAAGCCCGAGCGCGAGACAAGGATCGGTATCCTCATTTTCACGCATTTGATGACCATCTCGGATGTCAGGCGCCCGGTTGTGTAGAAGATCTTATCGTCCGGGCCGACGCCATGCGTCCACATATACCCGGCAATCTTATCGATCGCGTTGTGGCGCCCCACATCTTCCATATAGATCAGAGGTTTATCTGCCTGACAGAGCACGCAGCCATGGATGGCTCCAGCCTTGAGATACAGGCTCGGCTCCGTGTTGATCTTGCGTGTCAGATCATAAAGCCAGCTCGTGTGGATCCGTGCATCGGCCTCCAGCTCAATGTCATCGAGCTCGTCCATCAGATCGCCAAACACCGTTCCCTGGGCGCAACCCGACGTCTGGATCTTCTTCTTCAATTTGTCTTCGAAATCGGTTTCGTGACCCGTTCTGACGACGATAGTGTTGATGTCCGGCTCGTGGTCGATACCGGTGATCACATCGTCGACCCGCAGCATGTTTTGGTTCAGGAGATAGCCGACAGCCAGCAGGTCTGGATGATCGCCAATCGTCATCATCGTGACGATCTCGCGGGCATTGAGAAACAGCGTCAAGGGCTGTTCCGTGACGACGCTGATCTCCGTCGCCGTACCGGTGTGATCAATACCCGCGACGGTCTGGCTTAAACATGCATCATCTGGCGTCGGACGAATGGTGAATTCGGCAAGACGATCGACGTTTGTGCCAGGTGCACGGGTATCCGGCGGTAGGTCGCGCGCAGGCAGGGCTTGATCTTTCATTTCGCCATTTAAATCAGTTGCGGGCGTTCGTCCAAGATCGAGAGCCGGGTGAATAGGGAGATTGCATCAAAGATGAGGATTCGAGGGCGTTGGTGACGTCTCCGACATCCGGCCATCATCGCTGTTTTACGGGCCAGACTATAAACCAGTCACCCCACGCGCACCTTGCAACTCCG
>JBCBWG010000223.1:0-5419 GCA_039817205.1 Pseudomonadota bacterium
CATCGCGATCCCCTGTCAGGTTTATGCGCTGCGCGCGATCGAGGCGACGCTCGACATCGATAAGCTCATCGTGATCGGAACCCCCTGCTCCGACAACACGACGACCGAGCGATTTCACGCGTTCCTGTCGTTGCTGGCTGACGATCCCGACGCCATCACGTATCTGGAATTTCGCGCCGACTACCACGTCGAGCTCCGGTTCAGCGATGGCCGGACGCAGCTCATCCCTTTTCTGAAGTTGCCCATCTCGGAACTGCCATCGGATTTCTTTCCGCTGACTTGCCGGACCTGCGTCGACTACACGAACAGGCTCGCCGATATCACGGTTGGATACATGGGCGGGTCAGGCGATCAGTGGTTGATCGTTCGCAACGACCGCGGCCAGACCCTGCTCGAACTGCTCGGCGATGAGGTGGCACTGAGGACGCCAAAGTCGGCTGGCAAGCGCACGAGCGCCGTCACAGGTTTTTTAAAAAATATGGAACGGGCGGCCGGGGGCTTGCCGCTCCGCAGCATGCCAAACTGGCTGCGTCCGATCGTGGGCTGGCTGATGCCAAGGGTCGGTCCGCGCGGATTGGAATTTGCCCGCGCCCGCATCGAAATGAAAGCCGCTGAGACGGTCTTGCATCTCCGGCGCCGGCATCCAAAGCGCATGAAAGCGATGGTGCCGGACCACGTCTGGCGTTTGGTTGCGCCGTACGGACTGGATCCACGAAACGACGAACGCAAGTGACACCCGTGTCATCGGCCCGCTGGCTGTAACACGACCCTCAATCGAGATGACGATCGGCCTCAAGGCCTTGAGGTGTCCGGAGCGCAAAGATGGTCACCACCCCGACCACGGCCGGCAGCGCCGCGAGGCCAATCAGTGTACCGGTCGCCGTTCCAACGAGGTCGAACGCGACGCCAACCGGAAGAGGACCGAGTGAGGCGCCAACCACGCCGACAAGCTGTCCGGTGCCCTGAATGCTGCCGAGATGCTTGCGGCCAAAATAACGTGGCCAGACGTAGCCGAACATCGTCATCGTGATCGCATTGTTCAGCCCGAACAGCACGGCGTAGGTCACCACCGTCGGCGCCGTCGTCGCAAACGTGATTGAGATCAGCGACGCGGCTGTGATGAACAGTCCGCTGGCGATGACAAAACGCGTTTTCAATCGATCGAAGGCTCGACCAACCAGCGGCATCGCAATGACCATTGTCAGCGCCGAGATCGTAAAAGCGCTGGCTGCGAGTTCCGCACTCTGGTCCTGCGCGGTCAGAATGGTGATCTGATAAAAGTGGAGCGTCGTGACCAGCATGGCCATCAAACACCAACCGGCCGCCAGGATGTAAAACGTCGATGTGTTCAGCGCTTCGTTGAGCGTCAGACCCTGGACTGGCGCATGGGTCGCCGCGGTCCCGTCTGTTTCCGTTCGCGCATCACCATCGGGTTTGAGCCCCACGCTTTCGGGTGTGTTGTGGACCAGGAACCAAACCGCCGGCAGCATGACCGCCCACGTCAGGATCGCGAGGACGATCCACGCGGTTCGCCAACCGAAGGCGTCGATTAGAAAACTCGAAAGCGGCGGATGGATCGCCATCGATAGTCCGAAGCCGAGCGCCATCAAGCTCATCGCGAGGCCACGGCTCTTTGCAAACCACTGCGAGACGAGGTTTGCACACACGAGCATCAACGAGCCCTGGCCGAAAAATCTGAGCAGACCGAACCCGACGGCCAGCCAAACGAAATTCGGCGCGGCCGCGAAGAACAAACATGCGAGCCCGAGCACCGCCGTGACGCCGAGCAACATCGTACGCGGGCCATGCCGATCGACGAGCCGTCCGGTGTAGGGAAGCAGAAAAGCCGCCGCGAGCGTTGCCAGCCCGTAGGCGGTCGCCATGGTCGCGCTTGAAATATCGAGGTCTTGGCTGATCGGCTTAATGAACGCCGAGAACGTATGGGACTGGCCTGGCCCACTGGAGAACACACCAAACGCCGCGACGCCGACGATGACCCATCCATAAAAAAATCGCGCGTTAACGCGGTCTACGAGGCCGCTTTCGCCACCAGCTTCCAAATTCTGCGA
The DNA here is from genome assembly GCA_039817205.1 of Pseudomonadota bacterium. Classification (GTDB taxonomy): domain Bacteria; phylum Pseudomonadota; class Alphaproteobacteria; order Rhizobiales; family Hyphomicrobiaceae; genus JBCBWG01. The sequence goes on from JBCBWG010000223.1 coordinate 2,070, forward strand.
CACGATCGGTGCTCCCTATTCATCGCGTTGGATCACGGATGATAGGGTGCTGTCGATGGACGAACGCGCGCGTTGGATCGGATGCAGATCAGCAATGCGCATGACGGCTAGAGGGCGGCTAGAGCGCCGGTTGGTCAATATTGCGACCTGCCTGCTGAACCGCCGCGCACATGTTCTCGAGATCGATCAGTCTTACGCGGCGCGGCGTGCCCGCATCGTGCAGAGATGTTCCGCCACCCGGTCGACGACGTTGGACCAGTCGGCGGCCATGGCCCGGCTCTTCGGGATGCCGAACATGACCAAAGCGTCAACCGGCTTGCCACCGTCACGGAAGATACGGGCGCACGCCTGTCGTGCGATCCCCCGAGCTTCGGACCACTCCAGCGGTAGAACGTGATGCGGCTTCATAAAACGCAATCCTCTAACTTGGTGCTCTCACTTGACGCTCTCGCTTGGCAGCGGCCCCTATCAGTCGTGATACGGATTTCGAGCAGACTTTGAACAGCGCCGTCGTGTCCGGTTTTCCAAAACGCTCCAACACCGTCCACAGTGTCGTCGTCACCACAATCCAAAGGAACGGTGCGAGGAGCTTGCAAACCGGGCGACCGGCCGTAGCTGCAGTGGTAGTGCACCAGCAGCGGTAAAGAAGTTATGGGCGGCAGGCAGTACGATCGCTCAAGCGACACGACGCAAAACCGGTAACAGTGCGCTTCCAAGCACGGAGTTGCAGCTCCTGAATGCACTGCCTGCCAACTTTAGGGATGCGAGCTGGTTCACAGACGGCGTTGTCTGGCGCTCCCGGCTAACATCCAATCTCAAATGCTGCGCTTAAGCAGCCTCTCTCAAAGATGCGGTCTCGAACATCAATTCAAGCTGTGCGGGCTGTCGCGCCCGGATCGGCTTGATGCTTGAGACGGTCCGGCCTTGCATGACGGCAGGAGGCGCCGGTTCCACCTGACCCAAGCACGCCACTTCGGCAACGGGTTCGGCATCGGGGACCACCGTCATCCGGCTCAAAATCGCGGCTGCGAAAGCGCCAGCCGACCGCCAATCGTCGGCCTGCTCGACCGTCTCGCTTGCACCTATCCACTCTGACTGACGCAACGCTTTGCTCCTCAACTTTTCTAAACTAGGGCTGTTTGACACCCGGCAACGCGGCAAATGTACGTGCACGCGGGATGCCGAAGCCCCGATTGAATTGCTGGCGCAACTGGTCTTGCTTCAAACGCGAACGACAAACGCGAGACACGGTGAGCAGAGGACCAATTACAAGCCTAGGTCCCAGATTCTGCGTCGGCGCGTCGGGCAACCGATCCGGTCGGCGGCGCGCGACGGCAGACACCTCAAAGCAACTGAGAACGCGAGAACTTTGCTGACGCTGAAACTTCGACGCAGGACCGGATACAACGCGGTCACTTGATACGGGGACTTTGAACGCGGGACCTGAAGACGCACTTTGAATGCGCGACGCGAGCACGGGACCGAGGACACAACGCGGCGCGCCAGGCGACGCTGTACTCAAACTCACACAACCGACACCGATACTCGGAACACGCACACTGGGACTTTGGGGAACTCGTGACATCAAACGCACCCCGCAACTCGTGGACTGACGCGGACCCAAACTCGGAACTCAAACGCGACGATCACGCGGTACAGCAGACGCAACGAACACCGACGCGAAACAGCTCCTCAAGCACGCACCCAAACCGTACAACTGATCCAGGTCTCAAACGCGGCGCGGCCAGCGGCCCCAGACTCAAACGCGAGACATTTTGGGATCGGGCAGTTACGCGCCCACCGCAAACGACCACGCCACGTTAACACTCTGTTCGCCTTGCGTTCGCGAACGGTGAAAGGTTTGCCGTTGCATCGTGGCCGCATCTAGGCGCAATGGCGGCCGATATTCGAAAAATTCGCTTGACCGCAGAAAATAGGTCACCAGCGCGGGGTTTGTCCCCAGCTTTAAGCGGCCACACGAATCCCTGGGCGCGTTCAGCGACCGGCCGATCGCTGGCCTCTTTCGCGGCCAACCCGGCCAAAAGCTTGGTTTTTAGGACGCGTCAGGAGGTGGCCGTGCTGGCATCGCGGTCCAGCGTCGCGTTCGCCGCAGACAACCCGCAAAACGCAAGGCCCGCTGAAATAACAGTGCTCCAACCGGCAAATGACAGACCGAACATCCGGAACGTCGCCTCCGAGCAACTGACAACCGAATGGCTTTGGAGTGAGCCCAACAAATTGCCGCCGGTCGCCAACGGACGAGCCGCGCTTGAGCAGGTCTCAGGTCCGGGCCACCAACCCCACTCAATACCCGAGTGGTAGACGCCAATCCCGGTGTTGGCGAGGAAGCCCAGTCCGGCGAACAAAAACAAAAGCCCCGCGATCAGCCGCGCGTCGGCGCTTAACGCAATCAGGCCAAAGAAGGCCAACGGGATTGCAGCATAGTAGGCGTAGCGCTGGATGAGGCAGAGCGGGCACGGCGCATAGCCGCCGAAGTACTCAAACCCGAGCGCCGCAACAATTGCAGCCGTTGCGCCGAAGAGCAGTACATTGGCGACTGCGTAGCCGGGTGTTGCCATCACCTGTGATCGACTAAGCGCCATGGGCGACCTCGCTCTTGTGCTGACCAATCGTTATCCGGATTGGCCTTAAAGCAAGAACTTGATCGCAACGAAACCGCCAATAAGCAGTGCGACGAACAGGATCGTCAGGATGCCGAGCCGCCGTTCGATGAAGTCGCGGATTGGTGGGCCGAACGCGTAAAGCAGCCCGACGATGACGCCGAAGATCAAACCACGGGCGATGATGCTTGTGACGGTGAAGACCATCAGATCGAGCTGCGTCGTACCGCTGGCGATCGTTATGACTTTGTAAGGGAAGGGCGTGACCCCAAACGTGAAGACGATCCAGGCGCCATTCTCATTGTAACTATCTTTGAACGCGGCGAACTTTTCAGCCGCGCCGTAGAGCTCCAGGATCGGCTCGCCGATTTGAGCGAACAGGAAGTAGCCGATCGCATAACCGAACAGACCGCCCAGTACCGAACCGATGGTCGCCTGGAGCCAATAGACCAGCGCCTTCGATCGGTCTGCCAGCACCATCGGGATCAACATCACGTGCGGCGGAATAGGAAAGAACGAGCTTTCCATGAACGACACGCCGAAAAGCGCCCAGCCAGCGCGCTTGTGGGCCGCGAGCCGCATCACCCAGTCATAAAGTTGTCTCAGCCAGCCCACGCCACGCCCTCCAATAGGATCGCCCAAACCTCAAAGCGTCGCGCGACCATGGCAGCGGGCTCTAAACACGCGGTTAGGACGTGTCCAGGTTGCGTCGCACAATGGTGGTTCCAG
>JBCBWG010000224.1:0-5387 GCA_039817205.1 Pseudomonadota bacterium
ACGACATCGCCCCGCATACGGTCGCGTTCGGCCCCGACTATGCCTCCGAGTTTGCAGATGTTTTTGATCGCCGCCGCCCGCCTGCGTCACCGACCGTCTACATCCACGCGCCGGACCGTCCGGCAGGTGGCGGCCCCGTGGTAAGCCGCGCAACCCACCAGCCGACAAGTGAAAGCCGGGAGCGCATTTTTATGCTCGTCAACGCGCCGCCCCATCAGTCGCCCCGTGAGGCGCCATCAACGTCGTATGATCGCGAAAACCAGATTGCGGAGACGACAGCCGCGATGCAGGCGAGCGTCGCGGCGGCCGGTTGGAAGATCCCGATTGAGCGCGAGGCAACTGTCGTCACAACGCCCGACGATTTCGCAGACATGTTCCCAGGCTCGGGGGGCGCTCTTTATGGGCGGGCACCACATGGTTGGCAGGCCTCGTTCGCAAGGCTCGGTGCCGAGAGCAGGGTCCCGGGCCTGTTTCTCGCCGGCGGTAGCGTTCACCCCGGCCCGGGCGTTCCGATGGCAACCCTTTCCGGCCGCCTTGCCGCGCACGCGGTTCTAACAAACAGGTCGCGCACCGCACGTTGAACGCCGCGGAGGCCGTGGCCGCCTCAGATTTTGCCAGCCGCCTTCAGCATGTCCCAGGCGATTGCGATATGGCGAATTGAAAGCGTGTGGCCGCCCGGAAATGCGCAATAATTCAGGAGGTGCCCGGCGGCGTTGCTGCTCAGTTGACAGTCAAGGTTGCGGATCTTCTGGCGGCCTTTTGGTTCAAAGCCCCCATACGATTTGTACATGCCGAGAACCGTCGCGACGTCGCCCTGATGCGCTTGGCCGATGGGCCGTCCTTTCAGCGGCACAACGCGATCCTTCGTGCCGTGAATGTGGACGACGCTAGCCGGCGGACTGGTGCAGGTTTTGGGCTCCGGTTGCCAGAACGTCCCGGCGAGCGGAATGAAGCCCGCGAACCGATGACTGCGATGACAGGCCAGCGTCCAGACCATCATTCCACCGGCTGAAAAACCGGTCGCAACGACGCGTTTGAGGTCGATCGGGAAGCGCTTTGCTGCATCGTCGAGCACGCGGTCGAAGTACGCGAGTTCGGCCGCGCCGGTCTCAGCCAAGTTGCTCGGCGTCCCGGGAAGCGCCCAACCGTCGCCTTTCGACTTGGTGGCAATAATCGCAACGCCCCATCTCTTGGCCATGGCCGCGAGACCTTCGCTCTCGACCGCGCCGCGCACGCTCCCGCGGTATCCATGCGAAAAGACAAGCGCGCCGACGGGCGTCTTGCCGTCATGTCCAGCGGGCATTCGAATGCGGTAGAGGCGATCACCGATCTTGCAATCGGACCGGGCACCGCACGCCCAGGCCGATGGCGCAGCACTCCCTGCGACAAGCGTTGGGATAAGCCATGCCAAAAGAAAGGCCCGCCGAAACGTCACGGTGGTCATGATGGTCTGGCCCTACCCCTTGGATCGCGCGTCCAGAAACGCATGGACGCGGGTATTGACAGCGTCGGGCATTTCCCAAGCTGGAAAACCGCCAGCCCCGTCGATGACGGCAACTTCGGCATGATGAACCCGCGATGTGATTTCGTCCCGAGCTGCAAAGAAGTCCGGATGGTCACCGGCCCCATTATAAATCAACACCGGCTGCGTAATCCGGCTGAGCCCGGGACGGATATCGCCGACCGTCGCACCAGCAGTGCCGGCGAGCCAGGGCGCACAGGAAAACTCCTCAATGATCGCACGGTGCGCATCCGCTCGGAACGCTTCGGGGTTTTGACGCATGCTGTCGAACCAGCAGCTGTCAGCCCACCAGCTCTGCAGCGCCTCTTCGCGGCCCTGATGTCGGATGCGATCGCGCGCAGCCTCGATGAGTTCAACCACAACCGGCGGATTTCGGCCGGGCACGACCGGGCCTTCGAGAACGAGACTGCCAACGAGCCGAGGTGAACGCACCGCAAGCAAAAGACCAATCGTGGCACCGGTATGCGTGCCCCAAATGATTGCAGACGGGATCTCGTAGGCGCGCATCGCCTTTGCGACATGATCTGCAAATTCAACGTGGCCGAACGGGCCGGACATCTCAGTCGCAGCACCGTGGCCCGGCAGATCGACCAACAAAATGCGGTATCTGGATTGAAACGCCTGGATTTGCCGATCGAACACACGGCTGTCTTGCGACATCCCGTGCACCATCACAATCCACTCAGCCGTTGGCGACGCAGTGGCAGCCGCCGGTACAAGCTCGACGCCCTTCATCTCTTCACCGTTATCGCCTGCTCGAAACGGCAAAGCGTTCGATCCAGCGCCGACCAATTTACCAGGCAGGCTCCATTCGGCTTGTCGCTGGCAATTCGTTGTTCTTGGCGCGCATGAAGAACAACCGCGCAAACGTGACGCCGGCAGCCGCGCCAAAGCCAAGCTGCTTGACACCGCCAACAAGTCCACCGCGCTTCTTCGCCTCGTCCATCTTGTCGCTGATCCGCCGCATGTCCTCCAAGCGCTCGAAGAACTTCGGATTGTCGAGATCGAGCGTGACGGGGAAGCATTGCTTCGAAATTTCAGTTGTGACCCTGAAGACCTCGCGCCCGTATTCAGACGGGTCAATATCGAGCGCTTTGTGGAACGCGGGACGGTTATGATCGCGAATGTACATCGTCGCGAAAACAGCGAGCAGGAAGAACTTGACCCAAAGCTTGTTGCGGCCTTCGAGCAAATGCGGGTTTGCGCGCATCAAAAGCGAAAACGCCTCGCCGTGGCGAAACTCATCATTGCACCACTTCTCAAACCATTTGAAGATGGGGTGGATACGTCGTTCCGGATGTCGCTGGAGATGGCGGAAGATTGTTATATACCGCGCATAGCCAATTTTTTCTGACAGATAGGTTGCGTAAAAAATAAACTTCGGCTGGAAAAACGTATACTTTTTCGTGCGGGTCAAATAGCCCAGGTCAATCCCGAGACCGAAATCCTTCAAACTGTCGTTAATAAAGCCCGCATGACGCGCTTCGTCGCGCGCCATCAACTTAAACAATTGGCAGATATCCGGGTTTGTCCCGCGTTTCTTCATTTCGGCGTATAGCACGCAACCCGAAAACTCGGCCGTGAGTGAACTCACAAGGAAATCCACTAGCTCGCGGCGCAACTCGGGTTCAAGTTCGGATAAATCGATCTTGTCCCACTCGTCATTGCGCTTGAAGTGGCTCTTGTTCGGATCGCTTTCCATCTCAGCGATGAGCGCGTCCCACTCCGCACGAACAGGCGTGACGTCGATTTTGTCCAGCGCCGCGAAATCGGTCGTATAGAAGCGCGGTGCGAGGATCGTGTTCTGCTCAGCCCAGGCCGTGGTGTCTTTTTTGGTGATCGAGAGCGTTTCGATGGTCATGCTGTTTTCTCCGCCGAGAAGCTGAACTCGCAAAGCTCCATGAATTCGAAGTCTCCGGTTAGTCGGGTCCACGCCCGCTCGAGACCAGTCGCGCGCCGCAACGTTGCTCGCCGCCGGATAATCGCACTTTCACCGTACGGGACAGAGATCGGCTCCCCGTGCACGGTGACCTCGTCGCCGGGTTCTGGAAAGACGCCATCCTCAAGCTCGACGTGGGCTTCGAAGCTCTCGAACGTATTAATGACGGTGACAGTGCAATCCACTTCGATCGCGCGTGTCTTAAACATGGTCGATCTCTCTCGACTGCGTTGACGTTTTTTCGACTGCGGTTTCGTCGCGTCTCTTCACGATACGGTTTCGGCAGCCAACGACGTTGCCCTGGAGCCCCAGATCGCCGGACGTTCCGCTTCGGCGTTCGATCGCGCCCACACCTGCGGACCCGCAACAACCGATACGCACCGCTTTCTCACTGGTGGCTCACTGATTTGCGGGCCGACAAAGGATCTGGCGCCGCCACCCGCAAACAGCCGTCCCCTAAATGTTCATCAAAGGTGACACACGATGACGTAAAGTCCAATTGTCAAAAACCAGCTGTGCGATTGGACGTTCGTCTTAGGGGTGTGGGCAAAATCGTCAGACATGCATGCCAAAAGTAACGATCCGGGCCGCGTTGCTGTCGTTAACACGACGGGATTACTCAACGCAGGCCTGACAGAACCCAGCCAACGCCCCCGCGTGCGGGCGCAGCATCTTTCGTGGCGGCATGAGCGGTCCTCATGCCCTCAAAACTCTGCCAATCTTTCGATTACTCAGATTGCCGCGCAGCTGCCGCAGCACCGCCCGTCAGCGGGCCAGCGCCAGCGGGTTGGCCGAGACCACGGGGATCATGGCCCATTCGGCCCTCGCGCTCGCGGGTCCGGATTTGCAACTTCGGCTTTTCGCCGACGTACACGTCGCCGCTGGCCGTCACGTGAGCAACCAACGCCTCGTGCAGCGTCCGCGCAACTTCAGATGCGTTTGCGACGCATTTGAACGCGGGGGCAGTGCCCTGCCAACTCCATGGTCGTTTGTGGGGCCAGACCGCAAAGCCGGACACCCGGTTTCCGTCGAGCAAGGCCACGGAGATATCACCGAACCCATCGGCGCGGACCTTTGCCGAAGCCGTTGCGACTTTGGCGAACGGGATGTTGATCGCGATCGGCATCGTCACGCCGTGGCGAATGACAATGCGCTCATTTGTGATCGTGTAGACGGTGTTGATCGCGACAAGCCATCCCCACGACACTGCGAAGCCAACCACGAGACCGCCTGCGATGACGATCGAAAGCGCCCGGATGGCGAGGACGCCCGTGGTCGGAGCTGCATAGAGATTTGAGAACAACGATGAGACGGCGAGGACCAGGAAGATCGCAGCCAACACCCGTGTTCGAAAGATCTGATGTCCAAGCTGCCACTTCTCAGGTGACCCAGACCACAAAACGGTTTCGCCCTCCGGCGGCTTCGCCGGTAGTCCTTCGACGGGTTCGAAATCGAAATCATCGTCGTGCTTTGGATCGAGGTGTTTCGGATCAAGTACCGGCATTGCTCAGCCAATCGGTTCTACGAGCGGGATGATACAGCCCCAAACAACGTTCGCATTGCAGCGTTGGCATGGTCACATTGGCATGGCGACGTCGGCATAGTGCCGTTGGCACGGCGCAAGTGTCCCAACGTCCCTGACATAATGACATTGGCTCATTGCCACTGACATGGACGATCTTGGTCTGGTGTCAGTGGAGGCGACACCATCGCCATGAAGTCGTCCACATGGCCGATACGTACGAGGCATCCGCGATCATTTTTGTTTCAGACAAGAGTGAGGACCGCATTGATCCAGCTCGCGCCTATTGTCTGTTCATCCTGACCGGACGTCTACTTTATCTTTGGTATAAATCGGCATGGTTTTAAGAAATCGGACTCGAAAAGAAGGCCGGAGCACACCAAGTGTAATTGTCAATTCAATAA
>JBCBWG010000225.1:0-5387 GCA_039817205.1 Pseudomonadota bacterium
CATGTCGGCGCGCTGCCCGGGCGCCATCTTCCGCAGAGCCTTCCGAACAAACGTTGGCGGTGGCAGGCGCTGCAAGACCGCATTGACCGTCGTCAGCACGACAACCGGTTCTTTGCGACCGCCAATCACGAGCTTCGAAAGCGCCGTAATACGCCGCGCGACAAGATCGTTGCTGGGGCTCACGCGGTCATAAGGGACCGTGTCCCAGGCCGGCAAAACAACCGTGCGAAGCTTCGGCGCAAAGAACGAGAGGCCCTGCTCAATCGCATCCAGGCGGCGGTCATCGCGCGCGACGTGAATGATGGCAGCTGGCTGTTCCAGGCCAAGAGCGCGCGCTTTCTCGGCGAGGATTTGTGGTTCGTAACCCTCCGGGACCCCCGTCAGCGTGACAGCGTCAAATATTCGGCCGTCGGCCATCGGTTCCCTCATCGTTGGCGGTTTGCGTGACGTTGGCCGTAACAGTGGATTGGAGACAGACGTCGGACCGGTCTTAAGACTTCAATCCCGACATGCCGTGGAACGTCCGAATGCGGTCGATCAGATCTTGGAATTGCGGGTCTGGCGATGCGACGGGCGTTTGGCTTGGCGTGTCCATCAGCCAGCCCTGAATGTCCGGGTCAGCCAGTGCCAAAAACTGCTCATAGGTGGTCAGCTCGACCTCAGCCATTTGCGGCACATGCGCATCCGCAAACTTGCCGAGCAACCAGTCCATCTCCTTGGTGCCACGGTAATTCGAGCGGTAGGCGGCTCGCCGCCGCCGGACCTCAAGTGTTTGATCTGAGCTGCTGGCCGCGTTCGTGTTCATTGTTCTGTCCTGTCCGTTGTTGCGGCCCCCTCAAGGCTTGAGGCCCGGGCGTCGATGTGAGTGCCGCCATACATCGCGGCTCCAGGCGCTGTATTTCGTACCCAGAGGCAAAACGTTTGATGGTGATCGCTCCGACATTTCAGGTCGGTCGCCCGTCGGATATCGCAGCGACGCAGGCCGCCAACAAGCCCACCGGGCATAGAACGGCCCAAGCCCTTGACGGGCGCGTCGCAACCTCCCCACGGTTCGTCGATATACCGGCCGCCCTCTCGTTTGTTAAGCCGGTGCGGCGACACGGAAAGCGGAGATCGGAGAGACCATGCGGCCCGAGGGCTTGGCACCGCTGTTTTCAAGCGCCGAAACGCTCACCGGTGTCGGCCCGCGCGTGCTCCAATTCCTGCAAAAAGCGATCGCGCTCCCACCGGGCATCACCGACCCGCGCGTGATCGACTTGCTCTGGCACGCCCCGCACAGCGTGATCGACCGTCGTGCTGAGCCGGCCCTGGACGAAGCACTGCCAGGCACCATCGCAACATTTGCTGTACGGGTGACCAAGCACAGTGGCGCGCCACGGAATTCGAAAGCGCCGTTCCGCGTCACGTGTGAGGACGAAACGGGCACGCTGACACTCGTGTTCTTTCACGGCGACCCGCGCTTTATCTCGCGCCAACTCCCGATTGGCGAGACGCGCTATGTGTCCGGCCGCGTCGATCTTTACGGCAAGAGCCTACAGATGACGCATCCGGACTATATCGTGGAGCCAGACAAGCGGGACACGCTTCCTTTGCTTGAGCCGGTCTATGGATTGACCGCCGGCCTGTCGCCGAAGGTCCTGCAGAAGATCATGCGCCAGACGGTTGAGCGCATCCCGGCACTCCCGGAGTGGCAAGAGGCGACGTGGCTCGGCGAACGCGCATGGCCGACATTCTCGGACGCGCTTCGCTCACTCCACGTGCCAACGGACACGGATGACGTCTCGCCGGGCGGGCCTGGTTGGCAGCGTCTTGCCTATGATGAGTTGCTCGCGAGCCAGTTGGCGCTCGCGCTCATTCGCCAAAGCCACAAAGCGCAGCGCGGACGACAGGTGACGGGCGATGGCCGGTTGCGCGAGCGGATATTGGCAGCGCTTCCGTTTCCGCTGACGGGCGCCCAGAAGCGGTCTCTGACCGAAATCGAAGCCGATTTGGCAAGCGCAAGCCGTATGTTGCGCCTGCTTCAAGGCGATGTCGGCTCGGGCAAGACCGTCGTTGCGATGATGGCCATGGCCATGGCCGTCGAAACCGGCGCACAGGCAGCCTTGATGGCGCCGACGGAAGTGCTTGCGCGGCAACACGCAGTCTCGCTCTCAGATCTCGCCGAAGCAACCGGCATGCGTCTCGCACTGCTGACCGGTCGCGAAAAGGGCAAGCCGCGGCGCGAGATCCTCGAACGTCTTGAAGCTGGCGACATCGACATCCTGATCGGTACGCACGCCCTGTTTCAGCCAGATGTGGCCTACCGGGACTTGGCCATCGCCGTGATTGATGAGCAGCACCGGTTTGGTGTGCATCAGCGTCTTGCCTTGCAAGCCAAGGGACATGACGGCGGCGCAAACGTGCTCGCGATGACGGCAACGCCAATTCCACGCACGCTGCTGATGACGCATTACGGCGATCTGGACGTCTCCAAGCTCGATGAGAAACCACCGGGGCGAAAGCCCATCAAGACAACAGCTTTGCCCGTCTCGAAGATCGAGAAGCTGCTCGACCGTGTCCGCGTCAACGTCACCGACGGTGCGCAGGTCTATTGGGTGTGCCCGCTGATCGAGAGCACGGGCACCAGCGAACTGGCAGCCGCCGAAGAACGCGCGGCCCACCTTGGCAAGTTGTTGCCGGGCAAGGTCGGCCTTGTGCACGGCGCCATGTCCGGGCGGGACAAAGATGCGGTGATGGCCGCGTTCTCAGCGGGCGATCTCAGGGTCCTGGTTGCGACCACCGTCATTGAGGTCGGCGTTAATGTGCCGAACGCAACGATTATGGTGATCGAGCATGCCGAACGGTTTGGTCTTGCTCAGCTACACCAGTTGCGCGGCCGCGTTGGCCGTGGCGACCGCCAGTCGTATTGCATGCTCCTGCATTCCGACCGGCTGACCGAAACGGCTGAAAAACGGATCGCAGCGCTTCAAGATGCCAAGCGCGGCGACGATGGTTTTTGGTTGTCAGAACAAGATCTAGTGCTGCGCGGCGGCGGCGAAATTCTCGGCTCGCGCCAATCGGGCGTCCCCGTTTATCGGGTTGCAGAAGTGCCCGGCGCGCAAGACCTTCTCGAGGCGGCGCGCGACGATGCTCGTTTGATCCTCGAACGCGACCCGGGGCTGCAATCAGAGCGCGGAACAGCCCTCCGCCATCTGCTCTATGTGTTTGAGTGCGATGAGGCCGTTCGCCTGTTTCGTGCCGCCTGACACTGGTTCGTGCACTTGTTCGGTGACTGGTTCGTTCACTGGGCGCGACCGTCCGGCGACGCAACCAACGAAGCGGTCCGAACGGCCAATTCGCAAGCCCTTTGGCGAGGCTTAGGCTGATCTAGACTTTGCCAAAAGCAACGCGAGTGAAAAATGCAGAAAATTGATCGGTACATAAAGGCCCTGGCTGGCCCGAACCCGCGAGACGAAGGGATCGCGCCCGACGTCCTGAAAGACCAACTGCGGGCCCGCATGCAAAAGACAACACTGTACATGGGCGCCGGCGGCGCTATCGCACTTCTGATCATCGCATACGCGACCGGCATTTTTGGTTAGACGAGGCCAAGCGCGAGTTTGAGGTTCTGAACTGCGGCGCCGGAGGCCCCTTTGCCGAGGTTGTCGAGGCGGGCGACGAGCACGCATTGTCCGCCATCGTTGCCTGAACCCTCACGACCAAACGCGAACAGTTGCAACTTGTCCGTCCGTGCGAGTTCTTCAGCGCTCAAACGTCCGTCACCATAGGCGGCGTGATGGTCATTTGCGACTTGGATCAGCGGCTCACCACCGACGGCGGCTGTTTCGTAATGGCCGCGCAAAGCCTGACGGACATCCGCAAGCGACGGTTGACCCGCAAGTGCAGACAAATGAAGCGGCACACTCACGAGCATGCCCTGCGGGAAATTGCCAACCGACGGCACGAAGATCGGCATCGTCGTCAATCGAGAAAACGTCTTCAGTTCCGGCAAATGCTTATGGGTGAGCCCGAGCCCGTAAAGCTGAAATGCGGGCGCCGACCGAGCCTCATAGGCCTCGATCATTTGACGGCCACCACCGGTATAACCGCTGACCGCATTCACGGTCAGTGCCATGTCGGTTGAGATCAGCCGAGCATCGACGAGTGGCCGGATGAGCGCGATCGCACCGGTCGGATAACAGCCGGGGTTTGCGATCCGCCGCGACCCGCGAATGGCCGTGGCTTGATCCGCACTCAATTCGGCAAAGCCGTAGGTCCAGCCGTCAGCGACGCGGTGCGCCGTTGAGGCATCGACAATGATCGGGCCGCCCCGGTCCAGCGCATCGCAGAGGGCAACTGTCTCGCGCGCTGCTGCGTCGGGGAGGCAGAGGATCACAGCGTCGACGCTCGCAAGAATTTCGCGCTTGGCATCCACGTTCTTGCGGTCTGCGTCCGCAATGCTCACCAGCTCGATCGTGTCCGCGGCCTCGGTCGACAGTCGGTTGCGAATGCCAAGCCCCGTCGTTCCAGCCTCGCCGTCGATGAACACCCGTTTCCGTGTTTGCGATTGGGACATGCCATTGCCTCCCGCGTCATCCGCGACCGATGAGGCCGCGCTCAACAAGAAAAAGCCGCCCGGGTCTCTGACCCGGACGGCGGTAAGATACCAGCCTGTTCTTCGAAGTCAGAACACTAGCGTTTCGAGAACTGGAAGGAGCGGCGGGCTTTCGCCTTGCCGTACTTCTTGCGCTCGACCACGCGGCTGTCGCGCGTCAGGAAGCCACCTTTTTTCAGAACGCCGCGAAGTTCCGGCTCGTAGTACGTCAACGCTTTTGAAATTCCGTGGCGCACCGCACCGGCCTGGCCCGAGAGCCCGCCACCGGCAACCGTCGCGACGATATCGTACTGGTCCATGCGCTCAGCCGTTTGAAGCGGCTGGCGGAGGATGAGCTGGAGCACCGGGCGCGCGAAGTACTTGTCGTATTCCCGCTTGTTGATTGTGATGCGGCCGCTGCCGGGCTTGATCCAGACGCGGGCCACGGCATCTTTCCGCTTGCCCGTCGCGTAGGCGCGTCCGTGGGCATCGAGTTTCTGCACATGAACCGGTGCTTCGTCCGCCACAGGCGTATCAGCGAGCGCATCCAGGCTTTGCAGCGTCTGCGTTTCTTCAGCCATTATGCGGCCCTCTTATTCTTCGGATTGAGTGCAGCGACGTCGAGCGCGACCGGGTTCTGCGCCTCATGCGGATGGTCTGGCCCCGTGTAGACCTTGAGGTTGCGCATCAATTTCCGCTGCAGCGGCCCGCGTGCGAGCTTCCGCTCAACCGCTGTGACGATCACGCGCTCGCGGACGCGCCCCACAAGCAGCATTATCGGCGTCCGAGACTAGATCCCGCCCGGGTGACCGGT
>JBCBWG010000226.1:0-5359 GCA_039817205.1 Pseudomonadota bacterium
TGGGTACCCCCGATTTGATCGTACAGCCCGGCGCGTCCCCACATGAGTACAGTCTGCGCCCTTCCGAGGCGCAAGCGTTGGAGAGCGCAGCCACATTGTCGGCCATGCCAACGGGCTGAAGCCGCAATTGACGGTTCGCGAAAACCTTCAGTTCTGGTGCCGCTACCTCGGCGGAGACGCAGAACTCGTCCCGGTCGCTATGCAAGCGTTTGCGCTGGACGAGCTTTCAAACATTCCAACCGCGCTCCTCTCCGCTGGGCAAAAGCGCCGCGCCGGTCTCGCGCGCCTGCTCGTTGCAACGCGGCCCCTATGGTTGCTTGATGAGCCAACGACATCGCTCGACACGGCGTCGGTTGCACTTGTCGAACGGGCCATCACGCGCCACCAAGCCAATGGCGGGATCGCGCTCATCGCGACACATCTCGACCTCTCACTTGATGACGCGAGCGTCTTTCAGCTGGCCCCACTCTCACTCGCCGACGCTGAAGCCGGTGCGTTCCTCGAAAGCGACTGGCTGGGGGCGGACCAGTGAGCGGCTTTTTCGCACTCATACGGCGCGACCTCGGCCTCGCCATTCGCGACGGTGGCGCGCTCGGAACAGCGCTCGGCTTCTTTATTGTGGTCATAACACTTATGCCGCTCGGCCTCGGACCCGACTTAAATCTCCTCTCGCGGATCGCGCCGGGCATCCTTTGGATCGCTCTGCTGCTCTCAGCACTTCTTTCAATGGGCCGGATGTTTGCCAACGACGCCGACGACGGCTCGTTGGAAATCCTTGCGACGGGTCCGCTCCCGCTTGAACTCGTTGTTTTTGCCAAAGCACTCGCACACTGGTTAACCACAGCCGTGCCGCTCGCACTCGCAGCCCCCCTGCTCGGCCTGCTCCTCAATCTTGATATGGCCGTTGCGCCAATTCTGCTCGCGACGCTTCTGATTGGCACACTTGCCGTGAGCTTCCTTGGCGCGATTGGGGCTGCGCTCACGCTGCGCGCAGAACGCGGCGGACTGCTGATTTCTCTGCTCGTCCTCCCGCTTTACGTGCCAACGCTGATCTACGGCATTCTGACGATTTCAGCCGTTGTCACGCCGCCTGGCGACCCATTAGGCTCAAGCTTAATCTTAGGCGCCGTCTCGATCGCGAGCCTCGTGCTCGGACCGGTTGCAGCAGCTGCCGCTCTCAGGGCACAAATCCAATAGACGATGCGGGGTCGAAATCGAGGCAAACCGCGCCGTTCCGCCGATTGCCCTCAACCGCAGCGCCTCATAAATAAAGACCATGTCTCGACAGTCCATCACGCAAAAGCTCGCCAATCCAACGCGATTCATGGCGTTTTCCGGTCCGCTGATGTGGGCCATGACGGCGCTTGCCGCGGCCACGCTGACATATGGCATGTACAAAGCCTTCTTTGTGGCGCCAGCCGACTATCAGCAGGGCGAAACGGTGCGGATCATGTTCGTCCATGTCCCATCCGCCTGGCTCGGAATGATGGGTTACGCACTGATCGCCATATCAAGTTTCGGTTTGCTGGTCTTCCGCCATCCGCTTGCAGACGTATCCGCGAAGGCTGCAGCACCGATCGGCGCCGCATTCACGCTTCTCGCACTGATCACCGGATCGTTGTGGGGCAAGCCGATGTGGGGCACGTACTGGGTGTGGGATGCGCGGCTGACGTCCGTCCTGCTCTTGTTCTTTCTATATCTCGGCCTGATGGCGCTGCGCGGCGCCCTTGAAGATGAAGCGCTTGCGGGTCGGTTGACGGCAATCCTCGCACTGGTCGGTGTCGCGATCCTTCCCTTCATCCGGATATCGGTTGAGGGGCTTTCGATCCCCTGGCTCGGCATCGAAATCCCGAGCTGGAATACGCTACACCAACCGTCCAGCGTCCTCAGAACCGACGGTCCAGCAATCCATCCGAGTATCCTCTATCCGCTACTGATTAATGCGATCGGTTTCACGTTTTTGTTCTTCGCGATGCACGTCAAAGGCATGCGCAATGAGGTCATGCGACGCCGGGTGCAGGCGATGCGGCGCATGGCCGTGCAGCGTGCATCGGCAGTCGGCAGTCCATCGACCGTTTCGGCCCAATCGGATCCCCGGCTCTCAGCTGACGCTGCCAAGTCTTGAGAGGTGATCAACCATGTTGGATCTGGGCAAGCACGCCGTCTTTATCTGGTCGTCCTATGCGATTGTTGGCGCCGTCATGCTCGGCCTGATTGCGTGGCTACTGATGGATGGTCGCCGGTTGAAGCGGGAACAGGATGAGTTGGACCGCCTTGGCGTGCGTCGACGGTCAGAGGAGAGCTGACGATGTCCGACCTCACTCCGCACAACGAGACTGCGCAAGAGGCGGCGCCCCGTGACCAAGCGGCAGGGGACGCCCAAGCGCCGATCAAAAAGTCCGGGAACGGCCTTGTTTTCCTGCCCGTCGCGATCTTTGTGCTCTTGGCCCTGATGTTCGGCTTTTCGTTGGTCTCAGGCGACCCATCGCGCGTGCCGTCCGCGCTCATCGGCCAACCGGCGCCCGACCGTGAGCTCCAACCGCTGCCCGGCCTAACCCGCAATGGGCAACCGGTCCCAAGCTTCCGCCGCGCAGACTTAACCCGTGGTCAGGTTTCCGTGGTCAATTTCTGGGCCTCGTGGTGCGGCCCGTGCGTGGATGAGCACCCGCTGCTCATTGCACTCGCCGAACGGACCGGCGCGCCCGTTTTCGGGGTGAATTACAAGGACCCGAACAACGGTGGTTTGAAGTTTCTGCAACGACTGGGCAATCCGTACACCGCTGTCGCGGTTGATCCCAACGGGCGCGCGGCGATCGATTGGGGTGTCTATGGCATGCCCGAGACGTTCCTGGTCGATGGGACCGGAGCCATCATCTACAAGCACGTGGGCCCGATCACTCCGGCCATCCTCGAGGCGAAAATTATCCCAGCCATTCAGGCTGCGCGCGCTGCAGGCTCCTAAGCGACACTGTCCGGCAGTCTCAACCGAAAACCACGCAGAACCATGGATCGGCGCGTTCGCGCATGCGCAAAAAAAGCATGCGCGACCTGGGGGAAGCCGCGCATGCTCGAAAAGGGTCAGCGGTCGGACAATTCGAGGAGAGACACCTCTAGACCTGGGGGCAAATCGCAGAGGCTGGATTGGTTTGGCTCCCGTTACGACCGGCATGATCATAACTGCCTGAGCAATTCGACCGCCTCGGGGTCTGATCATGGCCATTCAGTGAATTTTATTACGGTTTGTTTCGTCGGGGGCGGGCTATTCTGGGGAAAGGGCCGTCTGCGCCTCTGAGACCTCGGCCAATAAATCGCGCCTGCCGCTTGCAATCTACGGGGATGGCGGCGACATCATTGAAAATGACGGAAACCCGATGCGTGCAGGGAGGGCCGCTTGACCAGTTCGGACGGTGATGGAGAGCCCATACGGTTCCAGCCGCGCCTCGTATCCAATCAACCGGGCAAAGAGGCGCCAAACGCGACCGGAAACATCCCGGATGATGGCGTGGTGCGCATTGTGACCAGCTCCAGTCAGGTGGCGGCCCGCCAGGGCCAACACCCGCCCCGTGCGACGTTCACGCGCCAAGAGCTCGATACAATCCTGAATGTCTACGGACGCATGGTGGCTGCGGGCGAGTGGAAGGACTACGCGATCGATTTCGGCAAGGACCGAGCAACGTTTTCCGTTTTTCGCCGCACCAGCGAGATGCCGATTTATCGGATTGAGAAGCAGCCCAAGCTTGCCCGGCGGCAAGGCGCTTACAGCGTCATCAGCCAAACGGGATTGATCCTAAAGCGCGGCCCTGATCTGAAGCGTGTGTTGAGCGCGCTGGATAAGCGACTGCGTCTCGTCGAAAACTGATGCTGGGACGCAGGTCTTCAACGCACCCTTGAAACGGGTGATTTGCCACCCGAACCGACGCCGCTCATCTCAAACAAACCCAACGGCAATCGAAGGAAACCGACCCGATGCGCAAAGCCATTGACGCTCCGCCACTGAAGGCCGTGGGGCCGTACTCAATCGCAATCGAGGCGAATGGACTTGTTCACTGCTCGGGCCAGATCCCGCTCGACCCTGAAACGGGCAAACTCGTTGAGGGAACCATTGGCGATCAGGCGACGCGGTGCCTGGAAAACTTGAAGCTCGTGCTCGCAGGCGCCGGTCTTGATTTCGGTGACGTCGTGAAGTGCGTCGTGTTCCTCACGGACATGGGCGACTTCGCGGAGGTCAACCAAATTTATACGAGCTACATGACCGACCCGGCGCCGGCCCGGTCGTGCATCCAGGTCGCCGGTTTACCGTTGGGCGCGCGCGTCGAAATCGAGTGCATCGCTCAAACACGCTCGTAAGGATCGGCGCCCGGAACGATCCGACTCTTTCGGGTGCAGTTTCTGGCGGGTGCAATTTCTGGCGGGTCCAATTTCTGGCAGGCGCAATTTCTGGCGTGAGCCTCGTTGCACCCGACTGATCCTCGATGACCCGTGCGTCGATAGCGCCGGACTTTTAATACCGTATGTCGCCAGAGAAGTAGGGGACGCGGATCCGAATGGTGCGGCGACGGCGGTCAACCTCGACCCGGGTCTCAGGCGCGCGAACGCGCGTTGAACCATCGCGTTCGACTTCGACCCGTGTGCGCGGCGCACGAACGACAGTCCCATCCGAATTGTGCGAATGGCGATAGCTTCGTTCATGTGCACTTGCAGGCGCCCAAGCCGACACGCTTGAGACAACGACGACGGCTGTGATCAGACCAGCTTTCAAAACCATTGCGCGCACTCGCTTTTTTTCGGTTGGCTGCTCAACGACGGGGCACCTTGTATCCGGTTGCGCACCCAACGCAAGTGAGCCGGGTTCGATCCAGGCCGGTATCGCCTTCGAGCACCGGTATCGCCTTCGAGCAGGAGCGCGTCCACGCCTGCAGCGGTCACTCGAGCGGCGGGCGCCCCCGGGTCTCATCGGAGCCTTCAAAACTTCCGTCTGCCCCTTTGACTGCCACTCATAATAAAACGTTTCAGCGCCAACGCGCCATTTGAATGAGCACCAAACTCTCGGATCAACGGTGTCATGAATATCCATTTCATCACCCAACGCGCACAGACGATTGCTGTGACAACACGCTACGCCACGGATGCAGACATATCAAGAACAATTTACGAACATTCAAACGCGTCTTAGGCCCCCGGTCGACCTGTCTTCTTCGGACGCCGACGCCGCTTAGCGGCTTTGTCTTCGCCGCCCGATCCATCGGTATAATCACGCACAATAGAGGGCTTCGGCGGTCGTGGCGCATCGCTCGCGCCCAGTGGCACCTCTGTTCTCCCGACAGTCATCTCGTCGAGTGACGGCTTGTGCGGCGCCGTC
>JBCBWG010000227.1:0-5335 GCA_039817205.1 Pseudomonadota bacterium
TCACCTTGCTGCCAGAGCGCGCCTTGCAGACCGGACCATGCCGAGCCGAGCGTCGACCCTTCGAGGCACGACCGCGTTTCATCCTTGAGGAAATCAACGAAGTCGGGCGTTGCGACGGGTTCGCTTGCATCGGGCGTCGATGCGGCGTCGTCAAGCGGATCCGTAAGGCTCATGAGCGGACCTCTTTGCGGTAGCGGCCGGGGGAGATGCCGGCGTGTTTGGTGAAGGTGGATGTCATGTGGGCCTGACTTGAGAACCCGCACGCATAGGCGATGTCGGCGAGCGTGAAGGCGGTGTTCGTCAGAAGGTCACGGGCGCGGGCGATCCGCCGTTGGATGAGATAGCGGTGCGGGGTTTCGCCGGTCGTCGCTTTAAAGGCGCGCGTGAAACTGAACACATCCATCTCGAGAAGACCCGCGAGCGTGTCGAGCCCGCCCGTCTCTTCGATGTGATCCTCGAGGAACGTGCCGATAAGAGCCATCTGCGATTGCGAGAGTTTGCCGCCATAACCTTTGCGTTCGCCGCGCCCGTTCAAACGGCGGCGAAGAATGAGAAGCGCGATCTGTTGTGCGAGCAGGTCGGCGTAAAGCTCACCACCCGCCGATGGACTGCGCGCCTCTTCCAAAATATCAAGCGCGACCCGCTTCAGGTTCGGCTCAAAGATCCCATGAAAGCCAAGCGGCTTCAGATTGTCAGGATCACCTGGCGCAATCGCCGCCGCCGTCTCACGAAACACCGCATCGTCGATGTAGATCTGTTGGACGGTGAAGTGACCGGCCATAAGATACGAGCCGGGTGTCGCATGCGCGTGATACGTAAGCGCACCCGGAACGAGCGCGACGTCCACGGTGTCGCCAGCCTCCATCTCACCGTCAACCCGAACATCCAGCCGCCCGGTGTGCGCCAACTCGAATAAATGAAAACCCAACAATGGGGCGTCGATGTAACCTTCGCCCTGATCGGCGACGCACGTGTTGAGCCTCCGCCAATTGGAATGCGGGCGCTCCGTCACCCGCGCGTGTCCGTCGGTCTCCATCCAGTCGACCATCTGCTGGCGCGTAACCAGTGCTTCCGTCATCGGCTCACCTCCGGGCAGTCGGCATATTGGCGCGTTACTCCGCTCCAATGACCTTACGTTAAACTTGGTCGTTGCGGTTCGCTTTCACAGCCTTGCGGCGATTTCAGATTTTTGCTGCGAGATCCTGCTGCAAAAAGACGAAACACGGCATTTGCCTGAAATACAGGCTGTCGCGCATCGGATTTGTTCGGCGTCATCAAGAGGTGACACGGATCCAAGAGATGCAAGATCACACGATAAATCAGCCCCGGGCAGCAAGCGTCATTGATGCGCAGGGCTTCGAACTCGCGCGCATCAATCCCGGCGCGCGCACCGACACCATCCGGGCGGACCAGATCTTTGTCGATATTTATTTGGGCGGCGCGACGGCTGAATACGTTTCCGACAACGGCGAGCACATTGTTGCCCAGTGCCCACCCAACTCATTTACGTTTCTTCCAGCTGGGCACGCCCGTGAAGTTCGGCGGACGCGGACGGGAACGGCTGTACAGCTCCTCATGGGGACAAACGCCGTTCAACAGTTTAGCGTTCATGAGGGCGTCAACCTCGCAAGGTCGGAACCGCTGTGGCACACCTTCGACCACGGTATGATCGGAATAGCGACGATCATCAGCGATCATTTGCGAACGGCGGGCGACCCTATCCATCCAGAAATCGGAAAAGGATATGTGCGCCTCATCCTGCTCCGGCTTGCGCAGATTGTTGCGCGCGAGACCGTTGTCGGAACGACCGCTCTGCCAGCAGCGGTCCAGCGCGCCATAGAGTATGTCGAGGCCCATCATATGGAGCCGGTGAAGCTCAATGACATTGCGAGCGCCGCAGGTCTCAGCCCGTATCATTTTTCGCGCGTTTTTCGGCAGGCGATGGACACGAGCGTTCATGCGTACGTGACCGACCGGCGGATCGCCATCGCGCAGGACCTGATGCAGCACTCGGACCTGGCTCTGAGCGAGATTGCCTACCGCGTTGGCTTTGGTTCGCAGAGCCATATGACGACGGTTTTCAAGAAGTTGACAGGTCGGACGCCCGGAACTTGGCGCAAAGGCTAATAGGACAAAAGCAAGTTGCGAAATTCATCCGCAGTATTTCGAAAGTCGTAAGGCTGACGTTCACCTAGCCTCACGCTCAGTCACGGTCTCGTAAGATTAGAGGAGAGAGCTATGGGGATCTGGTTCAAGAAATCAGAAGCGTCGACAGCGGCCCACACCGCTCCACCGAGTGCACAGGTCTCAGCAGAACATACGTTCAACGCGCATGATATTCGCAACATTGTCAGCAGCCTCAGCCTGCTTGCCGACCAGTTGACACTGTCCCATGACCCGCATGCGCGACAGGTGGGAGATCGGATCGGGCGCGCCAGTGACCGGCTCATCGAGATGACGGGACGCGCGATCACAGCGTTTGGTCCTGGCGCCGAAGTCTTTACGCTGAAGCGGGTTCTGGACGATGTGGAAGCGATTGTGTCCCAAGCGGCGACACCCGGAGTTGCGCTCTCATTCTTCGCCGATGATGACATTCAATTAGGCCCAGATAACCACGAGGATATCGGCGGCCTCACACCCGGTTCGGCATCTCCCAACGCGACCCACATCGAGCAGGAAGGCGTCTACGTCGATAATTTCAAGCTGGTTTCAGAAGGCGTGTTTCTCGAACGCGAGACGCACGCGTTGTTGGCTGGCGCGCCCTACCCAGCCCGTCGACCTGAGAAAAACATCGCCGACTTGAAAGCGCACGTCGCCGCAAACGCGAAAGGCGTCGTCGAACTTCTGAAGATGGTCGACCACTTCGGCCTGGATGTCGTCCGAGCCTATATGGGCCACGTCCAGGATAACGCCGAGGAGAGCGTCCGACGCCTGTTATCTAAATTGCCGGACGGCGCGTTCCGCGTTGAGATGGACCAAGGCTGTCACGTCGAGGTGAAGATCACGGTTGATCAGGCCAATCGAACCGCAAAAGTCGATTTCACCGGCACAAGCCCCGTTCAACCCGACAATTTCAATGCGCCAATGCCAGTGACGCGCGCCGCCACGCTTTACGTGTTCCGCGTGATGGTCGACGCGCCGATCCCGATGAACGCCGGTTGCCTGAAGCCGATTGAGTTGATCGTCCCAGAGAACTCGCTCTTGTCGCCGAAGTATCCTGCGGCCGTCATGTCGGGCAACGTCGAGACAAGCCAGATCGTGACGAACTGCCTCTTCGCGGCGCTGAAAGCGATGGGGCCTAGTCAGGGGACGATGAACAACCTCGTCTTCGGCGATGACGTCTACCAATACTACGAGACCATCTGTTCGGGCTCGCCAGCCGGCCCCGGTTTCGATGGCACCAGCGGTGTCCATGTCCACATGACGAACACGCGGCTGACAGACCCGGAAATTCTTGAGCTGCGATACCCGGTCGTCTTAGAGGAGTTTTCGATCCGCCGTGGCTCTGGCGGTCGCGGCCAATGGTGCGCAGGCGATGGCACCCGCCGCCGCATTCGCTTTCTTCGCAACATGAAACTCACGCTGCTTTCAAGCTACCGCACAGTGCCGCCATTTGGCCTTGCGGGCGGCGATACGGGCCAGTGCGGCGAAAACTGGGTGCGCCGCAACAACGGCACGCTCGAGCCCATCAAAGGCTGCGACGAGACCACGCTTGAGATCGGCGAGGAAGTCGTCCTCCACACCCCGACCGGCGGCGGCTTCGGGCCCACAAGCGCGCGCTCAAGTTGACACGTGAGCACCGCTCAAGCGCCGATGACAGAGAGACAGATGAGCGTCTGCGATCCTAGTTCGGCGCGGCATTTTCTCAATGGATACATAAGCCCATCGTCGGGTGGGGTGTGCGATTGCGCGCAGGTTCACAATTGCTTTATCAAACGTCAGCGCGCGGCAGAGCGTGCAGGAGACTAGAAATATCCAGCAAAGAGCTCACGTTATGAAATTAGTCGGAGTTTTAATCACAGCATTTTTGCTGTTGCTTGGAGCCGGTGCAGCTGTCGCCGCGCCCCTGACGCCGAACACGGTTGGTCAGGCTGCGCTGCCGCAGACCCAACAGAACAGCAATATTTACAAAGTTCATGGCGGTTTCCGCTGTCGCCGCCGTCGTGGGTGGCGCGTTGTGCGCATGTTCCACGGTCGGGGTGGTCGCCACATTTGTCGTTACCGCCGTCGTGGCCGCGGCCGTGCGGGTCGCCGTAATCGAGGGTGGCGCCCATCGGGTCGCGCCCGTCGTGCCTGCCGCGCTCGCTACGGCCGTCGTTTGGTCCGCGCGCTGCAACGGGGCAACCGCTTCCGCTGCATCTATCGCCGTCGCTCGTAAGGGGCGAAGCGCGCGTATGGCGCAAACACTGAAAGACGAAATGGTCGACGATCTGCTCACTGGCAGACGTCGGCCTTTTTGATGCGCGTTCAGGCGCGCTGGCCCAGCATTTCCGCGATGACCGGCAGTCGTTTAAATTTGAACATTGCCCGTGCTATAGCCCCGACGCCGCATGTTTCGGCTCCCGGGATCAGCTCATGGCCATCGCCGTCACAGATCAAATCACGCTCGACGACGACGAAATCGAGGTCAGTTTCGTGCGCTCACCCGGTGCCGGCGGCCAAAATGTCAATAAGGTCGCGACGGCCGCGCAACTCCGCTTCAATGTCGCCGCATCGCCCAACCTTTTCGAAGCGCAAAAGCCGCGCATTTTGAAAGCCGCCGGTGCGCGCGCAACGAAGAACGGCGAGATCGTCATTACAGCGACGCGCTTTCGAACCCAGGAGGCGAACCGCCGCGATGCCCTGCAGCGCCTCGTCAGCCTCATCGCACGCGCGGTTGCCCCGACGAAGCCGCGCATTCCAACCCGCCCGACGGGTGGCGCCACCAAGCGTCGGCTCGAAGGCAAGAAACGCAGAAGCGATGTCAAACGCGGCCGCAGCCGAGTGGTCCGCGCTGACGATTAGACGTCGAGATCGAGCTGGCTAATCGAGTCACCGTCACAGTCGAAAGCGCGGCGGAAAGTTCGGTAATGCTCGATTGAAGTCCCGGATGAAGCCGCCCAGCCCAGATCCGTAGTGACGATCAAAAGCCGCTGCCACTGACGGGAGAGCACCGCTCTTAAGGTCACGGATCATGCGCGCCAGCGCGCGGCGGCGAGACGCATCGCTTAACATGAAATAAGCAATGCCCCACCCGACAATCCGGCCACGACGGACCCGTCCAACATCCCGCTCGGTGAAGGTCCGCGTGGATTGGTTCACCCATGTCCGTAGATCTGGCAAACGTTCTTCTCGT
>JBCBWG010000228.1:0-5286 GCA_039817205.1 Pseudomonadota bacterium
TTATAGCCATGCTGTAGCAGTGCTTCAAGCCGGGGTTAACCTTCTAGCCAGACCGGTTCCAACCGGTTTTTGAGGGGGGGCACGGAGCAACGAACAGGCGACCAAGGTGATGCCATCGGGCGGTGACAACACCATTGTGCCCAAAATCTATGGAGAAGACTTGGTGCGGCCCAGGTTTTTTCATATCTGACGTTACCGCGTTGGCCGCCCCGGAGCGCGCCGAGCCACACGAGTTTAAAGACCGCCGTTAAGATCGAGCCCAAGACGAGACCGATGTCCGAGACCGACCGACAGAGCACCATTTGGTATCTTGCCCGCGACGGCAAACAGTATGGCCCGGTTCAAGACCATGAGATGCGCAAGCTCGTCGAGTTGAACCAGCTCGTTGAGACGGATCTGGTCTGGAGCCCGGCCTACACCGAGTGGCAGCCGGCGTCGGTGATCATCTCGTTGTTCTCGCAGCCTCCAGCACCTGAGCCAACGGCAGAGGTCGCACCGCCACCGCCCACGGCGCCAGAACCGACAGTGACTGAACCGACGGTGACTGATCCGGCGGCGCCAACGCAGCCCGCGCAATCGGCAGCGCCCGCCACATTTACAACGGGGGCCGCTCCGACACAGGCGACAGTCGCTCAGCACTCAGTCACTCAGACATCAATCTCAGATGCCGAGACCACTCCAGCCGCCGACGATCGCGCGACCTTCAGTCAACCGTCAGACTTGGCCAGCCGGGTCGATCAATCGCGACAGGAAAGTGCGGCCGCTTCAGCAGCCTCGCAAGCCGCAGCCCAAAGTGCCGCTTTTCAAGCTGGTGATCCAAACCGGTCCTCCAACCCGACCGGCTCGACGTTGGGAACGGTCCAAGACCAATTCACTGGGCCGCAATCCTCAGCCCAGACCGAGACCTTCCGTCCCTCGAACCGCGCGGATGCAGCCCAAAGCGTGTCAGCAACGCGCGCACCGCGAGAGATGCTGGCATCTGACTTCGATGACGATGACGACGTTCGCGGCGGCAACATCATCGTCAAAGCACTGGTCGCTGCGTGTGTGATCGCGCTTGTCGGGGTCGGCGGGTATTTCGCGTACACCGAGCGTGATCAGATCTTGGCGATGGTCAACAAAGCAACGGATGCAGCCGCTCCCGCTGTCCGCGCTAATCAATCTGAAGGCCAGGCGCGCCGTCAGACCGCTGCGCCTCAGACACGGCAAACCGAGACTGTCGCCGTGGCCCGCCCTGCGTCGACACGCGCAACACCTGCATCGTCAGCGGTGCCGAAGCAATATGCACTTCTGAAGACCCCGATGTGGGCGCGGCTCAAGTCGGCGTTTCCGGAGTGGGCCAACGAGCGCAGCATCGAAGTTCGCCAGATGCAGTCTGCCGGTCGTACCGATCCTCAAATTCAATCATTTCTCGTCGGCGCCATGGTGCAGCTCCGCCGCCGGTATTCAAACGCTGCGTTGTCTGCGTCGCCGACGTCGATCAGGAGTGTCGCAAGCGCCTTTCTCGCCAACCTAAGGGCGCTCACGACCCATGGGCCGGAGGCATGCTACGCCTTCATCTCGACCGGTGAAGCCAATCCAAAGGTGATTGCACTCACGCGCGATCCGAAGGTTGGCAGCGCGCTCCGCAAGCAGATGACGGTAATCGTCGATGCTGTGGTCGAGGGGCGCGCGACACCGAAAACGTACCTGCCGCCACGCCCGAGCGACTATTCGGTGATTTCCGCTGAATTGACGAAGATGGGCTGGACGACCGCGGATATGCGGTTGTTTGGCGATCCGCAGGCGCTTTCGAAGGCCGCGGCGCCGAAGGTCTGTCAGCTCGTGACAGACTGGTTCAAGGCCCAATTGATGGTTGGCGATCCGCAGGTTCAGTCACGACTGCTGGTGCAATCACTGAAAAACGTGGTGGCTGGCTGACCGCGTTTTGCCTCGCCAAAGCCGACGGCCAACGCGCCGCGTGGATAACATGCGACATGGCTGACACAACATGCCGCCGATGTCGTAGTAGTTGTGCATGAACAACGGCGAAACCATCAGGGCAGATCCGTCCAATGAGCCTCGGCCGCAGCCGGAACGCGCGGCAGAGGGTGAGGCTGAGACGATTGTCTCACTGCGATCTGAGCAGGGGGGTGAAGACACACCTGAAGCTGATGCGGATCGAGCAAAGCGCACGGGCGAAACGGGTCCCGCCGTCATTCAGCGCTATTTGAAGACGCTGCCGTCGAGCCCCGGTGTCTACCGCATGCTCAACCGCGACGACGAAGTCATTTACGTCGGCAAGGCGCGGTCTCTTAGGGCGCGCGTTTCGAATTACGCGCGGCTCGGTGGGCATACCAATCGGATCGCCCGAATGATCTCGCGCACGGCTTCGATGGAATTCGTGACGGTCAGCACCGAAGCGGAAGCGCTGCTGCTCGAAGCCAACCTGATCAAGCGGTTCCGGCCGCGCTTCAACGTCTTGCTCCGCGACGACAAGTCGTTTCCGTATATCTTGCTGACCAAGGACCACGGCTCGCCGCGCATTCTCAAGCACCGTGGCGCTGCCACCGGCAAGGCTGCGAGATACGGACCGTTCGCGTCCGCGGGTGCTGTCGATCGCACGATCAATATGATGCAGCGCGCCTTCCTCCTGCGCACATGCTCTGATAGCGTTTACGAGAGCCGGACGCGACCGTGCTTACTCTATCAAATCAAGCGTTGCTCGGCGCCATGTACTGGCGAAATCTCACCGCCGGACTACGCGGATCTGGTTGCGCAAGCCGAGCGCTTTTTGCGCGGCGAGAGCCAATCGGTTCGCGAGCTTTATCAAAAGCTCATGCAGGATGCGTCGGATGCGATGGAGTTCGAGCGGGCTGCGTCGTACCGGAACCGGCTCTGGGCACTTGCCCATGTTCAGTCTGATCAGGCGATCAATGCCCAGGGTGTTGAGGAGGCCGACGTCTTCGCAGCGTACCAGGACGGCGGCCAGACCTGTATCCAGGTCTTCTTTTTCCGCACCGGCCAGAACTGGGGCAACCGCGCCTACTTCCCCAAGGCCGATCGATCGCTTTCAGCCGATGAGGTTCTCGAAAGTTTCATCGCGCAGTTCTACGATGACAAGCCGATCCCGAGGCTGATCCTTGCGTCCAACGATATGCCATCGCGCGAGCTTCTGGCTGAGGCTCTGTCGACCAAAGCATCGCGGAAGGTCGAGCTGCTGATCCCGAAGCGGGGCGCGAAGACGACGCTCGTCGAACACGCACTCAAGAATGCCCGCGAGGCACTGGGCCGTAAGCTTGCCGAGAGCGCGACCCAGACCAAACTGCTGGCTGATCTCGCCGACCGGTTTGAGCTGCCAACGCCGCCGCGCCGGATTGAGGTCTACGACAACAGCCATATCCAAGGCACGAATGCTGTCGGTGGAATGATCGTCGCCGGCCCGGAAGGGTTCGCGAAGGCGCACTATCGGAAGTTTAATATCAAGAACCCCGAGACGGCGCCCGGCGACGACTACGGGATGATGCGGGAGGTTTTGACGCGTCGGTTTAAGCGGATGGTGGCCGAGACCAAGGATGAGAAAGTCGCCGCCGGTACGGACAACGATCTGGACCAGGACGCGATGATCGATGGCGATGATCCAACGGTCACACCCATCGCTGACAATGCGGAGATGCCGACGCGCCCAGACCTTGTTTTGATCGATGGCGGCTTGGGCCAGCTCTCCGTTGCGGTAGAGGTGATGACGGATCTTGGCGTTCACGACATCCCGGTGATCGGCGTAGCAAAAGGCCCTGAGCGAGATGCCGGTCGCGAGCACTTTCACATTCCGGGGCGCGGGCGGCCGGTCATGCTAGAACCCCGCGATCCCGTGCTCTATTTCGTACAACGCCTGCGCGATGAAGCGCACCGCTTTGCGATTGGAACGCACAGAGCCAAGAGATCGAAAGCGATTTCAGCAAATCCCTTGGATGAGATCGAAGGGATCGGGCCGACCCGCAAGCGGGCGCTGATGAAACATTTCGGTTCGGCAAAATCGGTCAGCCGGGCGGGTCTTGGCGATCTCGCAGCCGTCGAAGGCATCAGCGAGGCCATGGCGCAGAAAATCTACAATTTCTTCCATGAGAAACGTGGTTGATCGTCGTTCTCTGGGCCTCAGTGAAAGATCGCTTGCGGCATGTGAAAGGTGACGGTCCAGTTGGGCGCGTCGACGAGTTGGGCGATGCGGAGATCGCCGGCGACGGAGCAGAGCATGTAGGCATCGGCGGCCGCCAATGCGGTCTCGCGCCCGAGCAGGTCGATCATGCTGCCCACCGCTGCGCAGGAAGCCTCGTGCAATCGAGGTCCGATTCCCGTTGTGATCCAAACCCGGCCGTGTTGCGCAGGTCCACCTCTGATTGCGGGGCGATCGATGATCGGCATCGCGAGATGCTGACCTTTGACCAGACCAACTGTCACGGTCACTTGCATCGGGCTTTCGATCGCCGTGCCGCAAACCTCGCCGTCGCCTTGGGCGGCATGCGTGTCGCCGATCGACAGCAGCGCCCCCGGCACCTCGACGGGAAGGTGCAAGACGCTACCGGCGACCAAATCCCGGATGTCCATATTGCCACCGACATGACGCGGCGGGATGATTGCATGCGGGCCGGGCGCTGCCGGCGCGACGCCGACCGTGCCCGTAAAAGGAGCCAGTGGCACGCGCGCTGCGTCGCCGAACAAAAGCGGCGTCTGCCCTGTTTCATCGTAATGCCAGTGCGTCAGGGCCGCCTCTCTAAACTGTTCGCTCAAGAGCCCGAAGCCCGGGATGATTGCCGTCCAGCCCCAGCCCGATGGCGCGAAGTGATCGAGCGCGACGGTCAACGTGTCTCCTGGTTGCGCACCATCGACGTAGATCGGGCCCGTGACCGGATTGACCCGTGCGCTGTCGTACGCGGCGAAAACGTCAGGACCGCTTGCCGGTGTGATCTGACCGGCTGAGGCATCGCGGATGTCGAGCGTGATGGTATCGCCGGGCGCGACGGTGAGAACGGGCGGTTGGGCGCGGTCCCAGGCGAAATGACATTGCGTGTGGTGAAGAGTGTAAGCGGGGCAGGACATCGCGGGGCTCCGGCGGGATCTTGTTGCGATAAGCCTGCGCGTCGAGATGCATGCGCGCAAGTCGTGTCCTGTTCATGCGGAGGCTTTCTATCCTGATGACGATCGGTCAGACTTCCGATGTGGAGGATGGCACACGAGGACGTTTGCAGATGTCGGTTGAGCACGTGGATACGATCGTCGTTGGCTCAGTCCAGGCGGTCCTCGCCATTA
>JBCBWG010000229.1:0-5165 GCA_039817205.1 Pseudomonadota bacterium
GTCGATCAATGATCATATGCCCGAAGCGGTCCGACCGGTACCTTTCTCCAACATGATCTACTTCGGTGATGGCGACACAGACGTGCCGTCCATGGCCGTGACGCGAAAGAACGGCGGTCATGCGATTGCTGTGCATCCGCCCGGCAGCGCCTCCGAAAAGTGCGAGCGCTTGTTCGCGGCCGGACGCTGCGATTTTTACGCCCCGGCCGATTACCGCCGCGGCTCCGACTTGTTCAAGCGTACTTGCCTGCTCCTCGACCGCATCCTCGCCGACATCCACGTCCACGAGGAAATGCGATTTCTCAGTGAGGCGTAAGCCCAAGTGTTCCTTCGGGAACTGCGACACCGACCGACGACGTCGAAACTGAACCCATCACAGGCGGCCCGGAGCGGGCGCCCTTATGGGAGTTTCGGGTCATGCGACCGTCGCGGCGACACAGAGCAGCAAAGGTGATCACCGCGGTTGCTGGCATCCTGACGTTGATGAGCGGCGCAGACATCCCCGGCACGCGCACCGCCTGGGCGCAACTGGCTCAAGCACAATACGCAAAGTCGATGGCGATGCAGCCGAGGATAACTGCGGCTTACACGCGCGCCGGTTGAATGATCTCAAAAGTCAGAGCGCCGCGGCGCCGCGAAACAGCTCAGTCGGTAGATCGTCCGACGCTCTCGTGGTGCGTCACCGACGCTTGCCTCTCACCCGCCGCAAAACCGCGATGCAAGCGCTGGAGAAAAAATCAACAGTCAAAACAATAGACACGTAGTGTTCCTGCGGGTTCTGACACGTCGATCAGTGCCAGCTAAAATGGGAACCAAGTGTCAGAACCGGAACACTAGCGACGCATCTCGCATTCGCCGAGCAGGTGACTGGATGTGGAGCAAGGGTTGTCTTTGGTCGCAACAACGCTTGGTGAGACGTTGGAGATTGCAGAAAAGATTCCAAGAACAAATGCTTTCATGACCGTTTCCCTTTTGTTGTGTCAGCGCGTTTGTTGTGGGCGCTTTTTGCGGCCGACCCGATGTCCGCCGATCAATCAAAGCTGAGGGCTCAGGCGGCAAAAAGATAGGGGGCCTACCCGGCGTTTGAGCTGAGTTGATGAAGCGTTGAGGGGGCGTGATCAGTCAGTGATCAATGAAGGGGTGCCCAGTGACCATCACGTGACCATCACGTGACCGTCACGTGACCGTCACGTGAGCATCAGGTGATCGCCCCGTGATCGGCGCGTGATCGGCGCGTGTTGGATGGTGATTGTGTTCGGCACTGGTCTGGGTCAGCGCTTGACGCTAGGTTTGCGTTCCGACGCCAACCGCCAGCGCAAAGATCGACCGCCATGCCGCTCGACGCACCAACCGATCCGCAAGCCTCCATCCGTATTGGCCATTCGGCCTGCCCCCACGACTGTCCGTCGACATGCGCGCTTGATGTCGAATTGCTTCCCGACGGGAAGATCGGCCGGGTCCGTGGCGCGGCTGACAATAGTTACACAGCCGGTGTCATCTGCGCGAAGGTTGCCCGTTACGCTGAACGGCTCCATCACCCGGATCGGCTTCTTCATCCGTTGCGCCGGAAAGGTCCGAAAGGTTCGAAAGAGTTTGAGCGCGTCGGCTTTGACGATGCCCTCGATATCACCGCCGAAGCGCTTCTGAAGGCGGAAGCTCAGCACGGGCCAGAAACGGTTTGGCCGTACTATTTCGCCGGCACGATGGGCCTCGTCATGCGCGACGGGATCAATAGACTGCGTCATGCCAAGCGCTACGCCGACATGCACGCAACGATCTGCACGACGCTTGCGTGGACCGGTTTTGTTGCCGGCACCGGTAAGCTTATGGGGCCTGATCCACGCGAGATGGCCAAGTCCGATTGCGTGGTGATCTGGGGCACCAACCCGGTCAATACGCAGGTCAACGTGATGACCCACGCCGTGAAGGCCCGAAAAGAGCGCGGCGCGAAAATCGTCGCCATCGACATCTACCAGAACGGCACCATGAACCAGGCGGATATGGCGCTCTGCCTGAAGCCCGGAACGGATGGTGCTTTGGCGTGTGCCGTCATGCACATCCTGTTCCGTGATGGTTTTGCCGACCGTGCATTTCTCGAGGCGCACACCGATTGCCCAAATGAGCTTGAGGCGCACTTGGCAAGCCGCACGCCGGAGTGGGCCGCGGCGATAACCGGTTTGCCCGTCGCCGAGATCGAAGCGTTCGCCAAACTCGTTGGCACGACGCCGCGCACGTACTTCCGTTTGGGCTACGGGTTTTCGCGGCAGCGGAACGGCGCACACAACATGCATGCCGCGCTTTCAATCGCGTCGGTCACCGGTGCCTGGCAGTACGAGGGCGGCGGTGCGTTTCACAACAACGGCCAGATCTTTGGCTGGGACAAAACGCTGATCGAGGGCTTGGACGTGCGGGACACGCGCGTGCGCATGCTCGACATGTCCCGGATCGGCGAGGTGTTGACTGGCAACATGTCCGACCTGAAAGACGGTCCACCGATCACGGCACTGTTTGTGCAGAATATGAACCCGGTGCAGGTCGCGCCCGATCAGCGCAAGGTGAAAGCAGGTTTTGCGCGAGAGGACCTGTTTGTCTGCGTGCATGAGCAATTCATGACGGCGACCGCCGAGCTCGCAGACGTCGTTCTGCCGGCGACCATGTTTTTGGAACATGACGACGTCTACCAGGGCGGTGGTCATCAACACATCATTGCCGGGCCGAAAATGATGGATGCGCCTGGCGAGTGCCGGTCGAACCACGACGTCCTGGTTGGCCTTGCCGAGCGTGTGGGTGCCAAACATGCAGGCTTCGAGATGACGCCTGCCGAGATCATTGATGCGACGCTTCAGGCGTCCGGCCGAGGCACATGGGAGGCGTTAAAGTCGAACCGCTGGATCGATTGCCAACCAGACTTCGAGACGTCCCACTACCGCGATGGGTTTGGCTACCCGGATGGGAAATTTCGCTTCAAACCGGACTGGTCCGATGTGCCGGTCGCACGCCGACATGATTGGGGAATTTCGAAGGACGTACCCGAGCTTCCCGACCACTGGGACGTGATCGAGGCGGCTGACGATGATCATCCGTTCCGGCTCGCAACCTCTCCGTCGCGCAGCTATCTCAATTCATCCTTCAACGAGATGCCGTCGTCGCGCGCGCGCGAGGGCCAGCCGACCGCAAAGATCCATCCGGATGATTTGGCTGAACTGAACCTGACAGATGGTGCTGCCATCCGCATGGGCAGTCCGCGCGGTGAGATCCGTCTGATGGCCGAAGCGTTCAGTGGTGTCCGACGCGGCGTCGTCATCGTCGAATCGATCCCACCGAATTCGGATTTTCCGGGTGGCGACGGGCTGAACACCCTGACCAGCGCAGATCAGGTCGCGCCCTACGGCGGTGCCGCATTCCATGACAACAAGGTATGGATCAAGCCGGATCTGGCAACGAGCGGGACGGACAGTTGATGACGATTGCGTTTGCTCAACGCCGCTTGAAGCCGGAGCGCATTGCGGCGGCCGCGGGCCGTATTGATCCAATCTTCACGGCGAGCCCTCAATTCGTATCCGATGCGCTCTCAAGCGAAATTGGATGCACGGCGCTGCTCAAAGTCGAGACCGTCAATCCGATCCGCTGCTTCAAGGGGCGCGGCGCGGACTGGCTGATCCAGGAAGCCGTGGCCACTGGCGACGATCGGCCGATGATTTGCGCGAGCGCTGGCAACTTCGGTCAGGCGATGGCATATGCGGCCACGAAAGCGGGTCGCCGCATCACGATCTATGCAGCCGAAACAGCGAACGCTTTGAAACTGGATCGTATGCGCGCATTAGGTGGCGACGTCGTCGTGACCGGGCGCGATTTTGATGCGGCAAAGGCCGAGGCAAAGCGCGTCGCCGCCGAGCAAAGCTTGCGCATGGTCGAAGACAGTCGCGACATCGAAACGGCTGAAGGCGCTGGGACGATCGGCCTGGAATTGGCGCGCGGTGCAGAGGCGTTTGATGCCGTCATCGTACCGATCGGGAACGGCGCTATGATCAACGGCATCGCGACGGCGATTAAAGACCGCATGCCAGACGTTCGCGTCATTGGTGTGCAGGCGAGCGGTGCGCCGGCGATGAAGCAGAGTTGGGAGCGTGGTGAGCCGGTCGAGACCGAGCAGGCCGATACGATCTGTGATGGCATTGCCGTTCGGATGCCCGTGCCTGAGGCCGTCGCCGATATGGAGGGGCTCATTGATGACGTGCTTCTGGTCGATGACGCGACGACTGTGAGGGGCATGCGGCTCCTTCATGCGCATGCGGGTCTCGTCTCTGAGCCGTCGGCTGGGATTGCGATTGGAGCCGCACTTGCGCACTCGGAGCTGTTTCGATCGCAAACCGTCGCTTTCATCGTCTGCGGCGGAAACCTCACCCCCGATCAAATGCGGCAGTGGCTCTCATGACCATCATCACAACCGACGCTGAGCTTGACGAAATCTACGGGGCGCCCGTCCAACGTTCTGTAACCAAAGAGCTGGACCACATCTCCGAGCATTATCGCGCTTATATCGAAGCGGCACCATTTGCAGTGATCGCGAGTGCGGGTGAGGCCGGATTAGATTGCACGCCGCGCGGTGATCCCGCAGGTTTTGTCGCCGTCATCGATCGCACGACGCTGCATCTGCCGGACCGGCGCGGCAACAACCGTATCGATACGCTCCGCAATCTCGTGCGCGATCCGAGGGTGTCGCTCCTCTTCCTGATCCCTGGGATTGATGTGACCATGCGGGTGAACGGGCGCGCGGCGATCAGCGTCGACCCGGACCTGTGCGCGCGCTATGTGCTGCAAGGTAAGGCGCCGCGGACAGTCATTATCGTCACGGTTGAAAGCGCCTATTTCCAGTGCCCGAAGGCGCTGGTGCGCGCGAAGCTTTGGTCGCCCGACCACCACGTCGACCGAGCGTCCCTGCCAACGACGGGGCAAATGCTTGCGGCTGTGGAACGCGATGGAGCGTTTGACGGCGCGGCGTACGATGAAAACTATCCAGCCCGCATGGAGCGCACAATCTACTGACGGCGTGAGCGTTGCTCCGATGGTCGGCGAGCGCACCAACGTCACCGGCAGCCGCAAGTTCCGCCGGTTGATCGAGAAGGGCGACTACCAAACCGCCCTGGACGTGGCCCTCGAGCAGG
>JBCBWG010000022.1:0-24184 GCA_039817205.1 Pseudomonadota bacterium
TGTCGATGCCCTCGGTCAGCGAAGGAAGGCACGCGCCGCTCTTGAGGCCACATTGGTTGCAGCCGTTGAGAAGCGATTGATGAAGGAGCGCGCGACCCACCGCACCGAGACCGACCGCACCAAGGTCGATTTCTTCACACTCGTGCGGGGTGAGAACTAAGCCATGCCATTGCAAGCGGCTGAGCTCTCACCGAACAATCTCATACAAGATACGCAGCAAGTCTTCCGCTGCTGTTTGACCGCTCTGTCGCGCCCCTGGACGCCGGTTGCGGTGCCAGCCTTTGTTCCGGGTGAAGGTGCTCTGTACCCGTCGACGATGTCGGTGTTGATCGCGTTGGCGGACTTCGAAACCAGGATTTGGCTTGATGACTGCGCGCGTGCAGATGCCTCCGTCGTCGACAGCCTCGTGTTTCGGACCGGCGCCGTCATAACAGACCAGCCGGCAAAGGCGACGTTTGCCGTCGTCTCGCGCGGTGCAGAACTACCACCGCTTGATCAGTTCGGGCAGGGCACAGCTGACTATCCGGATCAGTCGACGACGGTTCTCATACAAGTTGCAGCACTCCGGAGCAGCGGGTCGGCATTCCGCGGTCCAGGAATTCAAACGACCATCGAAGGTTCCGCAGAGCCGCTGCCAGAGAACTTTGAAACACAACTACACGCAAACCACGCGCGCTTTCCGCTTGGCGTCGATCTGCTTCTTTTGACCCCGGAACAGGTCGTCGGGCTTCCACGGAGCACGAGACTCATCACCGGCGAGGCTGGCTAATGTACGTTGCGGTCAAGGGCGGGGAAGCGGCGATCGACGCGGCGCACGAGCTTCTTGCGAAGAAGCGGCGCGGTGATCCCTCCGTGCCCGAACTCACGATTGAGCAAATCCGCGAGCAGATGACGCTCGCGGTTAATCGGGTCATGAGCGAGGGCTCTTTGCATGACCCGGACCTTGCGGCACTGGCAATCAAACAAGCGCGCGGTGATCTGATCGAGGCAATTTTTCTCGTCCGAGCGTATCGGACGACGTTGCCGCGATTTGGGTACTGCGAACCGATCGATACGTCCGAGATGGACATAACGCGGCGCATCTCGGCAACTTTCAAAGACTTGCCGGGCGGTCAGGTGTTGGGCCCGACGTTCGATTACACGCACCGTTTGCTTGACCCTGAACTTGCTCAATCCAGCAACTGGGTTGCGGATGGAGACGACTCCACGGTGGCACGCGACGCGGCGGCCGATGCCAACGCTTCTGAGGTTGCGGACACAGCTGCGACTTCACCGACGGTTCCGCATGTTGCTTCGATACTCGGCAACCAGGGTTTGATAGAGCCGAGTTCCACTGATGCCGACACCGAGACCGTTGGCGATCTTACGCGCGACCCGCTTGCC
Source organism: Pseudomonadota bacterium (assembly GCA_039817205.1). GTDB lineage: Bacteria > Pseudomonadota > Alphaproteobacteria > Rhizobiales > Hyphomicrobiaceae > JBCBWG01. The sequence goes on from JBCBWG010000022.1 coordinate 1,384, forward strand.
TTCCCCGCCGACCGTGACCTCCGCCTTCAGTCTTTGGCTCGGGGTGATGAAGGTTTCCTCCTGGCACTCGCCTATTCAACGCAGCGAGGTTATGGCCGCACCCACCCGTTCGCAGGCGAGATCCGCGTCGGGAATGTGGAGGTGTCGATCGTTCCGGACGAGCTGGGTTTTGAAGTGCCGCTTGGCGCGATCACAGTGACCGAGTGCGAAATGGTCAACCAGTTTAAGGGAAGCGCAGACACGCCACCTCAGTTCACGCGCGGGTACGGTCTGACCTTCGGGCATGCGGAGCGTAAGGCGATGTCCATGGCGCTCGTCGATCGTTCGCTTAGGGCGCGCGAGCTTGGTGAGGATCTCACGGCGCCCGCCCAGGATGAGGAATTTGTGCTCAGCCATGCAGACAATGTGCAGGCGACGGGGTTCGTCGAACACCTGAAGCTGCCGCACTACGTTGATTTTCAGGCCGAGCTCGTTCTGTTGCGCCAACTTCGTAAGGAATGGGCTGGAGACCGCGCGCTGAGCGACGAGGCCGTCGATGAAACGGACGTGGCGGAATGAGCGCCACCATCCTCAAGTCGCGGAACCACCTACAGTCTTTTACAGACCGATTAGCCATCTGGCGGATCGCAGCATGACACGCATTGACACCAAGTTTCCTAACGAAACCGCCGAGACGGATACGGGGCCCGCTTACAATTTCGCGTACCTCGACGAGCAGACGAAGCGCATGATCCGGCGTGCACTTTTGAAAGCCGTCGCAATCCCTGGCTACCAGGTGCCGTTCGCCAGTCGCGAGATGCCCATGCCCTACGGCTGGGGCACCGGCGGCGTTCAAGTGACCGCGTCGGTGATTGGTCAAAGCGACACGCTCAAGGTCATCGACCAAGGCGCTGACGACACGACCAATGCCGTGTCGATCCGAAAATTTTTTGAAAAGACCGCAGGTGTTCAAACGACGACGGCGACCGACGCGGCGACGGTGATCCAGACGCGGCACCGCATTCCCGAGCAGCCACTAAGCGAAGATCAGATCCTCGTCTACCAGGTCCCGATTCCGGAGCCGCTCCGCTTTCTTGAGCCGCGCGAGACCGAGACGCGCCGCATGCATGCGCTGGAAGAATATGGCCTGATGCACGTGAAGCTCTACGAAGACATTGCGCAGCACGGCCACATCGCAACGACCTATGCCTACCCGGTCAAAGTCGATGACCGCTATGTGATGGACCCGTCGCCGACCCCGAAATTCGATAACCCGAAGATGCATCGTTCGCCGGCGTTGCAGTTGTTCGGCGCGGGTCGTGAAAAGCGCATCTATGCGATCCCGCCCTACACCGAAGTTGTCAGTCTCGATTTTGATGACCATCCGTTTGAACGGACGAAATTCGATAAGCCGTGCGCAATCTGCGGAGCAACTGACAGCTACCTTGATGAGGTTGTCACCGATGACAAAGGCGGGCGCATGTTCGTTTGTTCCGACACCGACTATTGCGAGCGGCGGGTGAGGCGAGCAGGAAACCTGTTCTGGGGAGGGCCGAAGTGACCATGGCGCACACCGCGGAGTGGGCGATCGAGGCGAAAGCGCGACGCCCAGATACGGAAATCGACACGGACGCGGGCCCACTCTTGGTCGCTGACGGGTTGACGAAGCACTACGGTGGGCGGATCGGGTGCAGCGATGTGAGCTTTGACATTCATGATGGCGAAGTGATTGCGGTCGTCGGCGAGTCCGGTTCCGGCAAGTCGACGCTCCTCGGATTGCTTTCAATGCAGTTGGCGCAGTCGTCCGGCCATGTTCGCTATCGGATGCGCGACGGCGTTGTCCGTGATCTCAACGAACTGACTGAGGCCGAGCGACGGTTTCTCCTGCGGACCGATTGGGGTTTTGTCCATCAAGATGCACGGCTTGGTCTCCGGATGTCGGTGTCGGCTGGCGCAAACGTCGGGGAGCGTCTGATGGCGGTCGGCTGGCGTCACTACGGGGAAATTCGTGCTGAGGCGACGGACTGGCTCGCGAAGGTTGAGATCAACGATGACCGCATTGACGATCGCCCCGACACGTTCTCAGGAGGAATGCGGCAGCGCCTTCAAATTGCAAAGAATCTGGTGACCCGCCCACGGCTCGTATTTATGGATGAGCCCACAGGCGGGCTCGATGTGTCCGTCCAAGCCCGCCTTCTCGATCTGATCCGCGAGTTTGTCACGACGTCGGGGTTATCCGCCGTGGTCGTCACACATGACCTCGCGGTGGCCCGCCTCCTGTCGCATCGCACAATCGTTATGCGCCACGGCCAGATTGTCGAAACGGGCCTGACTGATCAGGTTTTGGATGACCCTCAACACCCGTACACCCAGCTTCTCGTCTCGTCCGTTTTGCAGTGGTAATTGGCATGATTGTTCTGAAGGATGTTGCCAAGACTTTCGTCATGCACCTGCGCGACGGAACGGTGCTGCCGGTGGTTAAAGGTGTGACCTTTGATGTCTGCGCTGGCGAGTGCGTGGTTCTTGGCGGGCCATCCGGAACAGGTAAGTCGTCGATCCTGAAAATGATCTACGGCAACTACCGCACCAGCGATGGCGAGATCCTGGTCAAGCACGACGGGGATTGGGTAGACGTTTCGCAAGCGTTGCCAAGAACCATGATCGCGCTCCGGGAGACGACACTCGGTTATGTGAGCCAGTTTTTGCGCACGATCCCGCGCGTCTCGGCGCTCGATGTTGTCGCTGGCGCAGCACGAGAGGCCGGGGCAGACCCCTGAAAAGCCAACGAACGCGCGAGTGAGCTTCTGGCGCGACTGAACATTCCAGAGCAGCTTTGGTCCCTGCCACCTGCAACGTTCTCTGGCGGTGAACAACAGCGGATTAACATCGCACGCGGGTTTGCTGCTGAGCGGCCAATCCTTCTGCTTGATGAGCCGACGGCTTCGCTCGACGCTGCGAACCGGGCTGTTGTCGTCGACCTAATCGAAAATAGGAAGGCCGCGGGGACGACAATCCTTGGCATCTTCCATGACGCTGACGTCCGCGAACGGGTCGCATCCCGCACCGTAGACGTCACGGCGTTCGCAGCTTGATGAGGCGCGCATGAGCACGATCACCTTAACGAATGGGCGGGTCGTCCTAGCAGACACTGTGATCGACGGCTGGGTCTCGATCGAAGATGGACGGATTCAAGGCGTGGGTCCCGGACAGCCCTCCGCGACCTTGACAAGAACTCACGATCTCGGCGGTGACATGCTGATCCCAGGGCTTGTCGAACTCCATACTGACCATATGGAGCAGCATCTGCAGCCGCGGCCGCGGGTTCACTGGCCTGAGCGTTCGGCCATCATGGCCTTCGATGCCCAAGTGGCTGCGAGTGGGATCACGACTGTGTTCGATTGTGTTCGGGCCGGCAACGACGCCGACTACGCCAAGCAGAAAGGTGAGATCACGTCAGTTGTCCGTGCCGTTTCGGAGGCAATGGATGCAGGCCTGCTCCGCGCTGATCACCGCATCCATCTACGTTGCGAGGTCTGTGCTGACGATGTGTTGTCAGAAACGAAAGCTGTCATCGAGAACCCGCACGTCGGTTTGATCTCACTCATGGACCACACGCCCGGTGCGCGGCAGTTCATTGATATCGAGCAGTGGAGGACCTACTACGGCGGCAAATCCGGCTTGTCGAACGATCAGCTCGACCGCCTCATCAAAGATAAGCGCGCGCAATTTGATCGGAACTACCTGCAGAACAGGTCTGCTATTGTGCGGTTGGCGCGACAGATGAACGTGAAAGTTGCAAGCCACGACGATGCAACCGAGGCGCACGTCCGCGAAGCTCTCGAGGACCAAGTCGCGATCGCGGAATTCCCAACGACCGAAGAGGCAGCGCGCTTGTCGCATGCTGCCGGGATCAGCGTTTTGATGGGCGCGCCGAATGTTGTGCGAGGTGGTTCGCACTCTGGCAACATCGCAGCCGAACAGCTTGCAAGGCTCGGCTATCTCGATGTGCTCTCATCCGATTACGTCCCAGCGAGCCTGCTGCTGGCAGCGTTTATTCTGGCAGACCGCATCAATGACTTTGACCTGCCTCGTGCGCTCGCAACGGTCACGTCGACACCGGCCAATGCCGTTGGACTTCACGACCGTGGTACGATCGCTGAAGGCCTGCGCGGCGATGTTGTGAGGGTTGCACTTGTCGACAGTGCGCCAGTGGTTCGCGAAGTCTACCGAGAGGGCCAACGTGTCTGCTGACGAGTTGAGTCAAAAAACGCCCGTTCAGGCGATCGGCCCCGGAGTGGTTGTTTTGGTCGTTGGGCCGAGCGGTGTCGGCAAGGACGCAATTCTGAGTGGCGCGCGCGTGCGTCTCAAAAACGATTCCAGGTTTTGGTTTCCGGAACGGGTCATCTCGCGTCCGCCACACGGATCCGAGAAGCATGTTGCGGTGACGCCCGATGCCTTTGAGCGCGCGCGTCTCAACGGACAGTTTGCGCTCTCTTGGTTCGCCCACGGTGTCGGTTATGGACTGCCGGGCGAGATCAAGGATCGGGTTGGGGAAGGCGATGTCGTCGTGTGCAACGCCTCGCGAACCGTCGTTGGTTTCGCGCGCAAACGCTACAGCAACTGCTCCGTCGTCTATGTCGACTGCCCGGTCGACGTCCGCGCCGAGCGGCTTGCACGCCGCGGGCGCGAGACACCATCCGAGATCACCGAGCGGCTCGAGCGAGACGGGTCGCAGGTGACGCCCGAGACCGCCGACGTCGTCATCGACAACTCCGGACCGGTCGAATTTGCGATCGAAGCGTTTGTCTCAGCTCTCCAAGGCCCGATGCAGATGAGGGTTGCGCCGTGAGTGGGACGCAGCCATGTCGGCACGGACCGCGACCTCGCCCAACTACGCGTCACCGCGTGCTTCCAACAAAAAATTTTCTTGGACCCCAAGGAAAACGCATTGCGGTGCGTCTGAGGGTTGGACAGTCGTGCGTTGGGGCGTGCAGAGATGCGCAGCTGACGGCGGCGCGGTGACCAGTGTGTTAGGTCCGGGACGGGCGGATGAGATGAATGTTGCGGAGTTGGCAGGCGCGGCAGCGGGCGGAGATCGCGCTGCGCTGAAGACGTTAATCGAGACGCACTACGACCGGATTTACCGGATGGCGTGGCGCTGGTCCGGCTCCGTTCAGATGGCCGAGGATGTCGCTCAGGATGTCTGTATCAAGGTCGCGACATCGATCTCAGGGTTTCGGGGCCAGGCAAAGTTTACCACGTGGCTCTGGCAGATCGTCTACCGGACCGCTCTTGATCACCAACGGATATCCGGCAGGCAACAGCTGCATCCGCCGGACACACTCCAAACGCTCGTCGACGCCCGGCAATGGCAGACGCACGATGGCGACGCTGAGAGCGATTACGACGACCTGTGGAGCGCGGTCCGGGCTTTGCCGCCGCAACAGCGCGATGCGGTGCTGTTGGTTTATGCCGAGACGCTCAGCCACGCCGAAGCCGCTGACGTTTTGGGATGCACCGCAAAAACTGTCTCCTGGCACTTACACGAAGCGCGCAAGACTTTGCGTGCACAACTCGAAGCCGCGGAGTGATGCCGATGACCTCCAAAACCCCGCAGTCGTTTGACTTAGAAAGCCTCAAGGACGCGCCCGTTCCCGGACCGCGTTCCTCCGCGCGCGAAACAGCCGTTGATGCCGCGTTAGCCGCATTCGAAGACGCCCAGAAAAGACCTCAATTGCCAACCCAAGGAACGCACAGGCTCCGCCGTCAACCACATGACACGTCACGAACGAAGGAGCCACGTGCCATGCGTTTCAGCCGTAAAACCTTAGCCATCGCAGCAAGCGTCGTTGCTGTCTGCCTTGCAGCGCCGATCGGTCTTTATCTCGTCACCCAACAACCTCAAGTGACCCCCGGGGGACTTTCCGGACAGTTCAACACGGTTTCTGGGACACTCGACCGGAGTGCACCAAGCGGTGGTGGGCTGCTGAGCCGGTCTGTTGCGCCAACCGCGCCACAGGGATTGCAACCGCGGACAACCGGCCGTTCGAATAGCAATTATGCGGCGCGGTCACGGGGCAAGCGCGCCTTTGACAGCGGTCAAATACGCAGTGCGGCTCGTGCGCCAGTTGCCGCCATTGCGCGAGAGCCCACGCCGCCACGTCAGCCGCAGATGGAAGGTCGCGATCAGTTTGAGGGCCGCGACGATAATCCTGTTCGCATTACCGCCGATGTGCCTGTTTCAACGTTCTCGCTCGATGTGGACACAGCATCCTATGCGTTCGTCCGACGTACGTTGACAGCTGGTCGCTTGCCGCAAAAAGCAGCCGTTCGGACCGAAGAGCTGATCAATTACTTCGATTATAAGTATCCCGTGCCGGAGACCCGTGAAGCGGCCTTCAAGCCGACGATCACGGTCGTGCCGAGCCCGTGGTCTACAGATCACGAACTCATCCACATCGCGGTCAAAGGGTATGAGCTGCAGGCAACGGAACGGCCGCGCGCAAACCTCGTCTTCCTCCTCGATGTCTCGGGATCTATGCGTGGTGCGAACCGCCTTCCGCTTCTGAAGAATGCGTTCCGGATGCTCGTTGAAAACCTTAAGCCGGACGACACGATCGGCATCGTGAAATACGCGTCCGGTACCGGCGTTGTGTTGGAGCCAACGAAGGTCTCCGACAAAACGAAAATCTTTGCGGCAATTGACGGTCTCAGCGCTGGCGGATCAACGGCTGGTGCGCAGGGCATCCAGGATGCCTACCGCCTCGCCGAAAGCGTCTTCGATAAAGATGCGGTCAACCGAGTTCTGATCGGGACCGACGGCGACTTCAACGTTGGCATCACCGACCGGGGCGAGTTGAAAAGCTTCATCGAGCGGAAACGCAAGACCGGCATCTACCTGTCGATCCTTGGTTTCGGTCGTGGCAACTACAATGACGCTTTGATGCAGACGTTGGCGCAAAACGGAAACGGTGTTGCGGCCTATATCGACACGATAAATGAGGCGCGCAAAGTGCTCGTTGAGGAAGCGGCGGCCTCGCTGTTTCCGATCGCGACGGATGTCAAAATCCAAGTCGAGTTCAATCGCAGTGTTGTCGAGAGCTACCGCCTGATCGGCTACGAGACGCGGCAGCTTCGGCGCGAAGATTTCAACAACGATCGCGTTGATGCCGGTGACGTTGGCTCGGGCAAAGCGGTCACGGCGATCTATGAGATCAAGCGCGTGGGTCAGGGTGCACCCGTGGTCGACGATCTCCGCTACGGTGCGAAACCGAAGCCTGCGGCTGCGTCTGAAGGGGCAAATGATACGGCGGCATCGCGCTCGAATGAGCTTGGCTTTTTCAAGTTGCGTTATAAGCGGCCGGGCGAGGCGAAGAGCCGTCTTCTTTCAACGCCGATCACCGATGGGCTGAAAGTCGCCGATCTCGATCGGGCAACGGACGACGTTCGATTTGCCATCGCGGTTGCGGGTTTCGGTCAGCTCTTGAAGGGCGGTCCTTGGACAGGTGATCTCAGCTACGATGATGTGATCAAGCTCGCGTTGTCGGCGCGCGGCGACGATCCGTTCGGCCTGAGGTCCGAGTTCGTCCAACTGGTCCGGCTCGCAAAATCGGCCCGGCCCTAGGTCTCAACGGCCGCGCGCATCCCACCGATCAAAGACGTCGCTTCAGGAAAGCTGAGGCGGCGTCTAACGCGTCAAAGGCTGCGGGAATGAACTTGCCCATGCGGAGGCACCCGTGAATTGTGCCGGTGACGCAAGAATAGACCGTGTCGACGCCTGCGTTCGAGAGCTTGGCGGCGTAGGCGGCGCCTTCGTCGCGCAAGGGGTCGAGGCCCGCGGTCATGATGTAGGCCGGTGCGAGGCCTGAGAAATCGTCGGCGACGATCGGCGAAAGCGTAACGTCCGGTCTCGTCGCGATCGCCTCAGCGTCGTCGCCGAGATAGTGGCGCCAGAAATAGGCCAGCACATCCTCTGAGATCGGTGGCATGTCCCGGAACTCGGCATGTGAGGGATAGCCGCCAGCCATGTCCAGCAGCGGGTAGAACAACGCCTGCGCGCGGATGGTCTCGCCGCGCTCTTTCGCAACGTGCGTGAGGATGGCCGCCAGCGTTGCACCAGCGCTGTCACCGGAGACAGCAAGGCGATCGGGGTCCACGTTGAACTCGCCCGCGTTCACCTTCAGCCACGAGTAGACGTCAACAGCGTCTTCGACAGCGGCTGGATACCGGTGTTCGGGCGCGAGCCGATAGTCGACGGCCACCACCATGCAATCAGCACCAACGGCGATTGAGCGCGCGATGTTGTCGTGGCTGTCGAGGTCACCGATGACAAAACCGCCGCCATGAAAGAAGAGCGCGCAGGGACGGGGGCCCAACTTCGCAGCATCGGCGTTTGGTTCGTAGACCCGAATTTTCGAATTACTGCTGCGGGTTGGTACGGTCCGGTCAAAAACGGATGCAACCTCGGGCGGCGCCATATCAGCGACCTCACCGGCTTTGACCATCGCCGCGCGGGCTTCCTTGGGCGAGAACGTCGCATACGACGGCGCGTTCGACGCCTCCATGCGCTCAAGCAGCGCTTTGGTGGCAGGATCTGGCCGGTACGGCGGTGGTTGGATCGGCGCGCTCATGGTCGGGCTCCGGACATCGGTTGGCTGGGCCCCGCAATCGGTTCTTCAGAAACTCAATCGAGAATTTGGGCGAACTGCGTTGTCGCGCGGGGGTGCGTGACTATAGTGCCGCCCCATGAGCAAGAGCAAAGCCACAGCCGCTAAAAATTCCGCTTCGGGCAGCCGTGATCCGGACGGCGCCGTTCGGGCCAATCGCAATTTTGTGCCTGCGGGCGAGATCGTGCCGATCGAGAAGGGCAGCCACATCTATTTGATCGATGGGTCTGGCTACATCTTTCGCGCGTTCCACGCGCTGCCGCCTTTGACGCGACCGTCGGATGGTTTGCCGGTCGGCGCGGTGCATGGCTTTTGTCAGATGCTGTGGAAGTTGCTGACGGACACGAAGCTTGCGGATCGGCCGACGCACCTCGCGATCATCTTTGACCATTCGGCGCAAACGTTTCGGAACGAGTTGTTCGACGGCTATAAAGCGCAGCGGCCGCCGCCGCCGGAAGAGTTGGTCCCGCAGTTTCCGCTCATTCGTGATGCCGTGAAGGCGTTTAATGCGGCCTGTATCGAGCAGAACGGCTTTGAAGCGGATGACTTGATCGCAACCTACACGAACGCGGCGGATGCGGCGGGTGCGGACGTCACGATCGTGTCGTCGGACAAGGATCTGATGCAGCTGATCCGGCCCGGCGTTCAGATGTTTGACACGATGAAGAACGTGTTCCTTGGCGCCGATGAGGTCGAGAAAAAGTTTGGTGTTGGCCCCGACAAGGTCATTGATGTTCAGGCGCTCGCCGGCGACAGCGTCGACAACGTCCCAGGCGTTCCCGGCATTGGCGTCAAGACGGCAGCCGAGCTGATCAACACCTATGGTGACCTGGACGCCTTGCTGGCCCAGGCTGGCGAAATCAAACAGCCGAAGCGGCGCGAGCGGTTGATCGAGTTCGCAGATCAGGCGCGTTTGTCTCGCGAACTCGTCACACTCAAGGGCGATGTCGCGGTCGAAATTCCAATCGAACAGACCGGCGTCCATGATCCTGATCCAGATGTGCTGCTCTCGTTCCTGCGCGAGATGGAATTCAACTCGCTGACCAAGCGCATCGCCGAGTCTATGGGTGTCGATGCGCCGGAACCGCTTGCCAAATCTGTTGGTGCAAGTGTCGGCAAACCTTCGGACAAAGGCGATCAGAAATCCGGGCCAGGGGCTGGGACAGGGGCTGGCGCGAGCGGTGGTGCTGCTACGCCTGCAGCCGGTGCCGAGGCCATGGCCGCGTTGGCGACTGCAACCCCCATCGACCGAGCCGCCTACGAGACCGTGACAACACCGGAAGATTTGCAGCGCTGGGTCGCCGACGCCATGGAGCGTCGCCGCGTCGCGTTTGATACTGAGACGTCGAGCCTCGCCGCGATGCAGGCAGACCTAGTCGGCTTTTCGCTCGCAACTGAACCTGGGCGCGCGTGCTACGTTCCGGTCGGTCATAAAAGCGGTGACGGCGGTCTTGATTTCGGCGACGGCGCGGGCGTCGATCAGCTTGATATCCGCGTGGCGCTTGAAGTCCTGAAGCCATTGCTCGAGAGCCGGTCCATTCTGAAAATTGGACAGAACCTCAAGTACGATATTCTGGTTTTGCGTCGCTACGGGATCAACGTCACGGCAATCGATGACACGCTGCTGCTGTCCTACGCGCTTGATGGTGGGCGGCGCGGTCATGGCATGGACGATCTGGCGCTCGCTCATCTCGGACATACTTGCATTCCGTTCAAAACCGTCATCGCCCATGCGCCTGGAAAGAAGGTCGCCGACAAGTCGTTTGCCGGTGTGCCGATCGATAAAGCAACGGAGTACGCAGCCGAAGACGCCGACGTGACGCTCAGGCTTTGGATGATCCTGAAGTCCCGTCTCGTCACCGAGAAAATGGTGACGGTCTACGAAACGCTTGAGCGTCCGCTCATCGATGTGATCGTCGATATGGAGCACGCCGGTATCAAGGTCGACAAAACCGTTCTGTCTCGACTAACCGGCACTTTTTCGCAACGGGCCGCTTCGTTGGAAGACGAGATCTACGAGCTGGCCGGTGAGAAGTTCAATCTTGGATCGCCAAAGCAACTTGGCGAGGTGTTGTTCGACCGGTTGAAGCTCCCCGGTGGCAAAAAGACAAAAACAGGGCAGTGGGAGACGCGTGCAACCTTGCTCGATGATCTCGCAAGTAACCCGGAGCTGCCGGACGATGCGCGTAAGCTGGTGCTGACCATGATTGAGTGGCGCCAGCTCACCAAGTTGCGGTCGACTTATACGGACTCGCTTCCAGGCCACGTGCATCCGGACACGGGGCGCATTCACACGAGTTATGCACTCGCGTCGACAACGACCGGTCGACTCGCGTCAACGGATCCAAACCTACAGAACATTCCGATCCGAACGAAAGAGGGGCGCGAAATCCGGACGGCGTTTATCGCTGAGAAAGGCAATAAGCTGATTTCAGCCGACTACAGTCAGATCGAATTGCGGGTTTTGGCGCATATCGCCGATATCCCTCAGTTGAAGACAGCTTTTGATAATGGTCTTGATATTCATGCGATGACGGCATCCGAAATGTTTGATGTTCCGATTAGGGATATGACGTCAGAAGTCAGGCGCCGCGCGAAAGCGATTAACTTTGGCATCATTTATGGGATTTCCGCGTTTGGTCTTGCAAACCAGCTCGGTATCAGTCGAGAGGAAGCCGGCGACTACATCAAGACCTATTTCAAGCGATTTCCTGGCATCCGCGATTACATGGATCGCACCAAGAAATTCGCCCATGACAATGGGTATGTGGAAACGGTTTTTGGACGGCGGGTGCACTATCCGGAAATCAACACCAAGAACCCGTCAGCGCGCGGGTTCTACGAACGCGCGGCGATCAACGCGCCCATCCAAGGGTCAGCTGCCGACATCATTCGCCGTGCGATGATCCGCATGCCCGGCGCCTTGATGAAGGCTGGCCTGGACGATGTCCGTATGCTGTTGCAAGTCCACGATGAGCTGATCTTTGAGGTTCCGACAGCCCAGGTCGATCAAACGATCCCCCTTGTTCGAGAGGTCATGGTCAAAGCGCCGGAGCCGGTGCGTCCGCTATCGGTGCCGCTCCAGGTCGATGCTCAGGCGGCCGACAACTGGGATGAAGCGCACTGAGACCCCGGTCCGTCCCCGAGGCGTGGGCGTCGTTCTGGTCTGGTCGTGAAGCAGGACGCGGTCACGTGTTCAGGCAGTTGCCGAAAAACTTGGTCAACGCGCGGTTAATCTGACCGGCACAACTTGACCTCTGTCGGGTAGAGGATTTTCAGCTCCTTTTGCGAACATCGGGTCAAATGGCTCTGACGTCGTAAGCATTTCATCATGTTTATGATTGTGCGTCGGCGCCGCGGCTTCAGGAGGCCCTCGTGACCCGTCGTCCACGCGCTCTCGTCATCGTTGAAAATAAGACCATGCCCGTTGACCGGCGTGCGTGGCAGGGCGCCTTGGCGCTGCGCGATGAGGGTTACGAAGTGTCTGTGATTTGCCCAAAGAGCCCGGATCATCGCCAATCGTATGAGCTGCTCGACGGCGTGCATGTCTTTCGTCACCCGCAGCCGCTCGAAGCCGATGGCGCGCTCGGATATCTCGTTGAGTATTCGTCTGCGCTCTTTTGGGAATTTGTGCTGTCCATTCGTGTTGCGATGAAAGTCGGTTTCGATACCGTTCAGGGCAACAACCCGCCGGATCTTATTTTTCTCATCGCTGCGTTTTGGAAGTATCTTTTCGGCAAACCCTACATTTTTGACCATCAGGACGTATCGCCGGAGCTTTATGAAGCAAAATTTGGCAAGCAGGGGTTTTTCTATCGCTTGATGCTTCTATTTGAGCGTGCCACTTTTGCGGTTGCCGACGTGACAGTCGCGACGAATGAAACGTTCCGAGACATCGCCGTAGAGCGCGGCGGCATGGATCCGGACCGCGTGTTTGTCGTCCATTCGGTTCCCGACCTGAAAAAGTTCCAACGAACGAAATCGAATGCGCATTTGCGCAACGGTCGTCGTCATGTGGTCGGCTATGTGGGGATCATGGGCGCTCAGGATGGTGTCGATCTTCTCGTCGATGCGATGGGTGACATCGTTCACACGCAGGGTCGTGAGGACGTCCAATGCGTGATTGTTGGCTCCGGCACGGAGCTCGCGACCCTCAAGGCGCGAGTCGCCGAACAAGGTCTCAAGGACTACGTGACGTTCACCGGTTTTCTGTCGGGCGAAAAACTCTTCTCGGCACTATCCACGTTTGATGTTGGCGTGATCCCGGACCCGAAGAACAGCTACAACGACAAAATCGCGATGAATAAGATCTTTGAGTATACATCGCTCGGCATTCCGTTTGTGCAGTTCGATCTGAACCAGGCGCGCCGTCTGGTTGGAGATGCGGCGCTTTACGCCGAGAACAATTGCCCGAAGGCACTTGCCCGTGAAACGTTGCGCCTCGTCGATGATCCAGAATTGCGCCGTGTCCTCTCGGTACGCGGTGAGGCGCGCGCGGCGACGCTACTCAATTGGGATCGGGAGAAGGCCCAATTGCTCGCAGCTTATGAGTGCGCGACAGCCGGGCGGCGCCGTGCGCCGGCCGTTCGTCCCGCAGACGCGTCGGCATCCTTGTCTGCGCGCGGCGCATAGAACTCGCACCCGTGGCAACATGTCGTAAGCGATCACGCTCGCTCACGTCATAGCGATCGTGCGTCGTCGGTTCTTGCCGTCGCGGTCTTTCTGAATGAGGCTCTATCCAAGGCCTTTGGGAGGAGCTCAGCGATGACGGCTGCCACGATTACGAAGACGACCTTTCGCGGACACGATGGATCTGAGCTTGCAGCGCGCCTTGATCTGCCCGCTGGACCGGTGCGGGGGTATGCGCTTTTTGCCCACTGTTTTACTTGCTCAAAAGATCTCGCTGCAGCTCGACACATCGCGGGCGCACTGGCGCGAGAGGGCATCGCTGTTCTCCGGTTTGATTTCACGGGCCTCGGGCGTTCGGGTGGCGATTTCGCGAATACGAACTTCTCGTCGAACGTACAGGATCTGATTAAGGCCGCCGATCACCTGCGCTCGAGCTTCGAGGCGCCGAGCATTTTGATCGGGCACTCGCTCGGCGGAGCCGCTGTCCTCGCCGTCGCAGCGGAAATTCCTGAAGTGAAAGCTGTCGCAACGATCGGTGCGCCGGCCGATGTGGCTCATGTGATGCACAACTTCGGCGCGTCGGTCGATGAAATCCGATCGCAAGGCGAGGCCGATGTTTCGTTGAGCGGCCGCAGCTTCCGTATCAAGCGCCAATTTCTGGAAGACGCTGAAGGTGTGCGCTTGAAAGATCGCGTAGCGCAACTCGATCGGGCCCTTCTCGTCCTGCATGCGCCGCGCGATGAGACGGTCTCAATCGACAACGCATCAGCAATCTTTGGTGCAGCCAAACACCCAAAGAGTTTCGTGTCGCTCGATGATGCCGACCATCTGTTGTCCACGCCTGGACACGCCAAGTTTGCAGCGCGGGTCATCTCGGCCTGGGCCTCAAAGTATGTTCCGGAAGATGCACTGGCGGCGGCGACCGCTCCGCAAGCGCTCACCGTGCGGGAAACCGGCCTGGGCAAGTACCAGGCGGCAGTGACGGTCCGGCGTCATCGGCTGATTGCCGATGAGCCCGATAGTGTCGGAGGGCTCGATACGGGACCATCGCCCTACGAGTACCTCGCGGCAGCTCTCGGTGCGTGCACGACGATGACCCTGCGGATGTATGCGGATCGGAAAGGCCTTGCGCTGCCGAACGTGTCGGTCGAGGTCCAACACGGCAAGGTTGCGGCGGCTCATTGCGAGGATTGCGGCGGCGCTGCTGATGGCCGCTCAGGCAAGATTGACCGCTTCGAGCGCGTCATCCATGTCGACGGCGAAGTTCCGGCCGAGATCGCTGACAAGCTCATCGAAATTGCCGACAAATGCCCAGTCCATAAAACACTCACCGGCGGCGCGGCCGTCGTGACCCGATTGGCTGAGACGGCATAAAGCAACGTCCGGCGGGGCGCTGTCAGCTGCGTTCGGCTGGAAGCCGACCAGATCCCGGCGCGTGCCCTGCGCGTGCGCGGTGTGTGCCCGGGGCGCAACCGGGTTGGTCATTTGAACGTAAGCTGGTCCGACGTCTTTGAAACAAAGGCTCCAGGACCAACCGCTTCAATGTCAGACACCCATCAATCGCGAGCCGCTCCCGTGGCCGAGGCGGTCAAGTCGCCTATGTCCGGAGCCGGTTCGGGACCGGGCCTCGTCGATTATGGCTTGCTGCTGTTTCTTGCGAGCCTCTGGGGTGCCAGTTTTATCCTCATCAAGACCGGCGTGGAGGCTGTTGCGCCGGCCACAATGACGGCCATGCGCCTTGTGTTTGCAGCCGCAGCGATGTGGTTTGCGCTCGCTGTCACGGGCGCAAGGTTGCCGGTCGACGTACGATCGTGGCGGTTCATCATTATTGTCGCCCTGCTGGGCACTTTGCTCCCCTTCTTTCTCATCAGTTGGGGGCAGCAAGACATTCCGACCGGCATGACAGCCATTCTGATGGGCGTGATGCCGCTTACGACCATGTTGATCGCGCACTATGCGCTGGGGGATGACCGCCTGACCCGCTGGAAGGCGTGCGGTATCGCGTTCGGGTTTGCCGGTCTTGTCACGCTGATTGGCCCATCGGTCTTGAGCAAGCTCGGCGATCAGGTCTGGAGCCAGCTGGCAATCATGGGCGCGGCGACCTGCTATGGAGCGAGTGCCGTCCTGATGCGGCGGATGATGGCACCGCATGTTTCTCAAATTGGACTGGCAACTGGGATCATGTCCGTGGCCGCCGTGGTCATGGTTGCGCTCGCTTGGACGATCGATGGTGCGCCTGTCGCAATGCCAACGGGAACGCCGCTGTGGGCGATAGCTTGTCTTGGGATTGTTCAAACGGGTTTTGCTCAGATTATCCTGTTTCAGCTGGTTGCCCGACAGGGTCCATCGTTTTTCTCGCAGATCAATTTTCTTGTCCCGTTCCTCGGCGTTGCCTGGGGCGCGGCCATATTTGGCGAACGCTTGCCGGTGTCGAGTTTTGCGGCTCTGGCTCTGATCTTGGCCGGTTTGGCGGTGTCGCGGCACCGCTGATCGCGACGCTTTCGCGAAAACTGTACAAATGCGGCATCCGATCTGCGAAAGGCTGGTTGATGGCGTGTTCGCTGCGTGTTACGGGCTCGGCCGCGCCGGTCAGAAATGGTCGTTCACTGCCACCCGCTGGTCTCGGCGTCGGTCCCAACATGCCTGTCTTTCACCGCGACAGGCATCACCGCATATCTTGAAACGATCTTTAAGAGAGGGTGCCACGTGGCAGCCGCCGACCCGAAAACGGCAACGATGCCGGGACGTTACGCCTCCGCGCTCTTCGAGCTGGCCAAGGGCCAGGATCAAGTCGACGCCATCGAGAAAGA
The DNA here is from genome assembly GCA_039817205.1 of Pseudomonadota bacterium. GTDB lineage: Bacteria > Pseudomonadota > Alphaproteobacteria > Rhizobiales > Hyphomicrobiaceae > JBCBWG01. The sequence continues at coordinate 17,468 of JBCBWG010000022.1, forward strand.
CCTCGGGACCTTTCAGTCCCTGCTTGATGAAAGCGATGATTTGCGTCGTCTCGTCCGCAGTCCGGTGTTCTCGGCCGACGATCAAATCAAGGCGCTGGATGCGGTCCTCGAAAAGGCTGGCGTTGGTGGTCTGACCGCGAATTTCATGCGGGTCATCACGCAAAACCGCCGTTTGTTTGCTGCCACCGACATGATCAGCGCCTTCCGCGCGATGGCGTCGGAAGATCGCGGCGAAGTCCGCGCTGACGTGACGTCGGCGGTTGATCTCACTGACGAGCAAGTTGCTGCTCTGAAAGACAAACTGAAAGCGTCCATCGGCAAGGACGTGCAACTCGATACACGCGTGGATCCGAGCGTGCTCGGCGGTCTGATCGTCAAGATCGGAAGCCGCATGATCGACTCCTCGCTCCGAACGAAACTGGCGATGCTCAAATCGCGCATGAAAGAGGCTCACTGATGGAAATCCGCGCCGCTGAGATCTCGTCGATCCTTAAGCAGCAGATCCAGAACTTCGGCCAAGAAGCTGAAGTGTCTGAAATCGGTCAGGTTTTGTCCGTCGGTGACGGCATCGCTCGTGTCTACGGCCTCGACAACGTCAAAGCCGGCGAGATGGTCGAGTTCACGGGCGGCATGCGCGGCATGGCGTTGAACCTGGAAGCTGACAACGTTGGTGTTGTGATCTTCGGCGACGACCGTGACATTAAAGAGGGCGACACCGTCAAACGGACGGGTGCAATCGTCGAGGTTCCCGTCGGCAAAGGGCTCCTCGGCCGCGTCGTTGATGCGCTGGGCAACCCGCTCGATGGCAAGGGTCCGATCGAAGGCGCCGAGATGCGCCGCGTGGACGTTAAAGCGCCTGGCATTCTTCCGCGGAAGTCGGTGCACGAGCCCATGTCGACGGGTTTGAAGGCGGTCGATGCATTGATCCCGGTTGGCCGCGGGCAGCGCGAGTTGATCATTGGGGACCGCCAAACCGGCAAGACGGCGATCATCCTCGACACGTTTCTGAACCAGAAACCGTTGCACGACGCCGGTGACGAAGGTGAAAAGCTGTACTGCGTGTACGTTGCCGTGGGTCAAAAGCGGTCGACGGTTGCGCAATTCGTGAAGGTGCTCGAAGAGCGCGGCGCCCTTGATTATTCCATTATCATCGCGGCCACGGCGTCTGATCCCGCACCAATGCAGTATCTCGCGCCATTCACCGGCTGTACGATGGGCGAGTTCTTCCGCGACAACGGCATGCATGCCGTAATCGGTTACGACGACCTGTCCAAGCAGGCCGTGTCTTATCGCCAGATGTCGCTGCTTCTTCGGCGCCCACCGGGCCGCGAGGCGTATCCGGGTGACGTTTTCTACTTGCACTCCCGTTTGCTCGAGCGGTCAGCGAAGCTTAACGAAGATCACGGCCTCGGGTCGCTGACAGCGCTTCCGGTGATCGAGACGCAAGGCAACGACGTGTCGGCATTTATTCCAACGAACGTCATCTCCATTACAGATGGTCAGATCTTCCTTGAAACGGATCTGTTCTATCAGGGCATCCGTCCAGCCGTGAACGTCGGTCTTTCTGTGTCGCGCGTGGGTTCGTCGGCGCAGGTCAAGGCCATGAAGCAGGTCGCTGGTAAGATCAAAGGGGAGCTTGCCCAGTACCGCGAGATGGCGGCATTCGCCCAGTTCGGTTCTGACTTGGATGCAGCAACCCAAAAGCTGCTCGCACGGGGTGCACGTCTGACCGAGCTTTTGAAACAACCCCAGTTTTCGCCGTTGAAAACGGAAGAGCAGGTCGTCGTGATTTTCGCCGGCACGAACGGTTACCTTGATACGCTTCCGGTCGCGTCCGTCGGCAAGTTCGAGCAAGGCTTTCTCAGCTACATGCGTGGCACAGGCAAAGGCATCCTCGAAACGATCCGCGCTGAAAAAGCGGTTTCGGATGACACCGAGAAAAAGCTGCGCGATGCACTCGACACCTACGCAAAAGGCTTCGAGGCATAAACAGCGCTTCGTGAGTTGTTTTCTGTGTTCGAGTTGAGGCTTGAGCGCAGCTTGCGCGGTGCGGTGACGACCCCACCCTTGCACTTGAGACTGGCCCCGAAGCCACAAAGTTGAAGGCAGGCGGCAAATGCCGAGTTTGAAGGATCTCAAAAACCGGATCTCGTCCGTTAAGGCGACCCGGAAGATCACCCAGGCTATGAAGCTCGTGGCAGCGGCAAAGCTGCGCCGAGCGCAAGAGGCCGCGGAAGCGTCGCGTCCTTATACCGAGCGCATGAACGCGATCTTGGCCAATCTCAATGCGTCTTTGCCGAACAAGGACGGGGCGTCGCCTCTGCTCGTTGGGACCGGGAAAAGCGAGACGCACTTGCTGGTTGTTATGACGGCCGAACGCGGTCTGTGTGGTGGCTTCAATTCCAACATTGCGCGACGAGCACGGACGGACGTTCTCCGGCTGAATGGAGAAGGTAAGACGGTCAAAATTCTATGTGTCGGTCGAAAAGGCGCTGATCTTCTGAAGCGGGAATTTGAAAGCCAGATGCTTCCCACCGCCGACCTGAGGGATGTCAAACGCGTCGGCTATGAGAACGCAGAGGCGATCGGTAACCAAATTATTTCGATGTTCGATGCGGGCGAGTTCGACGTCTGCACGCTCTACTACTCGGAATTCAGGTCGGTCATTTCGCAAGTTCCAACCGGCCAGCAGCTTATTCCGGCGACGCTGCCGGGCAGTGACGAGGGCGAGGCAGCTGCATCGACGAAGCCATCGGCGGTCTACGAATACGAACCGGACGAAGGCGTTATTCTCGGCAACCTTCTCCGTCGCAACATCTCCACCCAGGTTTTCCGAGGGCTTCTCGAAAATGCGGCATCTGAGCAAGGTGCCCGGATGAGCGCGATGGATAACGCAACGCGGAACGCGGGCGAGATGATCGAGAAGCTGACCATCAGCTTCAACCGCCAGCGGCAGGCGCAGATTACGAACGAACTGATCGAAATTATTTCAGGCGCGGAGGCGCTCTAGAAATCGCTCGACGGACGTGGTGGCAATGGGTACAAAGGCAGAACAGATTGCGGGTCTATAGGATTTCGTGAAACCATGACTGATGACGTGGTGAATGTGATGCTAGAGCATTGCAGAGCAACCCGCGCATCTCAGGTGAGCATGGAGCTCGACATCGCGGATTTGAAAACACGCGTGTCGAATGTCGGACAGTCGATGGGCGCAATGACCATGTGGCTCGACCGGCGCGAGACACGTGTCGGCCGGTTTGAGTGGCGCCAAGACCTCGTAGACGCAGATTAGTTGGATCGGTACGCGCTCGCTGAGACGTACTTCGGACAAGAGACAGAGAGAACGATGGCAGAAAATTCGGTTGGACGTATCCGTCAGGTTATGGGCGCTGTGGTCGACGTACAATTCGATGAGCATCTCCCAGCTATTCTGAACTCACTTGAGGTTGAAAACGAGGGCAACCGCCTTGTGCTCGAAGTGGCTCAGCACCTCGGTGAGAATACGGTTCGGACCATTGCGATGGACGCAACCGAAGGTCTCGTGCGTGGGCAGGAAGCGCGCGACACGGGCGCGCCGATTTCCGTTCCGGTCGGCGAGGGCACGCTCGGTCGCATCATGAACGTGATCGGTGAGCCGGTCGATGAGGCAGGCCCCATCAACTCGGATCAGAAACGCGGTATTCACCAGGCCGCGCCTGAATTTATCGACCAGTCGACCGAAAGCGAAATCCTGCCGACGGGAATTAAGGTCGTCGACCTGCTGGCCCCATATTCGAAGGGCGGCAAAATCGGACTGTTCGGCGGCGCGGGCGTTGGCAAGACGGTTTTGATCATGGAGTTGATCAACAACATCGCTAAGGCGCACGGCGGATACTCGGTGTTCGCGGGCGTTGGCGAGCGGACGCGCGAAGGCAATGATCTCTACCACGAGATGATCGATTCCAACGTGAACAAGCTTGGCGGTGGCGAAGGCTCCAAGTGCGCGCTTGTCTACGGCCAGATGAACGAGCCGCCGGGCGCACGCGCACGCGTCGCTCTCTCAGGCCTAACCATTGCCGAAGACTTCCGCGACAAAGGCCAGGACGTCCTCTTCTTTGTCGACAACATCTTCCGCTTCACGCAGGCGGGCTCGGAAGTCTCAGCGCTTCTCGGACGCATTCCATCGGCCGTGGGTTATCAGCCGACGCTTGCGACGGACATGGGCGCGATGCAGGAGCGAATTACGACAACGACAAAAGGCTCCATCACGTCGGTGCAGGCGATTTACGTGCCGGCCGATGACTTGACGGACCCGGCGCCAGCGACCTCATTTGCGCACTTGGATGCGACCACCGTTCTTTCGCGGTCCATCGCCGAAAAGGGTATCTACCCGGCTGTGGACCCGTTGGACTCGACATCCCGTATCCTCGACCCACGCATCTTGGGTGAAGAGCACTACGGTGTGGCCCGTCAGGTCCAGGAGACCTTGCAACGCTACAAGGGGCTCCAAGACATCATCGCAATCCTCGGCATGGACGAGCTGTCCGAAGAGGACAAGCTGACGGTCGCCCGCGCTCGCAAGATCGAGCGGTTCCTGTCGCAGCCGTTCTTTGTCGCCGAGGTGTTTACCGGTTCGCCCGGCAAGCTTGTTGATCTTGCCGATACGATTAAAGGGTTCCGCGGCCTTGTGAACGGCGATTACGATCATCTGCCCGAGCAGGCGTTCTATATGGTCGGGACGATCGAAGAAGCGATAGTGAAGGCCGAGGCTCTGGCTGAGGCTGCCTAAACGGCGACGTGAGACGCGTCACTTGGTGGTCGCCAGCTGGCCTGCTAGTTTCATCGGCGTGACCGGTGGCAGCCTAGAGATGGTGCGCCGGTGTCGCACATTGACCCTGTAACGGTGATCTCGGCGTCGGCTGATGCCGCGTTCGGCCAATTGGAGCCAAAATCATGGCTGTCGATCCAGCGGACGCTATCCCGGAAAGAGTTTTTGGGAATTGTTGCGAGGAATTGGCGGATGCCATCGAGGGCGGCGAGATGGAGGATACGGAGCTTGAACCGCTCATCACGGTCGGCGATGACGGCATCCTTTACTTCAGCGTCTTTCTGGCGCTCGTCGACGGGTCTGAACCTGGAACGGTCGATCACCCGCTTTTCTTCTGTCCATTTTGCGGAACGCCAACGCAGGACAAGCAGCAGGTTATGGCAAAACTGAACGCGCTCGCTGACGATGATCGCGGCGCACTGAACTAGCGCAACGAATGACCAGTCAGCAATCGATCGGCTTTCAGCCGTTCGGCGATCATTTGCGAAAGAACGAGGACGATTTACGGTGGCAGGGACTTTCCAGTTTGAACTCGTGAGCCCCGAACGGGTGCTGATGTCAGAGATGGCGGAGCGGGTGACGTTGTCCGGCACCGAAGGTGATTTCACCGTCCTGCCCGGCCACGCGCCGGTCGTCGCAACGCTTCTGCCGTGCGTCGTTCACGCGACGCTGCCGTCGGGCAACAAGGCTGTCTACGTCCGCGGCGGGTTTGCAGAGGTCACGCCAACATCGCTCTCTGTTCTGGTCGAGAGCGCTTTCATCACCGACGAAGCCGATCGCGACCAGGTTGAGCGCGAACTAGCAGCTGCCGAACAGGCCTTAGAAAGCGCCGACGATGATGATGCGCGGGTTCACCACAATCGCGCGCTTGAAACACTGAAATCGCTGGCGAAATAGCCGAACGGCCAACGTCAACGTCATCGCGGAACGCGCGCGCGATTTTGAACTCGACATCCACCATCAGTCGCAGTACGAGACAGCCCTTCCCAGCGGGATACACGAACGGGGCGCGGCCGAGCTTGGCACGCGCCGGTCCTCTGTGTCTTTGCGCCAACCTCTGAGGCATCGAGGTAAAGATCAAAAATGAACATTATCGAGCAACTCGAGCGCGAGCAGATGAGTGCGATCGCCGCGAAACGCGCTGTGCCGGAGTTCGAGCCTGGCGACACCGTGCGCGTTCAGGTCCGCGTGCAAGAGGGCAAGACCGTCCGCAACCAGGCATTTGAAGGCGTCGTCATCGCGCGCTCCGGCGGCGGCCTCAATGAGAACTTCACAGTCCGCAAGATTTCCTACGGCGAAGGCGTCGAGCGCGTTTTCCCGATCTTTTCGCCATTGATTACCGACATCGAAGTTGTCCGCCGAGGACGCGTCCGTCGTGCCAAGCTGTACTATCTGCGCGGTCGTCGCGGACGGTCGGCACGTATCGTTGAACGGACGGACTCCCGCGCGAAGCGTCTAAACGCTGCGTTTAAAGGGTTCCGCAAGCCGAAGGGCGACGGGGACGATCTGACGTTGATCAACGGGGTGACGCCCGAGCTGAAGACCGCGCTGTATAAGCTGAACCTGATCAAGTTCGAGCAGATCGCGAACCTCAGCGATGATGAGATCGCAACGGTCGACGAAGCGCTGAAGCTCAATGGGCAGATCGAGCGCAATAATTGGGTCAGCGAAGCGCAACGCCTTATGACCGAGGCGACGGTGGAAGAGGTGCCCGTTGAGGCGTCAGCGCCTGAGGGTGAAGGTGACGCTGCGGCGAGCTGAACCGGCTTTGTGTTCGCACATCGACCTCAAGCGAAGATCGAGAGGGCTCAGGTGCGCTGCATCTGGGCCCTTTTCGTTTGTGGGCGTCGCGTTTGGCAGCGCGCGTCCTGGAGGTTGGCGCGGGTGGCCGAGACCGAAAGCCATTGGCA
>JBCBWG010000230.1:0-5147 GCA_039817205.1 Pseudomonadota bacterium
GGCGCGTTGCTTAATCAAAGGTGAGGGGATAGAAGGCGACCAAGCGGTGAGGCCACTCTCGCGTCCTCTGTTCTTGAGCGGTCGCGGGGGCCTCTCCGAGCTTCAAAACTCTGAACGGCCACCGTTTCAAGCATTAGGACGTGCAATGCAGATCGACGAAGCGACAGTCAAACGAATGGCCCGTCTCGCCCGTGTCCGGATTACCGACGATGAGGCAGCCGCGCTTCAGGGCGAATTGAACAGCATTTTGGATTGGGTTGAGCAACTCAACGAGGTCAATACAGAAGCCGTTGAGGCGATGACGCAAGTCGTTCCGATGGAAATGAAAAAGCGCGCCGACGGCGTCAGCGATGGTAACAAAGCCGAGGCTGTTCTTTCGAATGCACCGATGAGCGAAGACGGCTTTTTCGTTGTCCCAAAGGTCGTGGAGTAAGCGCGCCCGCGGGACGGCCCGATCCATCCGGTCAGACGACCCAAACCCCGAAATGACGCACCAAATCCGCGAGCAGACTTTTGAGCGAACTCACCGAACTGACGTTGGCCGAAGCCCGGGCAAAGCTCCGCGCAAAAGAAATCTCGTCGGCCGAGCTGACCGATGCCTATCTCGATGCCATCGAGGCCGCAAACCCGAAACTGAATGCGTTTGTTGCGGTCACCGCAGAGCTGGCACGCAAGGATGCGGCGAGCGCAGACAAGAAGATCGCAGCCGGAGAGGCGCGCGAACTCGAGGGGCTTCCGCTCGGGATCAAAGATTTGTTCGCAACCGAGGGCGTCCATACGCAGGCGTGCAGTCACATCCTCGATGGGTTTACGCCCAATTACGAAGCGACCGTCACGGCCAACCTCTGGGACGCCGGGGCGTTAATGCTCGGCAAGCTCAACATGGACGAGTTTGCCATGGGCTCGTCGAACGAGACGAGCTACTACGGTCCGGTTGTCAGTCCTTGGCAGCGGAAATCCGGTGGCGGTTTTGACAATGCGCCCATCGTGCCGGGTGGCTCGTCCGGTGGGTCCGCGGCCGCGGTTGCAGCTGACCTCTGTCTCGCTGCAACGGCAACGGATACCGGCGGCTCGATCCGTCAGCCAGCGGCGCTGACCGGAACCGTTGGGATCAAACCAACATATGGGCGCTGCTCGCGCTGGGGCACGGTGGCGTTTGCCTCGTCACTCGATCAGGCCGGTCCGATCGCAAAGACCGTTGAAGATGCAGCGATCATGCTCGGCGTGATGGCGAGCCACGATCCGAAAGACACAACGAGCGTGGACGCCCCGGTCCCCGACTACACAGCAATGCTTGGCCGTGACTTGAAGGGTTTGCGGGTTGGCATCCCGAAGGAGTACCGGATCGACGGCATGAGTGCTGAGACCGAAGCTTTGTGGCGCCAGGGCGTGACATGGCTGGAGGAGGCCGGCGCAACGACCCGCGAGATTGATCTGCCGCACACCAAATACGCGCTCCCCGCCTATTACATTGTCGCGCCCGCTGAGGCGTCATCGAACCTCGCGCGCTACGATGGTGTTCGCTATGGCCTTCGCGTGCCGGGTAAAGATCTGACGGAGACGTATGAGAACACACGCGCCGAAGGGTTTGGTCGCGAAGTTAAGCGCCGGGTTCTGATCGGCACCTATGTCTTGTCGGCTGGCTATTATGACGCCTACTACCTTAAGGCGCAGCGTGTGCGGTCGTTGATCAGTCAGGATTTTGAGAACGCCTGGGCTGACGTCGATGTCATCCTGACGCCGACAACGCCTCAGGCCGGGTTCGCGCAGGGCGAGAAGAGCGGCGATCCGATTGCCATGTATCTCGAAGATATCTTTACGGTGACCGTAAATATGGCCGGGCTACCGGGCATTTCGGTCCCGGCGGGCTTATCGGACACCGGACTGCCGCTCGGTCTTCAGCTGATCGGCAAACCATTCGATGAAGCGACGTTGTTCCAAGCGGGCGCCGTCATCGAAGGTGCCGCCGGCCGCTTCAAACCGGCCAACCGTTGGTGGACTGCTGCCTGATCTGGCGGGGTCTTGAAAAAACTACAGCGTCAGAAGGACAGCTGCGATGAAGCCCAAAGATTGCAAAGACATGGGCGACGTGCGCCAGGAGATTGATCGCCTGGATCAGGCCCTGGTCGATCTCATCGCCGAGCGCTTTGGATACGTGGAACGGGCATGGCAGATCAAACAACTCGAAGCGGCCGCCGCGAACGTGCCGTGGCGGAATGAGCAGGTGATCGATCGCGTGCGGGCGCGCGCCGAGGAACGCGGTGTCTCGCCCGATCTTTGTGAAGCGCTTTGGCGCCAGATGATCGGCTGGTTCATCCAATACGAAGAGCACAAGCTTCAGGCTGAAAATGGTGACGACAAAACGGGTGCATGACGACGGGGCGTGGGACACGGACCAGCTTTTCCTGTCTCGGGCTGGACGATCGACGGGAAAAGGAAGCAAGACGCATGTTTGAGCTGTCGATGTTTGCACCGGTCCAACTGATCCTGATCGCAGCCCTCAATCCGGTCGTCGCCATCGTCGCATTCCTCATGGGTCGGGCGTGCGATGACTGGAAAAAGCTGCTCCTTGCTGGGTTCGCCGCAGCGCTTGCTGGCGCCGCGGCGGTTTGGATCGCGGTCTACACCGGCTTCCTCATCGCCAAAGGCATTGGCGCCGAAACCGGGGTTTTCGTCTTCTCGATCTTCTTCGGTGTTCTCTGGTCCGCCCTTGGCTACGCGCTGCGCCAACGATCTTCATGAGACGTCACGTGTCCTTTTTGAGCGCGAGCCGACGGGCGATAACACTTTGAGAAGGATCGCATCGCTTGACCGACACCACATCGAAGACGCCCGCTTCGCTCGCATTCCGGACCGAGATGGACTTCGTCTACGGTGCGCCGAAAGAGATGGGGCGGGGCGTCGTTCGCATCGTCGCAAACAATCCGGGTCCGTTCACATTCAAGGGAACAAACACCTACATCGTTGGTCAGACGTCGCTTGCCGTCATCGACCCGGGGCCGGACGATCCCGAACATCGAGCGGCGATCCTGGCATACGCCGCGGGCCGCCCCATCTCGCACATCCTCATCACGCACACGCACCGCGATCACGTAGATGGGTTGAGCGCACTGCTGACCGAAACACGGGCGACGGTTTGCGGCTTCGGCCGGGCCAACCTGAAGCTTGATCCGCGGCTGTCGTCGCCGACGGGACGCGCCTACATCGATATGGATTTTAATCCCGATGTCAGCCTGAAGCACGGTGATACGGTGGACGGCGATGGCTGGTCGCTCAAGGTGCACCACACGCCGGGGCATGCGCCGGACCACCTGTGTTTCGAGTGGACCGATCGTCGTATTTTGTTTTCCGGCGACCATGTCATGGGTTGGAATACAACCGTCGTCGCGCCGCCCGAAGGACACATGGGCGATTATCTGGCGTCCCTTGAGAAGCTTGCGGCCCGACAGGTCGATGTGTTCTTGCCCGGGCATGGCGGTCAGATCGGCGAACCGATTAAGGTGACCAAGGCCTACATGGTGCATCGGCGTTTGCGGGAGCAGGCGATCCGCGATGCCATCCATCGCGGCCACAACACGATTACCGCGATCGTGTCGCTCATCTATCAGAAGCTCGATCCGGCGTTGATCACGGCCGCCAAACTTTCGGTCCAGGCGCACGTTGAGCATCTGATCGAGCGTGGCCTCATGACGGCAGACGGTCCAGTGACATTTGAGACGGAGTTAAGCCGGGCGCCATGATCCTCGAGAGGCGGTGCCATCCGGTTGTGTCATCCCCCGTTTGCGCCACGCGGCACGGTTGCGTTCAGTCGCTGGCGGATCGCTCGAATAATCAAGCGGACACGCCGCGCATTCGCGCCGAAGTCATAGCGTCCCCACCGGGATGCTGAGCGGATGTCAACGCGCGATCGGCGAGCCCGCCCAATGACCCGGACCACCACATCGTCGCGAAAGCCGAGGATCAATGTCCGAGCGGTTGCCTCGATGCGGCCCGCTCTGGGGCCCTCGGGCTCGGTCTCGGCGATAATTTCGTGGCCGGTCCGTCGGATGGCCTGGACAACGAGTTCGAACGTCTCGTCCGCGGGTCGATCAACGATCAATGGCCGCAAATCCGGAAAAAGCGCTTCCTGGACGCGGGAGGCTGCGCGTCCGCTATAGCGCGTGGCGTTCGCACCAACCGGTCGGAGCTTTGCGATCTCATTGAATTCCGGTGGCGCTTCGAAGTCGGTGGTGACGTCGTTGAGCGGCGCCTGCGTAATCACTTGGGGCGCATAGGACGCGGGCCAGGTCAGGATGACGAGCCCGATGAGCGTCCCGGCGGCTGCAGCCCCGGTTCCGCGCGTGCCGGTCCGCCAGATTGATGCGAAACCAACAATTGCCAGAAGGATTGCGAGCGCGCCGAGTGCAAATGCGACGAGAAGGACGTTGAGAAAAACCGATGTTTGCAGGTCAAACAAGCGGTGGAGGCCAGCTGCGACGGCAATGAGCGCCACCGCCATTAACGATAGGCGCGATGACCAGATGGCCGCTGATGATCTTTGTGTCTCGGTGCGAAAGAGGCGTTGGCGCATGGGTCTTCGATGCCAGGGTTCCTGCGCGCTGTCTATGGTCCGGGTTTACCCGGACAATTGTGGGACATTGGTCGGGCCATGGTCGGGGTTGCGGCAGGCGCCGAACTGATCAGCATATGCCGAGGTGCCCGTTGGCCGTGCCGTGGATTGAGCCTACCGTCAGCTAACTGGGTCGATTGCGCCGGATGCTTGGCGCCAAAAGTCCCGAACACACGCCGCCGAACCCCGCGTGCGCGAACACCGCTGGAGCAACAGACGATGCAACAACTGACAAACATGGGTGCGCGGGATGTCGAGACCGTTTTGCATCCGACCACCAACCTGAATGTCCATCGGGAAAAAGGGCCGCTGATCCTAGAGCGCGGCGAAGGGGTGCATGTCTGGGACAACACGGGCCGCAAATATATCGAAGGCCTCGCTGGGCTTTGGTGCACGGGGCTCGGGTACGGCAACGCTGAACTCGTCGAAGTCGCGCGCAAGCAAATGGTTCTGGGAGTTGCGAGACCAGATTTGCGCGGCGTTCGAACGGCTCGAAGACCAACTTGAAACAGGACCGCACGCCGATATGCCGCCTGGG
>JBCBWG010000231.1:0-5111 GCA_039817205.1 Pseudomonadota bacterium
CGTCACGGATCAGACGGTTCGGCCCGTGCGCGCGCGGATCAAACGGATGACCGGGCACGGCCATGACTTCGCGGTTTTGATTGATCGCATAGTCAGCCGTGATCAGGGAGCCCGACCGGAACGCTGCCTGAATGACGACAACGCCAAGCGACATGCCTGAAATAATCCGGTTGCGCCGCGGGAAATCCTTGCCCCGTGGTGAGAGGCCAGGGGGATGCTCGGCCACCAACAACCCGTTTTCGCCAATCGCGTCTTGCAGTTCTGAATTTTCTGGCGGGTACTGGATGTCTATCCCGCCAGCGACGACGCCAACGGTGCCGGTTTCAAGGCTTGCATGGTGGGCTGCCGCATCGATCCCGCGAGCGAGGCCTGAGACCACCAGACAGCCGCGCGCGCCGAGTTCCACTGCAAATTTCCGCGCAATCGCAATCCCGTTGGCGTCCGGCTGCCGCGAGCCAACGATTGCGACGGCTGGCTGGCTCAACAGGTCTGTGCGGCCCTTCAGGTAGAGAACGGGCGGGGGGGTGTCGATGTGGATCAGGTGCCGGGGATAGCCGGGCTCGATTGTGAAAACGGGCGTCGCCCCGCAGGCATGAGCGGCCGCAAGCTCAGCCTCGACCACAGCCAAGCTCGGCACGGGTAAGGGGCGGCGGCGCCCTGCCTCGGCTGCCAGTTCGGGAAGCGCTGCAATTGCTGCGTCCGCAGACCCAAACCGATTAATGAGTTTTCGATACGTCGCGGGCCCGATTGACGGAGTGCGGGCCAGTCGAAGGCAGGCGAGCCGTCCGGCGTGGTCTAACGGCGCGATTGGCAACGGCGCTGAGCGATGCTCGTCTCCTTCGAACGCGACCTCACTGAAATGATGACCGGGATCATTTTGATCGTGTGCCAATTTTCGGCTCCTCACCGGACATCAATCGCCCGATGTTGGCGCGGTGCTTCCAAAACAACAGGAACACCAGCGGTATCAGCGGGATCGCCAACTCTGGGCGCCCGAGCGCTATAAGCGCAATCGGCAGACCGGCGGAGGCGACGAGCGCGGCAAGCGATGAGACGCGGAAGATGAACGCGGTCAGCAACCACGCAGCACAGAAGATCAAAGCACCCGGCCAATACAAGCCGAGCAGAATGCCAATAAAGGTCGCAACGCCCTTACCGCCGACAAAGCCAATCCAGACCGGATAGAGGTGCCCGAGAAATGCGCCGTATGCGCCAGCCAGCATTGCGGTCCGGATCGTGTCCTGAAGTGCAATTGGATTTGCAACCTGGACCTGCCCGCCACCGAGCCACGCGGCCGTCAGAAGCGCGAGGTCAGGGGCGATGATAACAGCAAGTGTACCCTTGAGGAGGTCACCGGCGAGGGTCATCGCCGCCAACGCTTTGCTGCCCGTCCGCAAAACATTGGTCGCACCGATATTGCCGGAGCCGACGTTGCGAATGTCTCCACGACCGGCCATGCGGGTCAGCAGCAAGCCGGTTGGGATTGCGCCGAGGAGATAGCCGACCAACATCGGCAAAATTAGCGAGAGCGACATCGGTAGGGGCTGGTTCTGCGGTCGACGCGTTTTGAGCAAGTTCTGTAGTCAACGGGTGGAGCCGCGTCCTTTGCTCTTCCGTTGCAGTCAGTTAGCCGTCTCGCGGTCAAATTGATAGACCGTCTCGCCACCGACCATTGTTCGCAGCACGCGACCTTGCATCCGCGCTTCATCGAACGGCGAGTTCTTCGAGCGCGAACGAAGCGTGTCGCGGTTGACCATCCACGGCGTGTTGATGTCGACGACAATGAGGTCAGCGGGTGCGCCGCGCTTGATCACGCCGCTTGAAAGCCCGAGCAGGTGAGCCGGCGCCGCGGTGAGCCGCTTCAGGAGTTTGGGCAACGCGATGTCGCCATTTTGATGCTGCCTGAGCGCTGCCGGCAACAAAGTTTCAAGACCGATCGCCCCAGCCGCTGATTCCGCGAAAGGCAAGCGCTTCGTGTCTTCATCTTGTGGGTCGTGGCTCGAGACGATGACGTCGACGACACCCTCATCCAGCGCTTCAGCGAGGGCCACGCGGTCGTTTTCTGATCTGAGAGGTGGGCGGACTTTGCAAAAGGTTCTGTAGGCGCCGATGTCGTTCTCGTTCAGCGAGAGATGATTGATCGATGCGCCGCACGTCACAGGCAGGCCGCGGGCTTTTGCATTCCGGATCGCCGAAATGCTCCCAGCGCACGTGATCGTCGCTGCGTGATACCGACCGCCGGTCATCTCAACGAGATGCAGATCGCGCTCGATGATCATGGTCTCGGCGGCGGGTGGAACGCTCGTAAGGCCCAGGCGACTTGCGAGCAGGCCCGCGTTCATTGCTGAACCGTCACTGAGGCTCGCGTCCTCGGTGTGGTGCACGATCAGCGCGTCGAAGTCTTTGGCGTAGAGAAGGGCATTGCGCATCACGGACGCGTTCATGACGCTTTGCTTGCCATTCGAAAACGCAACCGCGCCTGCGCGTTTTAGAAGTCCGAGCTCGGTCATCTCGTGGCCTTTGAGCCCGACCGTCATGGCAGCCATCGTCGCCACCCGCACGATGGCATTATCCCGCGCGCGCCGCCGGATAAAGTCGACAAGCGCGACTTGGTCGATGACGGGGTCTGTATCCGGCATCACGACCATTGTCGTCACGCCGCCGGCGGCCGCGGCCCGGCTTGCCGTTTTGAGTGTCTCGCGGTGTTCGTTGCCTGGTTCGCCTGTGAACACCTGCATATCGACAAGGCCCGGGCAGAGGACGTTGCCCCCGCAATCAACGACATTGGCGTCCGGCGAAGCGTTGCGTCTCAGGTGCGGTCCGAAATCGGCAATCAAGTCGTCGATGACAATCAGACCGCCCGGCTCATCGAGTCCGGTTTCCGGATCAATCAGCCGCGCGTTGATAAAGGCTGTGGGCTGCTCGCCGGTTGCCGCCATGCGCTTTGGGCCCCTCTAACCGTTACGTTAAGTGCTGGGAGAGCGCTTCGAGCACCGCCATCCGAACCGCAACACCCATCTCGACCTGCTCGCGGATCACACTTCGCGGATCATCGGCAACGGTCGATGCGATCTCGACGCCGCGGTTCATGGGGCCCGGGTGCATGATCAGCGCGTCAGGCTTTGCGTACTTAAGCTTTTCGTGATCCAGGCCGAAAAAGTGGAAGAATTCGCGCGCGCTCGGGACGAAGTTACCACCCATTCGCTCGCGCTGCAGGCGGAGCATCATGATGACATCGGCGCCGTCGAGGCCTTCGCGCATTGATGTGAACACGTCGGCGCCGAGGCGGCGCGCCTCAGGCGGGAGCAACGTGGATGGTGCCACAACCCGGACGCGGGCACCGAGGGTGTTGAGGAGATCGATGTTTGAGCGGGCCACGCGGGAATGAAGAATGTCACCGCAGATCGCGATCGTCAGTCCTTGGATGCGCCCCTTGGAGCGTCGGATCGTCAAGGCATCTAGCAGCGCCTGGGTCGGATGTTGGTGCGCGCCATCACCCGCATTAATGACGGCGCAGTCGACCTTTCGGGCAAGCAACGCAACGGCGCCCGCCGCATGATGGCGGACCACCAGCAAGTCTGGCCGCATAGCATTGAGCGTCATCGCGGTGTCCATCAACGTCTCGCCCTTCGAGACCGATGATGTTGAAACGCTCATATTCATGACGTCGGCGCCGAGACGTTTGCCCGCAAGCTCAAACGAGCTTTGGGTGCGAGTCGAGGCCTCAAAGAAGAGATTGATTTGCGTGCGACCTCTTAAAGTGTCGCGCTTTTTTATGATTTGTAGATTGGCTTCCGCCTCCCGCTCAGCCAGATCGAGCAAAGCAGTGATGTCTGGAACGGTGAGATCTTCACACGTCAACAAGTGACGGTGCCGAAAAGTTGGTTCTGCGGATGTATCTCTCATTAAAACCGAAGCTATAGGTGCAGATGGTGTGGCCTGCAACGTTTCTTGCGTGCCCGATCGACCGCCAGTGTGCATGACTTCACATCGGTCGGTTTCGGACATAGGTGCATCGGTTGAGGAACCGTGGCCTTTGGCACGGTCGGCACCATGAACAGGGCCAGGGAGCAGGGCCAGGGAACAGGGCCAGGGCAAAAAGCCGATCCGAGCGCCACGGTCAGCGCATCCAACAGCTATTGGAAATGGTTGAGCTCACGCCCGCTCGGTTCGACGCCGGTTTGCTTTTGCGATTGGTGCACGGACGGCTCAGCGGCCCGCCCCCACAGGCTCGCCGCTCCCGCGCCCCATCGCGTCTTCGCCCCCAAACCTATCCGGCATCCGCGCCAGCACTCCGCCGGGCCGGATTTCGATCTCTGGTATTCATTCGCCGTGGATCGCGCAAAGCCTTCAATCGCGGTCAGACCGCTGGCTACACTGGACGTATATTTCTAAGCTGCAACGACTTGGCGCGTTCCGACACGCGGGCACTTGCGACCGGGCCGAGCTTGTCGGCAATCGCCTCAAGTGCGCGCTTCAGGACGACCGCATCCTCGTCTGAGACGGCAGCGAGAACCGCATTCGCGACTTCGTCCGCAACCGGATCTACAGCTGCGAGCGTTTGGTGCCCCCGTTCGGTGACCCGCACCGCATACATGCGCGCATCGGTCGACATCCGTTCACGCTCGAGGAGGCCGGCTTGGACCAGACGACGGACGATATCCGCAAGTGTCGAACGATCAATACCGGTCTGGCTGACCAATGCTGTCTGGCTGGCCTCAGGATCAGACGCAGCGGCCTGCAAAACAGTGAGCTGGCGCGGCGTTAGGATCGAGTCGTTCAGACGTGTGGAGAGCAAGTCTTCAGCGGACTGGCTGGCTCGATGCAGAAGTTTCAAAATCAGCTGCATATCTGTCTCCCCACTCGTTTTAGTCGCGAGATCGTACTCCCGTTTCATTCCTTATCACCTCAGATCATCGTGGACGTTTGCCGCGGCACGGTGGTACGTTTCCTTCAGTGAGCGCGCATGATCTATTGAGCACTGAACTTGATCTTAGATACAAACATGACTTCAATATTTGAGCATATGGTCTTCGCTTCTGAGGATAAGATAAATTGGCACCTCAACGGCAGCCCGGAATAAAAGCAAGTGTCTTCAGGGACTTGCCAGC
>JBCBWG010000232.1:0-5087 GCA_039817205.1 Pseudomonadota bacterium
TACGGAAGTTTCTTTTGTTTGCCCAACCTGCGCAAGCTTGGTTGGTGCGGGCGATCCGAGTGGCACGAGCGCCGCTGAGACACGTTCGCCGCGCGTTATGAGGCGCTAAGAACGACCAACTTCGAATTCATTACGCGTCAGCTAACCAACCACCGCGTTGTCGTCGCGTTTGATGGCGATGACGGAGGAGCGCGGGAGCAGGCCATTGCCGTCCGGCCAGTCGCCGCCGGGGTGTTGGATGCCGACGAACATCGTGCGTCGATCCGCTGACCAACAGAGGCCGCTCACTTCACAGCCTTTCGGCCCGGTCAGAAAGCGAACGATCTCGCCGGTCACCGGATCGCCAGCCAGCATCTGGTTGTTGCCCATGCCAGCGAAGTCACCTGCATTGCTGTCTTTGCCATCGGTTTGGATCCAGACGATGCCGTTGCTGTCGAAGGCCATGCCGTCGGGCGAATTGAACAAGTTGCCTTCGTTGATGTTCTTCGATCCGCCGTACGAATTGCGGTAGACCGTCGGGTTTCCGGCCATCACGTAGAGGTCCCAGGCGAACGTGTCCGACGCATGGTCGTCGTCGGCGGGACGCCACCGCACGATCTGGCCGTACTTGTTCGTCTCGCGCGGATTGGGTCCGTTGACCGACGTGTCGTCGCCGCCGGCATTGGCTTTGACGCCTCGGTTCTTATTGTTCGTGAGACAGCAATAGGCCTCGACCGCGTTCGGGTTGGTCGCGATCCATTCCGGCCGGTCCATGGTGGTGGCACCGGCGGCCGATGCTGCCATGCGCGTGAAGATGCGGATGTGGGCGTCGTCCATGCCGGTCGTTTCCGGCGTCAAAGCGAGCCAGCGACCGGTCTGATCGTCTTCGAATTTGGCCGCGAACAAGGTCCCGTCATCGAGAAGACCATCGGGCGATGCGCCGGGCTTGTAAGTGCTGTTCGACACGAACTTGTAGAGGAACTCGCCGCGCTCATCATCGCCCATATAGACGACGACGCGGCCGTCCGGCGCGAGCGTGACTTCGGCGTTCTCATGTTTGAAGCGACCAAGCCCCGTATGTTTGATGGCCGTCGCGCTCGGGTCCGTAGGATCGATTTCGACCACCCAGCCGACGCGGTGCGGTTCGTTTGGATGCTTGGCTGTATCGAAGCGTTCATCCCATTTGTGGTAATCGTAACCCCAGCCATCGGACCCGATGCCATAGCGTTCAAAGCCGTCGCGCACTTCGCTTGGCAGATCGGCAGGCAACGGCTCGGTCGCGCCGAAGTAGCCATTAAAGTTTTCTTCGCAAGTTAAGTACGTGCCCCAGGGCGTCTTGCCTGATCCGCAGTTGTTGATTGTGCCGAGCGATGCTGTCCCGCTTGGGTCGGCCGCGGTCTTTAGGAGGTCATGACCGGCGGCTGGGCCGATAATCTTCATCGGCGTGTTGTGCGTGATGCGTCGATTGAACGGGCTGTCTTTGACAACACCCCAACCGCTGTCGCCTTCCGCGATTTCAATGACGGTGACGCCTTGCAGGCTTTGCAATTTGCGAACGTCGTCTGCGCTGGCGGGCACCCCTTTTTGTGCGGCTGGAAGGTTAACCTTGCGGTTTGCGTATTCATGGTTGATCGCGATCAGTTGGCGACCTTGGAACGAGAAGGTTTCCATGCCGTCCGTGTTCTCGCCAAACACGCGATCCGAGCCCAAGAGTGGTCCGCCGTCGGCGATATCGTAGCCGTCGGCGGAAGCAAACAGCGGGTCACCCCAGCGAGCGACCACCTGCCATTTGTAGCCGGCGGGAACGTGAACGGTGCCATCCGTTGCGATTGGGATGGGGGCGAACGCGAAACGGGATTTCGCTGCCGATTGAGCCAGCGCCGAGGTCGTGTCGAGTAGACCGGTCGCCATGGCCGCTGCGCCGGAGCCGAACGCAAGAACACCGCCAAGAAAACCACGCCGCGAAATCGCTCGCTCGACCACGGCGTCGAATTCATTCTCCGAATGGCGCGGAAACGTCTGCTCATCCCAATCGTCGGCCGACAGGTCTGGGTCTTGGATTTCACTCATCTCTCGACTCCGTCATTCGCTCTTCGGCAGAACACCACCCCATACGGGTAAACGTCTTTCGTGACACTTATTCGAGCTTTTATGTCGGGTGGTGCACTGTGCCGTCGGCGACGACAGTGGCCTGGGCGCAGGGTTCGTGACAGGCGCATGTTGAAGCGGTCGACACATCGGCAGCCTCGGCACATACTTGCAGGGCCGACCTCAGCCGTTGGGTGACCATCGCCAAAGTTAGGTCCCCGGGGCACAACGACGAAACGCATGCCGCGACCAAACATCCAAAGTTTCAACACCCAGCCGAGAGAACACGAGACCGCTATGAGCGATAAAATTCTGCGCGAACGGATGCTTGCCGGAGATATTCTCTCGGGCACGTTCATTAAGACGCCGGCGTATGAAGTGATGGAAGTGATGGCGTTGTCGGGTTTGGACTTTATCTGTCTCGATGCGGAGCACTCGCCATTTGATCGGCGCAGCATGGATGCCTCACTTGCTGTTGCGATGGCGCATAAGCTCCCGGCCCTGGTGCGGGTTCCGTCGGGGAGCCAGGAAAATATTCTGATGGCGCTCGACAGCGGTGCGGTCGGCATCGTGGTGCCCCATGTCGACAACCGGGAGAAAGCGGAAGAAATCGCAAGGTGGGCGCGCTTCGGACACTACGGACGCGGCTTTGCAGGTTCCACTCGCTGGGCCGGTTATGCAACGCGCGGCATGAGCGATTTGCTCGAGCAGTCAAAACGCGAGACCGTTGTGATTGCGCAAATCGAAGAGCCGGAAGCGGTCGACGTGATTGACGAGATCGCCTCTGTCGACGGCATTGACGGCCTGTTCGTCGGGCCGGCGGACATGGCGGTTTGCCTGGGCAAGACGGATGCCGCAGACCCGGCCGTGCGCGAGATGATGCGTCGCGTCGGCGTGTCGGCCAAGCAGCACGGCAAATGCTTCATGACGTTTCTACCGAACACGTCCACCGCCACGGAACTGAACGCGCTCGGCGTCACCATGTTCTTTGTTGGCTCGGAGCAGGGCTTTTTGCTTGCAGGCGCGAAGGCTGTTGCGAGCGAGCTCAAATCAATTGCTTAGAACTTCATCAGTTCTCGCGATTGCGCGCCGTTTGGTCAGAAACCAAGAAACACCGCGTGGTTGCAAATTCTCGTGATTGGCGGCAACGTCTTCGCATCATTGTCTAGGGATGGAGCGCCCGCGCCTTACGATCGCGAAAAGCGACGATTGCGCGTTTAACAGGAGTGATCGCTGCGCGTTTGCACAGCGGTCCACAATGTCTGTCCCAAGCAATGTGCCTGATCTCCGATTGCGTCGGAGTTCCAGTATCCATTGGGAGGACATTGTATGCGACTGTTTACAGGCCTCGTCATCGCAGCGGCTGCGCTCGCAGTCACGACACCAGCGATGGCCGCCAAAACGATCAAAGTGCAGGCCAGCTCGAAAGCTGGAGACTGGGCCCACCGGTTTTATCTGGAGCGGGCAAAGCTCCTCGAGGAAATGTCCGGCGGCAAACTCAAGATCGAAGTGCTGCCGACCAAAGCCGTCGTTCCGCACCGCGAGACGATTGACGCAGTGGCCGCCGGTATCCTCGACGGTGACATGAATGCCGTCAGCTATTTCACCGGTCGCGATCCTGCCTTCGCAATTATCGGCGATTTGATTGCCGGGTATGACACGGTCGATCAGGTCAACACATTCTGCAACCACGCAGGCGGCAAAGAGATCCTCCAGAAGCTGTACGACAAGTACACGCGCGGCAAGATCCAAGTTGTGGGCTGCAGCCCGTACGCGAAAGAGGCATTCGTCTCAACCTTGCCGATCCGGTCCGTTGCCGACATGAAAGGCGTCAAGGTCCGTTCGCCGGAAGGTCTCGCCGCCGAGGTCTTCAAGCGCGCTGGCGCGTCGCCCGTGTCGCTGCCGTTCTCAGAGGTCTACACTGCGCTCGACAAAAAACTGATCGACGCGGCTGACGCCTCGGCCTTCGTGAACAACGAAGCAAGTGGCATGCACAAGATTGCGAAATTTCCAATCTATCCGGGCATCCACTCGATGGCCGTCCGCCAGCTCATCATCAATAAAAGCGTCTGGAACAAGCTGACGGCTGGTGAAAAAGCGATGCTCACCATGTGGCACCGTTCCAGCGAAGATGCGATGCGCCGTGAGGCTGACCTGCAGGATCGCCGCATTGCTGCCAAGTACGCCGACGGGAGCGATGTGACCGTGGTCGACTGGTCCAAAGAAGAGCGCGCGAAATTCCGCCAAATCGCGGTTGGCGCGTGGGAAGACTTTGCGAAGAAGTCCCCTCTCGCACGCGAAGCCCTCGATGCGCACCTGAAGTACATGCGCAGTGTTGGCCTTCTGAAGTCCGAGTAACGCGCTTGTCGGGGTCGCCACGTTCGCGTCGGTGACCTCGACTTTTCATTGCCGTCCCGAGTTCATCCAAACTCACGAGAATTATCATGGTCGCCGTCACCGAAACGCCGGATCTTGGATCACAGCGCGATGTGAAACTTGCGACCTGGGTCGATCATTTCAGCCGTTTCACCGGCCTCGCTGTCGGCAACCTCTATATCATTGCCGCTGCGTGCACGATGTACGAGGTGATCGCGCGGTACGCTTTTAACGCGCCGACGCAATGGGCCTTCGAAGTCGTCATGACGCTCTGCGCGTTCGCGTGGATGCTGTCGGCGGGTTTCGTTACACTTCGTAAGCGCCACATCGGGATCACCGTTGTCTACCTGATGGCGGGGACCAACACCCGGTGGTGGCTTGATCTGTTCGCGATGGTCGTCGGCGTTTTTGCGCTCTACTTCCTGGCGTCCGATACGCTCATGCGGGCGCTCGATTCCATCGACCTGACTGAGCGCGTCGGTTCCGCTTTCAACTCGCCCATGCCGATGATGCTGAAGACCGTGCTCTCGCTCGGCCTGACCATTTATCTGATCCAGCTCCTGATCAATCTGTATCGTCACTTTGAGGCGTCGCCGCTTCGCATTTTCACGCTTTGCGTGCTCGGCCTTATTGTCGGCCGCCTG
>JBCBWG010000233.1:0-5068 GCA_039817205.1 Pseudomonadota bacterium
GTTCACACGCTCGCTCTTGATGGCGTCACGGTGAAACGCGATGTCAAAAAGATTGATGGCCTGACAGCAGTGATCCTGTCGTATGACCTTGTTGGGCGCTTCGGGCTCACCGCCTTTGCACTCTCAACCGGCGGTTGCCTGAACGCTGCGGTACCAGGCGGCAAGAAGCTCCATCATGGCGAGGCCGACGAGCGCCGTTGCCATGAGCGACCACGTCGCCGCCTGCATGCCGAACGTATCAACGAGCCACGCAAAGACGACCGGCGAGACAGCGTTGCAGAGGAGAACCGGGGTTGCGAGGATGCCGAGGATGCGCCCATACCCGTCGGGCCCAAAGAGCGCGAGAGGCACGGCACCGCGAACCACGGTGATGATGCCGTTCGACAGGCCGAAGACCAGTACGAAAGCGAGAGCTGCTTCGTAACTGCCACCGAGGGCCAGCAAGATACTGAGCGACACCGGGACCAAAACAGTTGCGATCCGGCCAAGATTGATTGGGGCAACGTGGCGTCCGAAGACAAGCTCCCAAAGCCGACCGGTCACCTGAGCGACACCCTTCAACGCGGCGATGCCAACGGCGACACCGGCAGCAAGCCCCGTTGCCTCTAAAATACCGACGAGGTGCACGGCGCCAACCGAGAACAGATATGCGTTCACGGACATGACGAGTGAGAATAGGATCATCGCGATGCGACGCGCAGATCCGGTCAACGGCGCAGGTGCACTTGGCTGACTGTCCGAAGTTGCCTCGCTCGGTTTGGCCGTCTCAGGTGCTGGGGTGCTCGGCAGAAAGTGTGCTTTGAGGCTGGTCCAGGCCAGCGGCGCACAAATCGCCAGATTGGCGATGGCGTACCACTGAAACGTCGAACGCCAGCCAACAGCGTCGGCGAGCCAGTGCCCGACCGGCCATCCAACGGTCGACGCAAACCCTCCCCAGAGTGTCAAATAGGCAATCGCCCGTCGGCCGTTTGCGGGGTCGACCTGAACCATCGCGGCAAATGCGGCATCGTAGAGCGTCAGTCGCATGGCGATGCCGATGATCGGCCAGACCACGAAATACTGCCAAATTTCATCGACCCAAGAGAGCAGATAGAGCGACGCGGCGAGGGCGGCGAACCCGGCGGTGATGACCAAACGCGCGCCGTAGGCGTCCAACGCGCGGCCGACCGGAATTGAAACAACGCTTGAAGCCAGCACCGAGACCGTGAAGCCCGAAAAAACAAGCGTTTTTGACCAGCCGAGATCGCGCATCATCGGTTCGGCCAGCACGCCCAAGGCATAGAACGACGTGCCCCATGCGATGATCTGCGTGATGCCAATCGCCGTCACCGCCCACATCGTCGCGCCCGACAGCCAGATATTGGTGGTCGCGGCCGGCGGACGGGGCGTAGCGGTTGCGTCCGGCGCGTCGGCCATGCGCGTCTCGTTTCGGGTCGGGGACGATCAGAATAGAAGGATGATCGCGCGAAATCTCTCGGGGCGCCAGAGGCGGTGTGCGCAGAAAGTGTCGGCGAGCGCAGCGGATCGATTTGGCATCTCGTGAGACCTATGGAGCGCGGCTGACGCTGCAACTTCAATAAACTTGAAGCATAACTTCACACATTTGAGTGAGGTGGCTTCGAAATTCATTTCAAGGTCACAGCGGTTCGGCAAAACTGTTGCTCGAGATAGCCCATTTCGGAGCAACGCATGCGAGAAGACCGTTACGGCAACCCGATTTCGACCTCGAGCGCGGAAGCGCAGACGGCTTACAACACCGCCGTTGATCTGTTTCTTGGTGCCAACGCGGGAACCTGCACGCATTTGGACGACGCACTCGCAGCGGATCCCGATTTTGCGCTCGCCCATCTCCTGAAAGCTCGCGCGCACCAGATGCTCGGGCAGAGTGCCGACGCGAACGCCGCCTTGGCTGCAGCCAACGCTGCCGCCGAGCGGCGATCGTTGAGCGATCGGGAACACAGCCACTTCGATACATATCGTGCGCTGCTGAGCGGGCGTGGCGCGGAAGCGCGGCAACGGATCGTGCAACATGCCGAGCGATTTCCGCGAGATGCACTTGCCGTCCAGCCGGCCACGGGTGTTTTCGGCTTGATCGGCTTCTCGGGATGCGACGGCCGCGAGGCCGAACAGCTGTCGTTCGTCCGCTCACTCGAGCGTCATTACGCGGACGATTGGTGGTTTCTTGGACAGGTGGCGTTTGCTGAAGCTGAAACGGGCGCCATTGCGCGGTCCGAACGGACCATCGAGCGGTCTCTCTCCGGCAATCCGCGGAATGCAAACGCCGCCCATATCAAGGCGCATATTCATTATGAGCAAGGCGAGGCGTCCGCAGGGCTCGCCTATCTCAATGAGTGGTCCTCGGATTACGATCGGTCGGCCCCGCTTTACTGCCACGTGAACTGGCACCGGGCGATCTGGGCACTGGAGCAAGGTGATACCGATCTCGCGTGGTCGACCTACGAAGGCGATGTGATGCCGGGATGCTCACCGAGCCCGCCCATTAATGTCGCGACAGATAGTGCAAGCTTTCTGTTTCGCGCCGAGTTGGCCGGTGGTGTGCGCCGCCCCGAGCTTTGGGCGAAAGTTGCAGACTACGTCTCGAGGATGTTTCCGACGCCCGGTGTTCAGTTTCTCGATTTCCATGCAGCGCTCATTTACGCAATGGCGGGCGATGGCGCGCGGCTTAACCAGGTCACGGGCGAGCAAAAGGGCCCGGCGCGAGATGTCGTCCGGCTGTGTGGCTCCGCGTTCCAGTCGTTTGCGTCCGGTGCGTACGACGAAGCAGCAGCAGAATTGATCCCGGTTTTGTCATGCCACGAGACGCTGGGTGGCAGCCGAGCCCAAAGGGATTTGCTTGAGTTTGCCTATGCAGCCGCGCTGCTCCGCGCGGGTAAGGCCGACGAAGCCGGGCGCGCACTCGTCAGCCGCCGACCGAGCATCGTGACGGATCCCAAGCAACCGCTCCAAGGGCGTGTGGGCCTTGCGGCTTGATTGGCGCAAAGCGCGTTGCGATCAGCCCTTCTCCGCCGTCCACTGCCCGTCTCCCCCGTCCAATGAAGTCAGTTCCGGCCGGGGGATGGGGCGTGACCGTCGCAGCGTTAGTCCAGCGGTGGCAAATGCTCGGCCAGCTGAGCACGCAGATGCTCGTGCTTCGCTGGCAATTTGAGTGCTGATCCGAGCGCATCAGCGGGCTCGTCCCGATCAAAGCCCGGATCGTTGGTTGCGATCTCAAAGAGAACGCCGCCGGGTGTCCGGAAGTAGATCGATTTGAAGTAGTCTCGGTCGATCACGGGCGTGACTTGGTATCCCGTGTCGACGATCTGGCTCCGCACCCGGTGTTGAGCATCGAGGTCTGGAACCGCGAATGCGACGTGGTGAACCGACCCTGCGCCCTGCTCGGCCGGCATCAAGCTCTTGCGCGCTTCGATTTCCACAAGGTTGGCAGCGTTGCCGTCGCCAGCAATCCGAAATCTCGTCACGCCGTCCGCCGTGTCGAGCCGATCATACCCCATGAACCCCAGCAGTTCCGCGGTTTGGTCGCCATCGGAAAGCCGGAGCCTCACCGAGTGGAACCCACGAATTGCGACGTCTTCGGGGATACCAGCACCGGTCCATGGCGAGCCGAACACCGCATCGCTTTCTATGAGCGCGAAACGATCGGCATCCGGTCCGTCAAACAGGATGCGTGTTTCGCCAAAAGCCGTTTCTTGAGCAATGTTCTGGACGCCTTTTGCGGTCATGCGCTTGGTCCAAAACGCACTTGCACCTTTTGGAATTGCGAAGGCGGTGATGCTGACTTCACCGGAACCTGGACGCCCGGACTTTATCCCGGGGAACGGGAAGTAGGTCATGACCGTGCCCGGTGAGCCGCGGCTATCGCCATAGTAGAGGTGATAAACGTCCGGCGCGTCGAAGTTGACCGTTTGCTTCACCCGGCGGAGCCCAAGCGTCTCGGTGAAGAACGCGTTGTTCAGGCGGGCGTCACTGGCCATTGAGGTGACGTGGTGAAGGCCTTTAATGTCGTTGATCATTTTGGGTCTCCCGTTGACTGACGGGCTCGCGCCTGTTCGTGAGCGTCAGTGCTGAGACCAATTTAATACCGCCATCAAGATTGCCAATCGTTCGGCTTCCGAACGCATTGTCTTAAAAATTGAAACAATCGACACGATCAATCGACACGATCAGTCGACTGGGCGAAATGGAATGTCGGTCGCCTCGAGCTCGCATCCGGCAGCTGTCAGGAGTACGTGGACCTGGCCGCGATGGTGCGTTTGATGGTTGAACATGTGAGTGACCAGCAGCCATTTGGGCTTGGTGAGTTCGCGATTGGCTGCGCCAGAGAACCAAGTGAGTTCTCCGTCTAACCACTCCGGATCAAGCCCGCGGGCCCAACTCAGAATGACGTCATCGAAGGTGCTGCGCTCAGCGGCGAAGGCATCCCAGTCCGAAAAATAATCGGTTGAGGCCGGAATTGATGTCGGGCCTGGCGCCGGCGTTCCGGCAAACCGGCTCATCCAAAGCTGATCGCCCCAGAGCACGTGGTTCAACGTGGCCGCGATCGATCCGAAAAAAGCACCTTTATCTTCCCAACGCTGGGCGTCGGTCAGTGTGCTCGCCGCTCGGATGTGCGATCCGTTCTGCCACCGATTGTAGGCAGCGAACTCTTCGATAGCAGCGCATGTGAGCACGTTTGGAACCGGTCCTTAATCTGCAACAAATACGCGATCGCCGCTGATCGTGCGTTTTGTGTCCGGGCGGCCGTAGGCCGTGACTTCGATCTCGATTTTCATTCGGGGGTCAAGCAAGTCGGCGACCATCATTGTCGCCGCAGGGCGCGCCACCGCAAATGCATCTGAGATGACGGGCCAACAGGGTTCGAAGTCTTCGCGACGGGGCAACAGGTACGTGACCCGCACCACGTCATCGAGGCTCGCACCGGCCTCAGACAATGCGCCTTTGATGTTTTCAAGCGTCTGACGGCATTGCGCGATCACGTCGTCGGGAATGGTCATGGTCTCGTAGTCGAAGCCGGTTGTCCCCGACACGAAAATCCATGGGCCCTCAACAA
>JBCBWG010000234.1:0-5064 GCA_039817205.1 Pseudomonadota bacterium
CCAAGTGCATAAGATTACATATTGATCTCAAACTTTGTACGGCCCTATAGTTCCATAATATTGATTATGCGAATTACGTTTGTGCCCACGACATGTCGCTCACAACACCAACTGTGATGGGTCAGAAATCTGTCCGAACGTATCTCGGACATAGCTCATGGGAACCGTCTCGACGTCAGGCGCTATGAGAGCCATCCGGCTGGACCGGCGTAACCTTGCGGCCTTGGATCAGGAACACGAGCCGCGTAATGGCGACGACAAAGGCTGCAATCACAAATCCTGGCAACACGTTCGTCGAGGCAACGATTTGGACGATCGGCACATATTCGGCTGGCACAGCGAAGCCGAGCATCGTGCCGATCAAATTGTCCGTTGCCTGGCCGAGCCGGAATAGGAACTCGCTCGCGGTTTTGATGTCCGGGCTTTGGGCAAGATTGAAAATGATGTCGCCTGCCAGGCTCGCAGCACTGGCCTGTTGAATGAGACCGCTCTCGCCCATGGCGTAGACGCCAGCCGAAAACAAAATACCAAGTGGTAGCGCCAGCCGGAAATAGCCCCAGCGTAATGCGCCCTGCCCCCAACGAAACGAAATGCGCGTCAGGACGCTCGTGCCGACAAGCACACACACCGCGAACAAGACCGCCGTATAGTCGAGCCGCGCTTGTTCCGTGCCCGAAAACGTGAGCAGGCCGATGAACCCGGCGAACGTCGCTTTGAGCAGCGCCTCGGTGGTCGCCCAGGCGCGCGCCAGCGATGAGCGAATGCCACTGAGGGCCCGGCCAAAGTAAAACGGCATCTCGTGGGCAAGCCGCGCGTAATCCATCGTCACGCCAGAGCTGAACGCGACGAGCACGGCGAGCGCTGCAAACCACTCCGGATGTTTCGCACCAACGAAGGCGGCCCCACCGATGAGCGCGATCTCGACAAACAGCGCCACGACGTTCAAGACGAATTGCATCAAATCGATCCCTCAGCGCTCTTGTCCCAGCATCCCAAAATCCCAGGATCCCAAAACCCCAGGATCCCAAAATCGCGGAATTGCCGGACAGAGACGCGTCACCCCAATCGCCGCATCGTGCGGCGAACCAAAGATGGCCCGGCGCGCTCGGCACGGCGTTGGTAATCATAGCGAGATGACAGCCGATGGACACAAGGGACGACGGCAGAAAGACACTTGCTGATCTGCTCGATGTGATGGCGGCACTCCGCACGCCCGACACCGGCTGTCCGTGGGATTTGGAGCAAACGTTCGCGACCATTGCCCCCTACACCATCGAAGAAGCCTACGAGGTGGCGGACGCGATCGAGCGTGGGGATCTCGTCGACTTAGAAGAGGAGCTTGGCGATCTCCTGCTGCAGGTTGTCTATCACGCGCGCATCGCCGAGGAGCAATCCGCGTTCGACTTCGGCGACGTCGTCCATGGCGTGACAACCAAGATGGTGCGTCGCCATCCGCACGTGTTCGGCACGCCGGACGAGCGCGCTGCAGGTGCCGCACCCGGGTTCTGGGAGCACATCAAGGCTGGCGAACGGGACGCGAAAGCGCGCCGGAAAGCAGCGCCGGACATTGACGTTGACCAACCGCTGGATCGAGGAACGAGCCCGCCGCCACCGTCGGTCCTCGACGATGTTCCGCCAGCACTGCCCGCCCTCACCCGCGCCATCAAGTTGCAGAACAAAGCTGCCAGGGTCGGCTTCGACTGGCCGTCCCTCAGCCCGGTCCTCGACAAGATGCGCGAAGAGCTTGCCGAATTGGACGAGACCATTGCGAACGCCGAAAGTCCGACGCGCCAGCAGGAAGAGTTCGGCGATCTCCTGTTCGTCTTGGCCAACGTCGCCCGTCACCTCAAACTCGACCCGGAAGAAGCTCTCCGCTCCGCCAACGCGAAATTTACCCGCCGCTTCCACGCCATCGAAGCAGCGCTCGCAGCCGACAGCCGCACGCCCGCCGACAGCAACCTTGAAGAAATGGACGCCCTCTGGAACCAAGCCAAAGCGGCTGAAAAACAATTCCGCTAATTCCCAACCGCTGCGCTCAGCCTTGTGAGCGCTCGCCTGGCGGCCGCGAGGTGGCGCTCATCGGTGGCCAAGAGAATGCCCCGCTTCTTCATCCGCTCCATTGTCGCCACCACGTTCTGCAAATTGACGGCAGGCTCAACACCGTTGGCCGCCAACTGCCAATAGCTGACCCAAAGATCCCGCTGCCATCCAGCGTTGCTCGGATCGAGCCTAGCCAAACGCTTGGCAATCGTCAGACTTGCACGATAGCTTTTCAGCGCGCTTGCGCGATCGCCTTGCGCTTTGAGCACGTCCCCCACCCTGTTGTGACCCATCGCCAGGTCCCGCTGCCACAGCGCGTTGTTCGGATCGGCAGCCGTGAGGCGCTCGGCAATTGCCAGACCCGCGCGGTACTGGACGAGAGCGCCGTTTTGATCCCCTCGCGCTTTAAGTAGATCGCCTAATCGATTGTAGCCCACCGAGAGGCTCCGTTGCGATACAGCGTTTTCCGGTTCAGCCGCCGCGAGGCGCTGACGGATCGTCAAGCTCGCACGATAGCTTTCTAGGGCACCAGCCGAATTGCCTTCACCGAGGAGCACGTCACCAATTTTAGTGTGAGCCCAAGATAAATCCCGCAGCCATTCGACATTATTTTTATCGCGCCCAGCCAATCGCTCGGCAATTGCCAGACCAGCACGATAGCTTACGAGCGCGCCAGTCCCATCACCCTTTGCCCGAAGCAAGTCACCGATGCCTATGTGGTTGACCACCAGGTCCCGTCGCCACTGTGTGTTACGGGGAGCGGCTGCGACGAGGCGCTCAGCGATTGTCAAACTGGCGCGGTAGCTCTTGAGAGCGCTATCCAAATTTCCTTGCAACCGGAGCGCGACGGCGATCCGGTCGTGCATCACCGACAAATCCCGTTGCCAACGCAAGTTGCCCGGATCGTTTTCAGCGAGGCGGGCTGCAATAACCAACGCCTCTCGGTAGCTCTTGAGCGCGCCGGTCCCATCACCCTGTGCCCGAAGCACGTCGCCAATCCGAATATGGCTCACCGACAGGTCACGTTGCCAACCCGTGTTACTTTTATCGGCAGCGGCCAAACGTGCGCTGATTACCAAACCTGCGCGGTAGTTCGTGAGCGCGCCGGAGCGGTCACCCTTTACCAGCATCGCCTTGCCGAGCTTGTTGTGGCTTAGCGCGAGTTCTCTTTGCCAATCGGTATTGGAGAGATCGGCATCAGCAATGCGTTTTCGGATTGCCAAACTCGCGCGGTAACTGCTGAGCGCTGCAGCTCCGTTCCCGCCCACGAGAAGCATGTCACCGATTTTCGTATGGCTCGCCGACAGATCACCTTGCCAGACCGCATTGTCCGGATCGGCTGCAGTGAGGCGTTTGTGAATGGCCAACGTTGCGCGGTAGCTCTTCAGTGCGTCGGCCTGGTCACCTTGCGCTCGGTGGACATCACCGACCCTGTTGTGACTGACTGACAAACCCCGCTGCCATGCGCTTTTGGCCGGAGCAGCAGCAGCCAAACGTTCGCGGATCATCAAACTAGCTCGATAGCTGCGGAGTGCCTTGGCAAACTGACCCTGCGCACGAAGGACATCACCGATCCGCTCGTGGTTCAAAGATAGATCCCATTGCAGAGCGTCGTTGTTTGGATCGCCAATGGCCGAGCGTTTGCGAAGTGCGAAACTGGCGCGATAGCTTTTGAGTGCGGTGTCTAAATCGCCCCGAGTTCGAAGAACGTCACCAATTCGGTCATGGTTTACCGACAGATTCCGCAGCCACTCGGCGTTGCCGGGATCGGTAGCGGTGAGACGTTCGCGAATGACAAACGCTGCGCGGTAGCTGCGAAGCGCGCCCGCTAAGTTACCTTGAGCACGGAGCACGTCGCCGCGCTCGATGAAAGCAACAGGCAAGTCGCTTTGAGCTCTAAGATCAGTTGCAGCCGCTCCGGCAAGCGACTGCATGATGCGCTGAGCTTCATCGACGTATTGGGCCTGTTTGGACGTTTGCCCGAGCGCTCGGTAGTGCCGTGCAAACTGGATGAGCATCCAGGCTTTCTGTCGTTGCATTTCTGGCGTCTGTCGGCCGAGCCCGGCAATGTCGCCAAACAGCCCGTCGGCGCGCTCGAGCAATCCCAGCGTGTACTTGCGCTGGACGCCCATCTGCTCAGCGCCGGAAACAGCGTAATCGACTAACCCTGACGCAGTCCGCAAGAACCCAATCGCTGCAGCCTCGTTGGTTTTTAGAAGATGCCACGCGTAGGCACCGGCCCCGACGGCGACGAGCAACAACGTTCCGAGCGAGCCGATCACACCGTTGCGAATGCGTGCTGAGCGACGCTCTTGGCGACGGACGCGATTGAAAACGATGTCGGTTGTCAGCCCCGTGATGCCGGCAACGGTTTTAGCAAGACCGAGGCTTTTGCCGTCTGCACTCTCGCGCAAATCGGTGCCGAGAAGCGTGATCGGCGTATCCGTGACAGCGCCGGCTGCGGCATCAATCGTAAATCGCAGTGCAGTCGGAAAAGCCGTCTCAGCTGTCCCATCAATGAGCACTGGGACAACCGGCCGGCCGGGATGCCGCCAGCGGAAGAGGCGGATTTCTTCGTTGACGTAGTGGCTGGCCGCGGCGCTCGGCGAGCACAGCACGATCAGTGCAGCGGACGCGTCGAGCGCGGCAACCGTTGCAGCCGTTAATGTATGGCCGCCGGTAAACTCATCGCGATCGCGGAAGATCGGTCTCAGTGTCTCTGGCAGCGTGCCGACGGATGCTTCTTGCAGGATCAAGTCCGGGTCGAGCTTGAAGCCCTCTAGCTGCGAATGCAGCCACTTTGCCCATCGCCCGTCCTTGTGACTGTAAGAAAGAAAAGCTCGATACTTGATCGTCGTTGGATTGGTCATGAAACGTGCTCGAAAAATACTGAGCACACAGCTTAACGCACCAGTTGAACGCTGCAACACGGTCATTCATCCGGGCGCGAAAAGGACCCCACTCACCGTCGAAGCAGCTGAAAAACAATTCCGCTAATTCCCAACCGCTGCGCTCAGCTTTGTG
>JBCBWG010000235.1:0-5059 GCA_039817205.1 Pseudomonadota bacterium
GTGAAAGTGGTCGTCTACATCACGGACGTGCGCCACCGCGAGGATGTCTACCGCACGATGGGTTTGTACGTGCGCGGCGTGCATCCCGTTTCGACCGGTCTCGTTGTGCAAGCGTTGGCCCGGCCTGAGTGGTTGGTCGAGATCGATGCCACGGCCGTCATTCCGGACGCCTGATTGCGTCTGCTGTTTGCAAGGTGAGCCATGACGTTTTCGCTGGTGGCGCGATGCGCTGAGACGGGGCAATTCGGCGTTGCAATTTCATCATCGTCGCCGGCCGTTGCAGCACGATGCTCTTACGCGCGGGCAGGCGTAGGTGCTGTTGCGACGCAGAACGTGACCGACCCGCGGCTGGGGCCGATCATGCTCGACGCACTCGCCGACGGTGCCTCAACGCAGGCGGCGCTCATGGCACTCGTCGCGAACGGCGAGCACATGGACTACCGCCAAGTATTGGCCGTCAACGCGACGGGTGAAGCTGCAAGCCATACCGGATCGCAAGCCCTCGGGATCAGGTCCGACGCCGTATCAGCGAATATCGCAGCGGGCGGCAATCTGCTGGCTAACGCCAACGTGCCCGATGCCATTGTCGACGCGTTTCTCAAGAGCCGCGGCCATTTGGGCGACCGGTTGATCGCAGCCCTGCGAGGTGGACTTGCGGCCGGCGGCGAGGCCGGGCCGGTCCGTTCGGCCGGGCTCAAGATCGTCGATGGCGTGAGCTGGCCGGTTGCCGATCTCAGATGTGACTGGACGGATGCCTGCCCCATCGAAGCCGTCGCTCAGGCGTGGGCCGTCTATAAGCCTCAGCTCGAGGCATACGTGCAACGCGCACTTGATCCGCGCGACGCGCCGCCCTTTGGTGTCGCGGGCGATCCTTAAATTGTGATTGCATTGCGGTCCTGCAGGTCGAGCCGTAATGATCACGACGATCGTACATCGATCAAAACGCAAGAGAATTGCCGCAATCGGTGTATGCGGATTGATTTTCTCGACGCAACTTCCAGCGCCGCAAGTGATGGCGAATGGCGTCCAAACTTTAATGAAATTGGGGCGCGTTCACGCGAGTTTGCCCTTGCAATCACGGGGGAAAGCGCCCAGTTACCGGGGGCGATTTCGGATGACGATCCAGTTTGCGAGCTCCGAAACGGAGTAAGCCCCGACACTCTTCTGAAATCGTGACACGCGCAGCGATGCCACTCGGGTTTCTTCGCACGCACGACTTCGAACAAACGGAACGACTATGAAAAGCGGAACTGTCAAATTCTACAACGACCAAAAAGGCTACGGATTCATCGCGCCTGACGACGGCGGCAACGATGTGTTCGTTCATGCAACGGCGCTTGAGCGCGCTGGCATGCACGGCCTCAGCGAAGGTCAAAAGGTCTCCTTTGACACGGCAGAAGATCGCCGGTCGGGCAAGATGGCTGTCAACAACATCGAGGCTGCGTAACGCGCCTGATGCTGTTCGAGTGAACGTGATGCCGATGAGAGTTGGCTGAACGGCTCGATGCGCCCGTCGATTTGGGCGACCGGTTTTTTCTGCCGATCCCCCCAACGAGGCAGAGGCGAAAAAGATTGAAGAAAAGAATTCCGAGGCCGCTCAGAAACGAGCGGCCTTTTCTGTTCTAGGTGCCTCTGCTCTCAAGCGGCGCGTCTTTGTTTCGGACCGGGTGCCACCTGGACTGCTGGGTTGTTGGCAGTGATCATCGCGATTTGCGCGACCCGTCTACCAACCCGTCACACAACCTGTGCGCGGACGGACCGGCCGGTTGACCGGGGCGTTTTCGAGACTACATTCCGGTCTGCTGCGGGGCGCGTCAGGAGCCATTTCCCCTGGGCCGATAATCACCGCCAGGGAGCTGTCCCTGTCCAGGATCGTGGTCTCGGACACATGGCGCCCACCTACGATTGTAGGGCACTGGCGGGAAATACATACTCCAACGGCCTCCGCGGCTCTCTCTTACTGACCCAACCTGCGCAGGCTTGGTTGGCGCGGGCGATCCGAGCAACGCTGTCGGCGCTGGTATTTGTATGGCGTGTCAGGCGTACCGACACGACCAACTAAAAACACGAACGACCAAATCCTGCGCCCTCGTCCTCGAAACCCAAAAACCAACCACCTTTCCCGACGCCACTCGCTTGCTGCCAGCGTCACTTGCCCTGGAAATCTGGTCGGCGTTTTTCGATGAACGCTTCCATGCCTTCCTGTTTGTCTTCGGTCGCAAACATCGTGTGAAGAGCCTTCCGTTCGAGTGCGAGACCGGCTTCAAGCGAGGCGCTCGCACCCTGATTGATCGCTTCCTTGATGGCCATCGCCGAAAACGGCGGCATACGCGCGATGGTTGTCGCCATTTTTTCGGCCGTCTCGAACACTTGATCATCCGGCACGCATTCGGATGCCAATCCGGCAGCGAACGCCTCGCGACCGGTAATCGGCTTGCCGGTCAGGCACATCTTCATCGCCATGTACTTGCCGACGGCGCGGGGCAGGCGCTGGGTGCCACCGGCGCCCGGGATGATGCCAACGCGGATCTCCGGCTGGCCGAGTTGCGCCTCTTCGCCGACGACGATGATATCGCACATCATCGCAAGCTCGAGACCACCGCCGAGTGCAAAACCGGTCACCGCCGCGATCACAGGCTGAGGGGTCGACGCGACGGTGTTCCAGTAGCGCTCCGACCGACGCCGGATCATGTCGGTCATTTTCATTTGCGCCATGTCTTTCAGGTCGGCACCGGCTGCAAAGGCTTTCTCATCGCCGCGCAAGACAATGCAGCGGACGGTCTCGTCGTCGTGCAAACTTGAGAAGGCAGTAGCGAGTCCCTGTCGCACCGGAAGGCTCAGCGCGTTCAGTGCCTCCGGCCGATTAAGGCGGACGATCGCGACACCGTCGTCTCGTTTGTCGACCAAAACCAAGTCGCCGTGTCCTGACATCGCTGTTTCCTTCCCGGTTGCATTTTGCATTCTTTGCATGGGCCTGACGCTCGCCGCGCGGGCCTTGACCCTCTTCCCATTGCGGCCGCGCCTGTTACTTTGAGCGCAACAAAAAACAAGCACAATAGAACCGTCGCGTCCGACGGTCGGGGAAGAAACATATGAAACCGGTAAGTGCGTCGGACTACACCGTGGCTGTTATTGGTGCGGGTGCGATGGGGCAGGGCATTGCGCAAGTGTCGGCGCAGGGTGGCATGAAGACACTGCTCGTCGATGCGAACGCGGCTGTCGTCGACAAAGCCCGTCAGTCCATTTTGGGCCGGATCAATCGCCTCGTTGAGAAAGGTCGCCTGGAGCCTGGTGCTGCTGCCGCCGCTGAGAGCAACTTGCACGCTGTTGGCAATTTGGCTGACATTGCAGAAGCCGATTGCGTCGTCGAAGCCGTGTTCGAAGACCTTGACGTAAAGCGCACGCTGTTTCGCGAAATCGAGGCGGTCGTCAGGCCGGACTGCATCATTGCCTCGAACACGTCGTCGATCCCGATTTCATCCGTCGCGCAAGCTTGCGAGCACAAGGGCCGCGTCGGCGGACTTCACTTTTTCAACCCCGTGCCGCTCATGAAACTCGTTGAAGTCATCGAGGCGGCTGAAACAACACCTGAGGTCATCGCAGCGCTCACCGAAATCGGGAAACGGATGACGCGCGTGCCTGTGACGGTGAAGGACATGCCGGGCTTCCTCGTCAACATGGGTGGGCGGGCGTTTACGTCGGAAAGCCTCAGAATTGCCCACGAGGGTGTCGCGACACCGACCCAGGTCGATGCAATCATGCGTGATTGTTGCCACTTCCGCATGGGGCCGTTTGAACTGATGGACCTGACCGGCATTGACGTAAATTACCCGGTGAGTGGCATCATTTATCGCGGTTACATGGACGATCCGCGTATCAAAACGTCGCCAAACCACACGGCAAAATTCGATGCCGGACAGTTCGGCCGGAAGACCGGACAGGGTTGGTATCGGTACGAGGACGGCAAGGCGGTCGATGTCCCGTCGCCGGATTTGGTGCCCGATGCAGCTCCGGCAACGCGTGTCGCTTTGATGGATGAGGGCGATCGCCTAGAGGCATTCGTTAAAGAGCTCGGTCTTGAGGTGATCGAGGACGATGGCACCGTTCCGCTGATCGCCGCGCCCATTGGCACAGATGCCACCCACCTGAGCGTTGATGCAGCCGTTGACCCCAAACGGTTCGTGGCGCTGGATCTCATGTTTGATACGACCAAGCGCGTGACGCTCATGACGGCGCCCGGTGCCGATTTCAAATACCGTGACGCAGTCGCAGCAGCGGTGATCGCGAGCGGTCGCAAGGTCACGGCCATCAAGG
Organism: Pseudomonadota bacterium; assembly: GCA_039817205.1. GTDB lineage: Bacteria > Pseudomonadota > Alphaproteobacteria > Rhizobiales > Hyphomicrobiaceae > JBCBWG01. Next base: position 4,315 of record JBCBWG010000235.1, read on the forward strand.
ATAGCCCCGGTTTCGTCGCGCAGCGCATGTGCGCAATGATCGGCAATCTCGGTTGCTACATGGCCGAGGTTGGCTTGGCCGCGCCCGACGATATCGATCTCGCTCTTGAACTCGGTCTCAACTATCCGCACGGCCCGCTGAAGTTGATCAACCTAATGGGCGTGGAAGAAGCGCTCGAGGTGCTCGAAGAGCTGCACGAGATCACGGCTGAGGATCGCTACCGACCGACGATGTGGTTGAAGCGACGCGCGCTTCTGGAGCTTCCTATTCACACGCCAAGCTGAGTGAGGTCGGTCATGGGACGAGAGACCGTTCTTGTCACAGGTGTCAGCCGAGGCATCGGTTCTGCGATCGCGGCGCGCTGCAGCGTCGACGGCTTTGCAACGATTGGTTTGTCGCGCACGCCGCCGGAGACGTTCCATGGCGAGCACTACGCCGTTGATTTGAATTCCGTCGCGTCGCGCGACTTGCTGACTGAGATCGCAAACGATCACGCGCCGACCCGCTTGGTCTGCAATGCGGGCGTTGCCAGTTCGTCTGGTATTCTGGACGAGACCGACGAGAGTTTCGAACGCGTGATGCGTGTCAACGTCCAATCGATCGTATGGGCCATGCAGGCGTGTATTCCACATATGAAAGCGGTGGGCTTCGGACGGATCGTCGTGATTGGATCGCGTGCGGCGCTCGGCAAGAGAGAGCGGATCGCTTACGCGACGTCAAAAGCCGCTCTCGAAGGTCTGGTCCG
>JBCBWG010000236.1:0-5011 GCA_039817205.1 Pseudomonadota bacterium
AATGCCGGTCCGTAGCCGCGGCGCTTGGCACGGCTCTCGATCTCCATGCGGCCCGTCACAAAAAACTCGAGATCGTTGGTTGGCGTCGACGTGTCAGCCGGAGTCCTCAGCTGCTCACCGGGAACCTTCGGCTTCACAAGCCGCGGCGTCACGATGATCACAAGATCGGTCTCGCGACGCAGGTATTGGGCACTGCGAAACAATGCGCCGAGAACGGGCACCGTGCCGAGCCAAGGTAGCTGTTCTTTAGCCTTCAGCGAGCGCTGTTGCAGGAGACCGGCGATTGCAAGGCTCTGGCCGTCTGCCAGCTCAACGACCGTGCTGGCCCGACGGACGGATATGCCTGGAATACGAACACCGCCAACTTCAACGTTTGCCTCCGGGTCCAGTTCGCTCACCTCAGGCGCAATTTGTAAGTTGATCTGGCCGTTGGCGAGCACGGTGGGCGTGAAGTCGAGCGCAACTCCGAACTTCTTAAATTCGATGCTGATCCGGTTGTCGTCGGCGCCGACGGGGAACGGAAACTCTCCGCCCGCCAGGAAGTTCGCCTTGCTCCCCGAAAGCGTCGTTAAGTTCGGTTCCGCAAGACGGCGGGCCAACAACCGCTCTTCGAGCGCTCGGATGATCACGTCCACTTTCGTACCGCTATCGATGATCCGTGAGATCAGCGTTCCAAACGGCTCAGCACCCGACAGGAGCCGCGGCGAAATAATTGGCGCATCTTCCCCCGGTGGGAATGTTTGTGGGCCGATATCCGCATTGTTACGGCCCGAACGGATACGCGTGCTGACGCCAAGTTCGCGGGCGGCCCGTCGTGTTGCCTCAACAAAGCGGACCTCAAGCATCACCTGCTGCGGAGACGTCACGCTCAGCGCATTGGTGACCGCATCGGGCGCGTAGCGCTCCGCGATGGCAACGGCTTTGTTCACGTCGACCGCGTGGCGGACATGGCCCGTCAAGAGAAGCCCGCCATTCGCGGACGTCACACGGATTTGTCCGCCACGGATGACAGACGATAGCTTGCGGCGAAGATCTCCGAGATCCGGAGTGACCTCGACCTCAACAATGCTGATGACCTCTTTGGTTGCGTCTGTCACGACAACGCGGGTCGAACCAAGCTTCTTGCCGAGTACGTAAAAGGTCTGGTCAGTCAGCGGGACCACGTCCGCGATCTCTGGCCCTGCGACCAGCGCCTGCGTGTAGGGCAGATCCGTCTCGATAACGCGGGACTTGTTGACCGCAATTTGCGCTCTTGTAATGAGCGTCTCAGCAACGGCGACTGGTGCCGTCGTCACCGCTGCAAGCCCGATGACCAAACAGAGGATCAGGTACTGGCTGACCTGCTGTGTTGTTGTTCGTGGCCAGAGCTGAGCCAACGAACACCTCGATAACGCACGACCTTCGCCATCACGCGACGGACCATAAGCAACCGCACACGACATCACCACACCCCGCAAACCGACCGGAACAGAGCCCGGAACACGGCACCGATCGCGCGTTCATTGCTCGCGATCAGAAGCCCACATCAGCAGGGGCGGCGATTGATGGATCGTTTTTTGCGACAACCAGTCCGTTGATCAATCCTGAGGCACGTTTGTTGCCAACAGGGACGTCACACGGCGTCGCACTTCGTAGTCGGTTGCATCAATCTGCCGGACGACCCGGATCGTCGAGGTCGGCTTCCTGCTTGGCTTTGATGCGCGCTGATTCGACGGTCCAGCGGCAAGGGACGTTTGGGTGACTTCCACTGATCCGCTCTGTTCTTCACCGAACAATTGGGAAACGGTGACCCGACCCACGGATTGCGCCGTGTTCGGCGCCAGTGGATCTCTCAGGACTAATGTGAGTTTACCGACCGTGCCCGCCAGCGCCAGTTTCTGGCTATCACGCAGGCTCGCTTCCACCGTAACGGTTCGTGCGGGCTTGGCCGCCTCGGATCGACCATCCCGTGTCTGGTCGACCGCGAGAATGCGCACGCTATATAAGACAGTGACCGTGAACGGCTCATATTTCGGCTCGTCCGCACCCACGTCGCGATCCGTTCGCGTCACCAGGATATCGACCAGATCGCCCGGCAGAACAAAGCCGCTGACACCGACCACTTCGTCGACTTTGATACTGATCGCCTTCATGCCCGGGCTCAGGATGGCGGCGAGCGTTGGCTTGGTCCCGCGACCGCTGAGTTTCGCTGGCAAAATCGGCTCGCCTGGAACGAAGCGCGCCCGTGCGATGCGTGCGCTGGAGCCACGCAACAAAGCTGAGATACGCTGAAAAGCACCTTGCGGCACCGCATCCGCGGGCCAGCGTTTCTCTTCCAACATGCTCCCGCTCAGGCGTGCACCAAACGGAATTTCGTTTCGAGCAATCACCACCGTTGTCATTGGCACGGGCTTCGGTGCGTTGGTCCGGGTGCGTGCGACCTGTTCGTCGAGAATTTGATCGGTCAAAACAACCGCCAATGTCCCAAAGCAAATTGAGAGAGATAGAGAGTAGACCATCACGCGCCGGTTGCGCTGGCGGGCGACCTCGATGGAACTTGGCGGTCGGTTCACGGTTCAACACCTGTGTCTATTCTTCGACACTGAACCGTATTTCAAACCGTGCCATTCAGCCGTAAATTAGCTGTCGACAATTTTAATCAAACGCTTGCGGACCGGCAAAAGCTTCCAACACGGTAAATATCCGGGGCCAATTTCTGGCAACCTGATTAAATCACTCGACAGATATTTCTCTCTTTCTAGCCCTATCTACACAGTTTACCCCCAAATCACAGCCCACCGTTTCCGCTGAGCACGTTCTTGCGCGAGCGGCGGTGCGGGCTCAGCTTGCCAACGTGAGCGCGGCGCAAAAGAAGTCGCGCGAATTTCGTTTGCAGGTGGTGAGCGGTGCGCAGAGGTTCGACAGCCCGGGATGACGTCAGGCACCGCAAGCAGCTCCGCGATGTCCGATCGATCGCCACTGTACGGGTCGTGGTTGTTGCGAGCTTGAGCGTTGTCGCATCGGCCTGTTCGACCGCTGGCGTACTCGACAAGCCCGGCCTTCTTAACGAGCAAGCGCACCCTGCAACGGAATTTGCAAAAGCAAAGGCTCAATTTGCCGACGGCAATTTCGGAAAGGCCGTCAAGTTGTTTGAGGCGGGTATCGAACGCGATGCGAAAGATGCGGAGGGCTGGCTTGGGCTCGCCGCGGCCTACGATCAGACTGGACGTTTTGATCTTGCCGACAAAGCTTACGGCAGAACCCGAGAGCTACTTGGCGACACGCCAACGATCCTAAATAATCAAGGGTATTCTTATCTGCTGCGCGGCGATCTGAAACGTGCCCGGAGATATTTGGTCAAAGCCGCGCTCGCCGAGCCGACCAACCCGCACATCCAAAACAACATTGAATTGCTGAACGATACGCTTGCGCGGGCCGGTAAGCCGACCGTTATCTTGCCGTAAGAGCCCATATGACCGGCTCAGGACCTAAGGGTCCGAGCGTGGTCTTGGAATTGAGATGCGCATCACGATCGGAGGACGTGGTGGGCGCGACAGGGATCGAACCTGTGACCCCTTCCATGTCAAGGAAGTGCTCTACCGCTGAGCTACGCGCCCGTCCGTCGACCATACGATCGAGCCCCGCTCTATACTGAGGCGGTGCGATGCTGACAAGGCAGAGATACAGGTTTCTTTGCAGCCACAATATTGGGCTCGGGAATGCGGCCAACACGGCTCGGCGCAGGACCACTACTCGATCAGAACGCGCTCGACGGCTGCGACCAGATCTTTGAGATGGAATGGTTTCGATAGGACACGCGCATCGTCGAGGGCCGACGGATCTTGCTCAAGCGTAACGGCCGCGAAGCCGGTGATGAACATGATTTTCAGTTGCGGATCGATGTCGTTGGCGCGGCGGGCCAACTCGATGCCATCCATGATCGGCATGACGATATCTGTGAGCAGCAGATCGAACGGTTCGGACTGCAGGCGCTCGTAGGCATCCTGACCGTTTTCCAAAGCGACGACGTCATGGCCGACGCGCGTCAGCGCCCGCTCCAGGAAACCGCGCATTGAGGCGTCATCTTCAGCCAAGAGAATGCGGGTCATCCGCTTCTGTGAGGGTTCGACTGCCATGCTGGTCCCCGTCTTCTACACTTCGCCCGACGCGACAGACCGAACAGCCGGCCATCGGCAGAACAATCTGCAAGGCACTGCTGCCGCGCTCGCGATGCCCGGTGTCATCGCCGATCACCACATTTATTGCAGACCATCACCAACAGTCTGTAAATGAGCCGTGAACGAGTGTGTCGTGACGCCACGCTCTCCCGCGGTGTTAGCATATCGACCACGCGGCGGCGAAATGCTTGGCCTGCATTTAGATAACGCTGCCGAGGTGGTTTTCACGCAAACTAGTCATTGCCGCGCGACCGCCACCGATACAAGCTGGCTCAGGCCAGCGGAGCAATCCAGTCTCCGCGGCACGTGCGCTCGGGAAACTGCGATCATCGGGCGACAGAGAGGCGCGGCAACGCTAGGCGACGTATTGGGATGATGCGTCATGGGATGATGGTCATGGAATGATGGGTCATTCAGGCGTTCGCTAAGCGATTGGGGCGCAACGGGACAGAATTGGATTGGATTTGAATGTCGCTCGCTGAACGGGAAGCCATTCGACGTGAGCTCGACCCGCCTTTTACGGTTCATCGGCCGCCAGTTCTGACGGCGCCGCTCGTGTTCTGCTCACCGCATTCGGGCAGAGTGTACCCGACGGCGTTCCTGGCCGCATCCCAACTGGACGCGGCAGCGCTTCGCAAATCTGAGGATTGCTTCGTCGATGAGCTGTTTTCAGCTGCGCCAAACCACGGGGCGGCATTGATCGAGGCCCACTTCCCGCGCGCGTATCTCGACGTCAACCGCGAGCCCTATGAGCTCGATCCGGAACTGTTTTCAGAACCATTGCCCGACTTTGCCAATCCGCGGACGATGCGGGTCATCGGCGGCCTTGGGACCATTGCCCGGATCGTATCAGA
>JBCBWG010000237.1:0-4993 GCA_039817205.1 Pseudomonadota bacterium
ATCCGATGCGCTCCGCTTCGCGCACAACGAGGCCATTCAAATAATCGATCTCGGTGCGGCGACCTTTCTGGATATCCTGACCCATTGAGGCGCGACCGCCTTCAGCTCTGGTCTTGGTGCCGTCAAGGATCGCAGCTTCACAGCGCGCCAGTGCATCTTCGTCTCCGTCTTTCGCCGCAATCAAATCGGCAACGGCAATGCCGTAGAGCTTTTCGAACTGAAACCCATGCGCTTGTCCGACGATTGCGGCTTCCGTTGCCAGCCGGATTGAAAGACGGCGCACGATTGGATCGCGATCATTTTCATTGCCGCCGCGCCCGGTCGATGCGGCAATGGGGTTTCGCATGCAGTTGACACAGAGTTTGGACCAGCGCTCGCCCCAAAGGTTTGGCGTGACCATCGCGCTGTCCGCGTGACCAAGGAGTTGGGCGACGCGTTTCGCGCGTGGCGTTTCCCGTCCATGGCATTCACCAACACGGAAAACGGTGTGGTCTTGACCGCCGAGTTTGACGAGGCGCGTGATGTGGCCCGGTGCATCAAGTTCAACGGAGATCTTTGATGCGATCGCGCCAACGGTTCGGCCCCAACCGACAACCTCGGCGATGGTTGGCTCGTTGATGGCGTTTTGCAGTGAGACAACGAAACCTTCGGGCGCGAGGTAATCGCGGATCATCTCGGTCGCCCAGCGCGTGTCGTATGACTTCGTCGACAAAAATACGATGTCAAAGCCGCGGCCGCGACCTTCGCTTTGCAAGTCGGTGATATGAAGCGCCCGCACGGGCGTCGTGAAGCATTCCGGCTCCGTAGAGCCCTTCAGCGTGAGCCCCTTTTGCTTCATTTGATCGACGTGCGCAGGCCAGGCATCGATGAGCGTTACGTCATGACCGGCACGCGCCATGTAGGCTGCAACATGCCCGCCAACCGCGCCCGCGCCAACGACGGCAATTCGTTCGATCATCTCGCCCGTCCTCAATTCAGTTTTGTTTTGCGGTCCGCATCGTAATCGGCCTGGCGGGTCATTCGAGCCATCAGCCCGCCTTCCGGTTGATTGGTGAGATCGGCCGGTGGGGTTCCCGCACGGAGGGCCGTCAGCGTTTCGTGTATCGCACGGACGGCCGCCGGGATCGTGTGGTGGCCTTGAAGGCAGATCCGAACGCCGTGGCGCCCAAGTTCGGCCGCGTCTTGCATCAAAGGCGGGACGCCACCGAGGATCAGTGGCACCGTGACGGCATCCGACAACTTGGCAAGCTGCTCAGGCGTTTTAATGCCGATGACGAAAATTGCATCGACGCCTGCTGCCTCGTACGCCTGAACGCGGGCAACGCAATCATCCATATCCGTGAGGAGCGGCGCGCTCGTTCGCCCAGCAATGACGAGATCGGGGTCCGGCTTGGCGCTGACGGCTGCGCGCATTTTGCCGACGCCTTCTTCGAGCGACGCCATTCGTGCCTTGCCGTCGGCGCCGAAGACTTCCGGGAGCATTGTGTCTTCGATGGAAAGGCCACAGATCCCGGCGGCCTCAAGTTCTTCAACCGTACGCGCAACATTCAAAGCGTTGCCGTAGCCATGGTCCGCGTCGACCATGATTGGGAGTTCGCTTGCGCGCGTGATCCGTCGCGCCTGTTCTGCAAATTCGCTGAGTGTGATGAGAATATAGTCAGGCGCGCCGAGGATCGTTAGAGAAGCGGTTGAGCCAGCAAACATTCCGATTTCGAAACCGACGTCTTCTGCGAGGCGTGCAGACAACGGATCGAAGACGGACGCGGGGAACAGAGCCCGGTCTCCATTCATTAAAGCCCGAAATGTAGACCGTCTTTTCGTCCATGCTGTCATGTCTAAACTCGTCAATTGGTCCTGACAGACTTTATGTCAAGAGTGATGGATTTGCCCGAAAACCGGGCCATTCTGCGCATTACTCCGCCATCGTTGTGGACGAGGACCTTCCGGCAAACTAAGACCCTCGGCCTTGGTCGAATTGACCAAACTCACCCGACATCCGTAGGTCTGGCGGGTTCTTTGAGAGCATCATGAGCACGATGAATCGCCAGAGATCTCGGGCAAACCGGGGCGACGGCATGGGATGAAAACGCATTGAACCACAAGGTTCTGGAGGGAAACTTGACCCAAGACAATTCGAAAACGTCACGGCGTTCCGTGCTCAAGGGCACGGCTGGCGCAGCAACGTTTGCTGCGGTCGGCATGCCAACGATCCTGACGAGCACATCTGCGCACGCGTTCGTGAACGATCCGAGCAGTAAGAGTGAAGTGACGCTTGGCTTGAACGTTCCCCAAAGCGGCCCTTATGCCGACGAGGGTGCTGACGAGCTGCGCGCTTACAAACTCGCCATCGAGCACATCAATGGTGAAGGCGACGGCGGGATGATGACGACGTTCTCGTCGAAAGCGCTCAAAGGGAACGGCATCCTCGGCAAGAAAGTCGTGTTCGTCACCGGCGACACGCAGACCAAATCAGACGCTGCCCGCGCATCCGCCCGCTCGATGATCGAGAAGGACGGCGCGATCATGGTGACCGGTGGGTCGTCATCGGGTGTGGCTGTGGCCGTGCAGGCGCTTTGCCAGGAAGCCGGCGTCATGTTCATGGCGGGCCTGACACACTCCAACGACACGACGGGTAAAGACAAGAAGGCGAACGGTTTCCGTCACTTCTTTAACTCGTACATGTCGGGCGCGGCACTGGCGCCAGTGTTGACCAAAGCCTACGGCACCGATCGTCGTGCTTACCACCTGACGGCGGACTACAACTGGGGCTACACAACCGAGCAAGCGGTGAAAGAATCCACCGAAGCGCTCGGCTGGAAAACCGTCGCCGCTGTGAAAACACCGCTGACGCAAACGGACTTCTCGTCTTACATTGCACCCGTTCTGCAGTCGGGCGCCGACACGCTCGTCCTGAACCACTACGGCGCCAACATGGTCAACTCGTTGACCAACGCGGTGCAGTTCGGTCTGCGCGACAAGCAGGTCAACGGCAAAGACTTCCAGATCATTGTTCCGCTTTACTCGCGCCTGATGGCGAAGGGTGCAGGTGCCAACGTCAAAGGCATCTTCGGTTCGACGAACTGGCACTGGTCGCTGCAGGACGAAGGCTCGAAAGCGTTCGTAAAGTCGTTCGGCAAGAAGTACGGCTTCCCGCCGTCACAGGCAGCCCACACCTGCTACGTCCAGGCTCTGCTTTACGCCGATGCGGCTGAGCGGGCTGGAACCTTCAACCCGTGCGGTGTTGTCGAAGCGCTTGAAGGCTACAAGTTCGACGGACTTGGCAACGGCCCAACGCTTTACCGCGCTGACGACCACCAGTGCTTCAAAGACGTCCTCGTCGTGAAGGGTAAAGAGAAGCCAACGTCTGACTTCGACTTGCTCGAAATCGTCGAAGTGACGCCCGCCGAAAAAGTCACCTACGCACCAGACCACCCGCAAATGCGCGATGCCCAAGGCAACGCCGTTGCAATCGGCAAGTGCAACCCAGGCGCCTAAGCGTCCTGGAACCGGAACGGCAGGGCGGCGCAAACAACCAGCGCCGCCCTGTTATCCAAGTGTGTCAACGGATCGTGTCATGCCGCCTCGTCGCGCGGTATCTCATGTCTCGTGAATAGAGCATTGGGCGCGGGGCTGGCGCTTGATAACGGCACACCGAAATGTGCACCCGCGTCGGCGAAGCGGGCGAGTTCGAACGGAAAAAATCCGCGATGGAAGCAATACTTCTCCAGGTGCTGAACGGGCTCGATAAAGGTTCGGCCTATGCGTTGATCGCACTTGGACTGACACTCATCTTTGGCACGCTCGGTGTTGTGAACTTTGCACACGGCGCGATGTTCATGATCGGCGCTTTTTGCGCGGTAACACTGAGCCGACTGCTGACCCTTTCTTATTCCGTTGTCGACGAGACCCGGACGGATTTCCTTGGGCAGCCGCTCAAAGTCGATGTGCCCTATATCCAAGATTTCTTCGGGGAGGCGACGGCAGCCGCGATCATTGACTGGTCGGTGCCTATATCCATTCTGTTTGCAATCCCCGTGATGATGCTGCTTGGCGTTCTCATGGAACGCGGTCTCATTCGCCACTTCTACAAACGCCCACACGCCGACCAAATCCTCGTGACGTTTGGCCTTGCGATCGTGCTTCAGGAAATCATCAAGTATTTCTACGGCGCAAACCCGATCCCAACACCGGCACCGGAAGCGTTTGCAGGATCTTTTGACTTCGGCGCCATGCTCGGCTTCGATCCCAACCGGATCATCTACCCCTACTGGCGGCTCGTCTATTTCCTCTTTTCGATCATCATCATCGGCGGTGTCTTTGCGTTTCTGCAATTCACAACGTTTGGGATGGTTGTCCGAGCGGGAATGGCAGACCGCGAAACGGTCGGCGTCCTCGGTATCAATATCGACAAGCGGTTTACGATCATGTTTGGGCTTGCGGCTGCCGTCGCGGGACTTGCAGGCGTGATGTACACGCCGATCAATTCACCGAACTATCACATGGGAATGGATTTTCTGGTCTTGAGCTTCGTCGTTGTCGTGGTTGGCGGCATGGGCTCGCTCGGCGGTGCTGTCCTCGCAGGCTTTATGCTTGGCGTGCTCGAGAGCTTCGCCTCAATGCGCGAAGTGCTTCAGATCCTGCCTGGGATCAATCAGATCATTCTCTATCTGGTTGCGATCGTCGTTCTGTTAACCCGTCCGCGCGGCCTTATGGGGCGTGCCGGTGTGATGGAGGATTAAGCGCATGTTTGGTCTTGATAAAGCTGATGGCCGACTGCTGCTGTTTGTCACCATCATTACGATACTGGCGCCGTTTTTCCTCAACCCGTTTCCCGTCAACTCCGGTCTCGACCAGTTTAATGCCGGCTATCCGGACTTGATGCAGCGGTTCGTGATCTTCGGGATCTTTGCCATTGGGTTCAACATCCTGTTCGGGCTCACCGGGTACCTGAGCTTCGGACACGCCGCGTTCCTCGGCGTTGGATCGTATGCCG
>JBCBWG010000238.1:0-4971 GCA_039817205.1 Pseudomonadota bacterium
GTCGCCGCGGTCGCATAGCTACCGGCAAATCACGCGGCCATTTCAGCCGATTGAAATCCTGAGCAAGGACCAAGTTGCGCAAATCCACCAGACAGCTCTCCGCATTCTCGAAGAGCTGGGCATGAAGGTGTTGCTGCCGGAGGCGCGCGAGATCTTTGCAAATGGCGGAGCCACGGTCGGTGACGACCAGATGGTGCGGATTGATCGCGCGCTGGTGGCGAAGGCGCTGGAGACGGCACCATCGACGTTTACGCTCCACGGCGCGGCCGAGCATAGGCATCAACCCATCGGCGGGTCATCGTTTACGTGCGTGCCCATCGGTGGCCCGCCGCATATCTCTGATCTCGACAGAGGCAAGCGGCCGGGGACGATGGTCGACACGACCAACATCATTCGGCTGTCGCAGCACTTTGACGTCATCCATACGATGTCACCGAACGTCGAGCCGCAGGATGTGCCAACGGAATATCGGCATCTCGAAGTTGGCCGCGTGCAGCTGACCGAGAGCGATAAGCCCGCATTCGTTTATGCGCGGGGTGCGCCGCAAGTGCGCGACTGTTTCGAGATGGTACGCCTCGCGCGCGGTCTCAGCGAAGACGAGTTCCGTGCAGCGCCGTATTGTTACACGGTCATCAACACGAACTCGCCGCGTCAGCTCGATATCCCAATGTGCCAGGGCATGATCGACTTCGCGCGGGCGGGCCAGCCATCGATCATCACGCCGTTTACGCTCTCAGGCGCGATGGCTCCGGTGACGATCACGGGTGCGCTCGCGCTTCAGCATGCCGAAGCACTCGCTGGCATCACGCTTGTTCAGATGACCAACCCTGGCGCGCCGGTGGTCTACGGCTCGTTCACATCAAACGTTGACATGAAATCGGGCGCACCGGCTTTTGGCACGCCCGAGTTCATCAAGGGTTCGTTTGCGGCGGGGCAGCTCGCGCGGCACGTCAACCTGCCGTGGCGCTCGTCAAATGCCAACGCATCGAACGCACCGGACGCGCAAGCAGCATACGAAGCACTCAACTCGATCTGGGCTGCGATGATGGGCGGCGCCAATCTGCTGTTTCATTCCGCAGGGTGGCTCGAAGGTGGCCTGACCGCGTCGATGGAGAAATTCATCATCGACGTTGAGATGCTGCAAATCATCGCCGAGGCGTGCCAGCCTCTTCCAGCTGAGACCGATGACATTGGGTTTGACGCGATCGCTGAGGTCGAAACGGGCGGCCATTTCTTTGCAGCCCAGCACACCATGGCGCGGTACCAAACGGCGTTCTACGAGCCACTGCTCTCGGATTGGTCCAACTTCGGACGTTGGACCGAGACCGGTGCGAAGACGGCCACCGAGCGTGCAAACGGAATTTGGAAGCAGACGCTTGCCGAGTTCGAACCACCTAAAGTTGACCCAGGACACGTCGAGGCTTTGAACGCTTTTATCGATAAGCGCACGTCCGAAGGCGGCGCGCCTCCGGAGAGTTGATCGACGGTTTTGTCCCGCACGGTGCTGGCGTCTGGCGTCGCGTTTTGCCGAACGGACGCGTTGGCAGATGTCATCTTTCAGCCACGGTCGTGCGGGGCTTGCTGCACCACACTCCGGACGTGCGCCCGACGACGGCTTGCTGTATATTCTCGGGTGTTGCACGGCGGGTGCGATGGAGTGCGGCGAGGTCGGACGTGGCGATAGATCGGGCAGTGATAGGCGCGGATCGTTTTCGAACAGTTTCTCGCAGCATTGGCCCGCTGAATGCCCGTTGGTCCACCCGGCTCATTGCCGGGCTCGTGGGAGCGTTGGGCCTCACGTCCCTCAGCGGACCCGCTTTGGCCGACGACCCGTGCGCGCGGCGCGCCTATGCCGGTATGCGCTACATTGTGTGCTCGGTTGACACGCGGTCCGTCGCGGTCAGTGTCAGGTGGCGCCGCGAGGATGGCCGACCGTTTGGAACGCTTGGTGCGCTCCGAGCATCGATTGCCAAGGCTGGACAGACACTTTTGCTGGCAACAAATGGCGGCATGTACGACCAGGACTTAGCCCCGGTCGGGTATTACGTCGAGGACCGTCAACGCCTGAAGCAGGCCAACACCCGCCGGGGCTTCGGCAACTTCCATATGTTACCGAATGGGGTGTTCTTTATTGAGCGTGGCCGCGCTGGCGTGATGGAAACCCGCGCGTTTCTAAGGCGCAACCGCCGCCCCGATTTCGCAACCCAGTCTGGCCCCATGCTGGTCATCAACCGGCGGCTTCATCCGCGCTTCAACCCGAAATCGACGTCTCGCAAGTTCCGTAACGGCGTCGGCGTATCGGCCAATGGGCGCCGATTGTTCATCGCCATATCGGAAGAGCCCGTTACGTTTCACGCATTCGCCGTGCTCTTCAGAGACGGACTCAAGACACCAAATGCGCTGTTCCTTGATGGTGGGTCCGTCCCGCAGTTGCGCTCGCAAACGGTGTCGCGGGCAAGCTTCGCGCCTGTCGGGCCGATCGTTGTCGTGACGACGAAGCCAAATCAACCGAGAGCGGGGCAACCTAAAGCGGACGAGCCAAAAACGGCCCAGCCGAAAGAGGCGGCCCAGACCGATCAATAGCAAGACCGATCAATAGCGAGACCGATCATTAGTCAGTCCAGCCTCGTTTCGCTGTTGCTTCTGTCCGGTCGTTTCGCAGTGTCTCGGAAATGGCGTCAGCTCAATGCTGGTTCGCTCGCTTTACCAGCCGCCTCCGCCTGCTGCTTCCGCTGCACATAGAGATGACCGAAGTCGATCATGTCGGTCAGCGGCGATGCGAAATTGCACTCGCGCGTCAGATCACTCACCACGCGGCGCAGGTATGGGTAGACCATGGCCGGACAGTTCACGAGCAGGAACGGCTCAAGCGCTTCCTGCGGAATTCGGCCAAGTTCAATAAGCCCTCCGTACGTTATCTCGAGGCTGTAGATCGTGCCCCGGTCGTCAGAGGCGGTTGCTTTGAACTCGATAACGGACTCGAACTTCGCGCCTTCGAGCTGCTGAGCGTTCACGTTGATCTCACGATCCAACTTCACGTTTTCAGACGGACCGGCACTCAATCGCTCGGCACTTGGTACCTCGAACGAAAGGTCCTTTATGTACTGGGTCAGGATGCGCGCCTGGATCGGCGGCTGGTCCGTCTTCGCGGCGCCGTTGCCGTTCGCGCTTCCCGCCGAGCCATTGCCAGTCGTTTCATCAGCCATCGCGTTTCTGCCTGCAATTAAGGGATGAGATCAGCGCCGAGGTTTGGCTCGGATGAAAACAATCCAGCCTCGCCCGGGGGACGTCGAAGCTGCCTTATGCGATTGTCAGACCGGCCGCAAATGGTTGGGGCCCCAACTGGGAAATCCGCACCCAGGTTGTGGGCTCAGCGCCGCCGGTTCGGGTCGATTGTCTTTTCGTCGAGCCGCTCAAAGTCGCCATCAATGATGTCGCCGGCGTCGTCCGGACGGCGGTTTGGGGCGGGCCCGAACCCGCGGCTTGGGCGACCGCCAGTGGAACCTCTGCCCGCTCTTGGCCCCGTTCCTGGGCCTGTTCCTGGCCCCGCTCGTGGACCTGCTCCCGGGGGGCTCTTGCTGGTTTCCGGCCAGGGCGCGCCCGACGCATCTGGTCCCGCCTGGCGGCCCATCCCGGGGGACAAGTTGACATGCACCAAACCGCGGGACAGTGCGGCTTGGACGATCTGCTCCGCCAAGCGCCCTCGCAAAGGCGCGATGAGCATGAGGCCGCCGACCAAGTCAGTAATGACGCCCGGTGTGAGAAGAAACGCACCCGAAATGAGCAGAAGAACGCCCTCGACCACCGGCACAACGGGCGCCTTGCCAGCGTTGACCGATTGCCCGACCTTGGCGAGCGTGTTGAGACCCTGTTGTCTGAGCAACGCCGTACCGACGACGGCCGTGAGCAAGATGATCGCAAGCGTCGGCCAGATGCCGATCCAGCCACCGAGTTTGATGAGGAGTGCGAGTTCCGCGAGCGGAACCGCAATGAACATGAGTAGGAGGCCAAATCTCATAGGGTCAACTTCGTGTCTTCGCTGTGAAAATCCAAGCGGGAACGCCGTTCTATTTGGCCTTTAACGCGTTTTTCCGGCTAACGGACGGCGTTCGGTTGGCTTCCGGCACGGCATCACCTACATTCGCCTCAGACAATTCACGCGGTTTGCGGATTGCTTGCGACATTTTGATCTGCTTTGGGAATGGGCGATCTCGTCTTGTGGCAAGCCAACTGGCGATTGGGCCCGTATTCGAACTGGTAGGCCGGTTTCGAGCTTACGGCCCGGTTTCAGAATTTCGGGATGTCGAAGAAGAAGCGTCGCTCGCGCGTACTCCTCAAGAACCGCCACCGCGATGGCCAGGATCGGAAATCATGCCAGGTAACTTTGATCTGCTTACCATCATTTCGCTTGTGGTTGCCGTGCTGGCAATTCTGAAGCTACGAAGTGTTCTTGGCCGGCGAACGAGCGATGATGAGGCACGGATCGACCGAAAGGTCCGCGCGCGGGAGGCCCAGCAGCGTGCCGCGGCCGCTGGCGAAAAAGTGGTGACGTTACCAGGCCGCGTTGCAGGCCAGGCTCAAGGCAATGCGTCGAGCGAGAAGGACCGCGAGGAAGCGGAAGCGCGTGTGGCGGAGTTCGCAAGAGACGATCACAGCCTCAAAGAGGGTCTTGTCGCGATCTTCCGGTCCGACAATTCGTTCGATCCCGATCAGTTTTTGGATGGTGCCAAGCAGGCCTATGAAATGATCGTGACAGCCTTCGCTGAAGGCAACCGCCGGCTTCTCAAGGATTTGCTGAGTGAGGAGGTTTACGCGGGCTTTGATGGGGCGATCTCTGAGCGCGAAACGGCCAGGGCACGGATAAGGCGCGGCCAAGGCCCGGACAGGGCCCGCGGAAAGGGCGAAACCTATTCCGACGCCTGCGTGCCGATGAGCTTCCAGTTGGGATCGTCAGAGGTGACGTCGCGCGAG
>JBCBWG010000239.1:0-4911 GCA_039817205.1 Pseudomonadota bacterium
CCGGCACCGTGATACCGGCTTCATCGTAGTACTTAATCGCGCCGGGGTGCAGCTTGCCGTAAACGTTCGCGAGCATTTCTCCGGTGACGCCGTTCCACCATGCCGCCGTGTTGCCGAGCTCGGCCTTCTCGCTCCAATAGGCTTTGGTCAGCGCATACGCGGTGTCATCGTCCATGGCAGTCGTCGTGTGCGCGACAACCGGCAGCGACGTCGTGACAGTCTCGCCATCGACGCCCGCGTACGTTCCGGCCGGAATGACAAGGCGGGTTCGTTTCGTTTGCTTGATCTGATCGTCGCTGAGCGAGATCACGCGGATCGGGGTTGAAGCCGCAGCTTCGATGACGTTTGGCGCGGGGAACGAACCAGCCGTTACAAAGCCGTCGATCTGCTTATTCTTGAGCGCTGAGACCGCCGCGTTCAGCTCAACATTGGCAAGCGTCACCTTCCCTTCGAGCCCGAACAGTTTGAGGTACTTGGCGCCTTCCCGCGCACCGAACGAGCCTTTGCCGATCAGGATGGTCTTTCCCTCCATGTCGGCAAACGACTTGATGCCGCTATCGGCCCGTACGACAAAGTGCATGGTCAACGACGGGATCGGGAACAAAGCGCGGATCTCGGCAAACTTCGGGTTCTCTTTGCCCTTGAACATCGCCTTGCCGCCTTGGGCGAGGCGCACGAGCACGGGCGGCGTCGTGAAGACGTAGTTGCCGTCGCGGCGCGCCGCTTCCATCACGTTCTGAACGGAACCTTGGCTCTCTTCGACGGTGACAATCATGTCGCCGTTCGAACCGCGCTTCACCGCTTCGGCGATCTGAACCGACATTTGAAAGTAGGACGATGTCGACTTCGCAGACTTGAACGTAATGCGCGTCTCGGCATGGGCAATGACAGCGGTCAAGCCGAGTGCCGCGGCTGCAAAGAGTGCGTGCCTGATCATGGGAGCGTTTCCTCAGTCATGTTTGTTTTCTTAAAGGCGGGACGGCGGCGGGCAACATGACAACCGGCGCCTGAATTGCAAGAGGCCTGAATTGCAAGAGGCCCAAAGTGCAAGCGGCCTGAAGTGCAAGAGGGATCTCGCCCACCGAGCGACCCGGTGCAGCGTCGAAAGACGATCTGCGGATCAGTCGACAGGGTCGCCTTCGTCCCGGGTCACAGCCTCACGCACACGGTGGACGCCGTACCAGACAAGACCGGCAACGACCGGGATTGCAATGCCCATCATAATCGGCGCTGAGACCGGCAGACCGATCGCCTCGAGGGCCTTACCAAGATACCCGACGAGGCCGACCACGTAATACGTCACGGCCGCGACCGAGAGGCCTTCGACAGTTTGCTGAAGGCGCAACTGCAGCTTGGCCCGCCGCGCCATCGATTCGAGCACTTGCTGGCTTTGCTGTTCGCGCGCAACTGCAACGCGCGTCGATAAGAGCTGGGTCGCTCTCGCAACACGCCGCGACAGCTCCTCCTGCCGCGTGGCAACCGCATCGCATGTATGCATCGCAGGTTGCAGTCGACGCTCCACGAATTCGGCGAATGTCTGCAGGCCGGTCAACCGTTCTTCGCGCAAGTCATTGATGCGCCGCTTGACGAGGTCGAAGTACGCCCGCGCTGCCGCGAAGCGATAGTCTGTCTCCGCATGGCCGCTTTCGATTTGCGCTTGAAGCCCGGTTAACCGGTCCAGCAGAAGCGGTTCTTCGACGGTGACATCACCAGTCATAGCGTTCGCGATTTGTGCGAGTTCGCGTTCCTGCGTCGACAATTTTGGCGTCAGGTCGCGCGCCACGGGAAACGCAAGGAGCGCCATCATCCGATAGGTGTCGATCTCGAGAATGCGTTGCACCGTCCGCCCCGCCTGGCGCGGCTTCAGCCCGTTGTCGTAGACGACGAGGCGCGAGAAACCGTCGCCGTGAACGCGGTAGTCGCTGAAAGCTGAGGCGGAGCCACCGCTGATCTCGGCACCGATGAGCCAGTTGCCACCGAATGCTTCCTTGGCCAACTGATCTGGGTCGATCGGCTTTTTTGGCATCGGCAAAAACAGGACGTGGGTCGCCACTATCACCGTGCCGGGAAGGTTCGCAACCCACTCTGTCGGAAGGTGCTTGATCGCCGGCTTCTCGAACGCGCCGCCTTCCGGTTTCGGCACAATGACCTTCAGCCGGCTAAACTCGGTGTGCCGCTCCCACTTCAATCGAAATGAGCCGAAGTCTTGGCTGTAGTGAACCGCCCCTTCGACGGGCGATGGAACGCCGTGCATCTCGGCCAGCGCCGTGATGGCGCGGAAATCCTCGCCGCGCTGACCTGCGGAATAGAGCGCGAGGTAGCTAATCGCGCAGGGCGTAACGAGCGATTCCGGTGGTCGGGCATGCACCTCATTGTTGAGCTGGATGCGGTTTTGGTGATCTGTGGGAAGCGTCATGCGCGGATAAGCCTAGCTTTTCGAATGTGGGAAAGCGCCCCGATCCTCTTACGAAAGTCCGCCGAAACGGATGGCCAAACGTCAACGGTCGGCCGCCTAAAACAGTGGTTTCTCCCCGCAAGCGGATGCGCGACGATCGCAAACCGAGACGCAATCACCCCGTGGACATGCGGCCCGGTAAAAGCTCTTGAGAAAATTCGAGGATGTATCGGCAGACGCGTTCGGGATCTTCTTCGTGCGCCAAGTGACCGAGCCCCTCCAGGTTCAAGACCCGAGCCCGGGGCGCGGCATGCACGATCTCAAGGGCGTCCGTCGGCGGCACGGTTTTATCTCGGTCGGCTGCGATCAACAAAAGCGGCGCACCGAGTTGCGGCAAATCCCGTTTCAGCGCTTCGAGATCCCAGTTTGCCATCATCCCCAGTGCACCGGAGATATGCGACGGATACCGCATGAGCGTTGCGTAGCGATCCACCTGCGCATCGGTCAGAGCCGAGCCCGTGTTCTCCAACAGCTTTCGCACACGCTGCCGATCCCGGCCCTGACGCGCAAAAAACGCGGGCACGAAGGGGTTCAGGAACAAAAGCTTCGCAAGTTGCGGAAAGAGCGTCCGGCCGATTCCGCCGAAGGGCAGCAACGCCCCGTTGATCGAGACAATGCCACGGGGCGAGATGAACCGATCGATTGTCATGCGCACGAGGAGTGCCGCTCCAGCCGAATGGCCGACGGCGAGATCCGGCTCCAGTTCGAGATGATCGAGCAGCTGGATGAGCGATTTCGACATCGCATTAATCGCGAGCCAGCGCGCACCCGGATTGTCCGTAAATCCGTGGCCCGGAAGGTCGACCGCGAGCACACGTGCATGGCCCGCAAGAATTGGCAGAACATCAGCGAAGCTATGGGTGGCAGCGCCGGTCCCATGCAGCAGCAAGATCAGCGGTCGCGATGGGCCGCCGGAGCCCGCCTCCTGGATGTGCCATCTCAGGCCACCAGCCGAGACGAACCGGCTCTGCGCGCGATTGGGCCAATTGGCTCCATCCGTCTCCCAGTGCGGGCGGTCGCCAGAAGGTCCGGATGGCGGCGCACGACGCCGCGCGGCGGTACCCGTCATTGTCGACGGCCTTGGGATGCGCCGATCGCTGACGTGCCGGTTGACGACGTCCCAGTTCGCACAGAAGCAATCGCCGAGGACGCCACGTTGGCAACGCCTGCTGCGTCGGACCTCGGCAGCGCGATGTAGCGACCACCGAGCGCCGCGGCGAGTGTTTGTGCGCGCGGTTGTGGCCGCGGCGACGTGTCAATCAACAGTGCGGCGAGCCCGTCAGCCTGCAACATGCGAGCAGCGTCTGCTGCGTCTACTTGTGCTTGTTTCCGACCTGGAGTGCCATCGCGCGCAATGTTGGCCTGCCCATCAGTCAGCACGATAACGAGCGGCTGTTGGCCTTTCCGACGCGCGGCCGACGCGATGTCGCCGGCGAGGGCCAGCCCGCTCGCGATGGGTGTTCCGCCACCGCCTGGAAGCCCTGAAAGACAGCGCCGCGCCCGCGTTTGCGACCGGGTTGGTGGCACGAGCAATTCCGCATGCTTGCCGCGAACGGAAACGAGGGCCACATGATCGCGGCGCGCGTAACTGTCAGCGAGCATGATCTCGATTGCGCCCTTGGCCTCCGCGAGGCGCTTGACGGCCGATGACCCTGAGGCGTCAACGACGAAGATCGCAAGCGTTTCGGCGCGATCGCGGCGTCGGTAAACGCGGAAGTCATCACGGCGGACGTGCACACGCGGTCGCCCCTTCGCATCCGTGAGGCTCGCCGACGAGCGCAGCGTCTGCCAAGGCGCCGCTGCCCTCAAGGTCTCGAGAAGATTGAGCCTTTGGACAGCATCAGGCTGGCCGCGGCGGGCGCCGAACAGCCGACCACGCTGGCCTGATTTAATAAGCTGACCGCTCGCACCGGATGCCATTGCCCGACCGCTCTCGGAGAGGCCAGCCGCCAATTGCTCCAAGAGCTCTTTCGGGAGCACGGCCCGGGCCGCAT
Organism: Pseudomonadota bacterium; assembly: GCA_039817205.1. Lineage (GTDB taxonomy): Bacteria > Pseudomonadota > Alphaproteobacteria > Rhizobiales > Hyphomicrobiaceae > JBCBWG01. The sequence continues at coordinate 4,450 of JBCBWG010000239.1, forward strand.
CGATCAGCTGGTCGTCAAGAGCATTGACCTCTTCGTCATCGCCGCGTGCGTCCGGATCACTCTGATCCGGCTCCGGATCGGGTTCGTGCAGATCCTCGTCATCGTCTTCTGATGCTGGAAAACGCGTCGCACGCGGGGCCAGCACCAGCTGAACAGCCGTTGCGAGATGTTCGGGTGCAACAGCTTCTGCGCCGACGGCTTTCGCGGCAGCGCGCGCTGCGCCCAACGTTGCCAGCACGGCGCGCAGTCCCGCGACGCCTAAGGCGTCTGCCGCGCTGTTGGCTGCTTCAACGAGCACATCCGGCGTGGTCGCGATCGTTTGGGGCGCGGGCCTCTTCTTCTCGATCGTTGGAGCTTGATCAATGTCGCTGGCACGGAGACCACAATCCGCGACGGAGAGCCCATCGAGATCCAGCCAGATGCCACAGCGGTCCGCGAGAGCATCGGGCCGCTGCCGTCGGG
>JBCBWG010000023.1:0-24150 GCA_039817205.1 Pseudomonadota bacterium
CGTGATGAACCAGGTTATGATGGTCAACCTGATCGCACCGCTGATGCTGACGCGCGGACTACTGGCACCGCTCCGCCAAAGTCGGGGTGCGGTGGTCAATATTTCGTCGATCGCAAGTACGCGGATCCACCCGTTTGCCGGTGGCGCCTATGCAACCTCGAAAGCGGCGTTGTCCGCGCTGACCCGCGAACTCGCGCATGACCTCGGACCGACGGGCGTGCGCGTGAATGCGGTGGCGCCCGGTGAGATCGAAACCTCGATCCTGTCGCCTGGAACCGACGAAATGGTGCAACAACAGGTGCCGCTCAAGCGGATTGGCAGCCCTGAGGAAGTCGCTGAGGTCGTCGCTTTTCTTTGCTCGCCCGCCGCGTCGTACGTGAACGGCACCGAGATCCCGATTAACGGCGGCCAGCACATCTGATCGGCTGGTCGCAAACGGTTCCCGTGGGCGTCTCGTTTCCACGTCGTTAACGACCGCAGCCGCTTTCTTATCCCCGCTCCTTCGCGTGCTCCTATTCTGGGTGCTCGGGAAAACTGCCCGCGCTTGTCGCGCGCGCGGCCCCGGCATTTTTGTGCGACGCGCGACCCCACAATTGGCGCTCAGACTGCCACGGAACTTGCAGGTTTGGCGCGCGGGGTCAGATCTGTGTGGTGCTCATGCAAGTCAACGACAACAATCTCGGTCAGGCGATCGATTTGCTCGAAGCGGGGTTTCCGAACCGGACGCGCCAGTTTTGGGAGACAGGCATCGCGCGATTGGTGACGCTCGACGCCCATGCTCGGGACGGGTTGCCGATTGGCCATTTCCTGATGTCGAGCGGGCAGCCGGTCGGTGTTGCGCTGAGCGCGATCAGTTACACGTCGCGCTTTATCGATTGCCAAGCGAAGCGCGTGACGTCGCCGAAATGCGTAGCAAAACCATCCGCATATGTCGGCGGTAACAGCCGGAAGCAATCGACACTGAGCGCCGAGCGACAGGACGACCGTCCGCGCTGTCGCAACCTTGCGAGCTGGTATATCGAACCGGCGCACCGCTGGAAAATCTCTCTGCTTCTCCGCGACGTGCTCTCGGATCGTGCCGCCGTCTACACCGACCTGACACCAACGGCCGACGTGCAGAAAATTTTGAAGTCGCTTGGTTTCCAGGCGCTGAACGACGGCGTCAAAGTGGTCAACACAGCCGTTCGCGCGCTGAGAACGGAGCGCGATACGCGCGTCCAGGAATGGCAAGCGGCGTCCCAAGCTGAAGCAGGTCCGACTGCGCTGCCGCAAACCGAGACATTCGACGTCGTGGCGCGCGACCACGTCGGTTACGGCTGTCGGGTCGTTGAGCTTTTGAAGTCTGACGGGCGATGCCGCCTGATCCTCAAGCCAACGCGCGTGAAACATACGCCGGCTGTGCAGGTCATCTACTGCGACGATACCGCAATTCTGGATGGCAGCATCGGTGCGCTGTCGCGTTGGCTCGTCGCGCGCGGCTACTTGGCACTTATCGTGGATGTGGCGTGTGGATCGCTGGAGCGAACAAACGTCTCTCAGATTGTGATGCCGGAGCGGCGGCGCCGCTTTGTGCGCAACGCATTTCTCGAAGGTCAGACGGATTACACCTATTCCGAACTGGCGCTCTTCGATCTTTGAAACGGGTTGCGACCCTCGCGGTCCAGAGGGCTGGGCTGCACGAACTGTTTGAGGAGCTTTTTGGCAATGGCAATGCTCGACGTCGCCGAGGTACCGCGTGAAGCGATTGCAACCGAAATCGTTGGTTTTCTCAAAGAGCAATCGATTCCGCTCGACGAGGCTGCCGCGCCCGCGGATATCCCGTTGCTCGAAGGCGACGCGCTCGACTCGCTCGGTATCGTCCAGCTGACCATGTTCCTCGGTGAGACCTACGACATCGCCATCGAAGAGGAAGACTTCGTCGCCGAAAATTTCGCGACCGTCGGGACACTCGTTGACCTCATCAAAGTCAAGCTCGGTGACCACCCCCACGCTTGATTCAACCCGCCTTGGACAAGACCCCGTGACGCCATATCTCCTTCACCACTTGCTTGATCAAGCGCCAGGTCCGGATGAAAAGCCGGCCTTGATCGATGGTGGGCAGTCGCTCTCGTACGGCGCTCTCAGAACCGACGTATGGCGGGTTGCTTCGTGGCTGCATCAGCGCGGTCTGATGCCCGGCGATCGGGTTGCGATCGTTTTGCCCAAGAGCTTTGACGAATGTGTTGCCATCCTCGCGGTGAGCATGGCGGGTGGCGTCTTTGTGCCGGTCAATGCGCAATTGCTCGGAGGCCAAGTCGCGCACATCGCCTCAGACTGTGGCGCGCGCTTCGTCATCACCACGGACGACCGCAAAGCTGAGATCGCAACGGCGCTCGACGCGGCTGATGCCAACCCCGAGCTGGTCACCGCCGCTGAGATCAGTGCCACATGTTGCGACATGTCCGGTCCAGCGCCGATCGTTGGTCGGCTCGGCGAAGATCTTGCAGCGATCCTCTATACGTCCGGATCGACCGGTCGTCCAAAGGGTGTGATGCTGAGCCATCGCAATCTTCTCGCAGGCGCGCGGATTGTGCGGACATATCTCAACATCACTGCGGAGGACCGCCTGCTTTCGGTTCTGCCGCTGAGCTTCGACTACGGCCTTAATCAATTGACGACCGTGCTCGAGCAAGGCGCGACTTTGGTGCTTGCCACGTTCCGGTTGGGCGACGATCTCGTTCGCATTTTGAAAGAGCAGCGCATTACGGGCTTTGCCGGTGTCCCTGCGATTTGGGCGATCCTGTCGCGGGCGGCGCCAAGCCTGCCAAAGACCGAGCTTCCGCACTTGCGCTACATCACCAACTCCGGTGGAGCGGTGCCATCGGCAACAGTCCGACGCCTGCGCGAATTGGTGCCGAACACAGATGTCGTGCTCATGTACGGCCTGACGGAAGCGTTTCGCTCGACCTATCTGCCGCCGGACATGGTTGACGAAAAGCCAACATCGATCGGCAAAGCGATCCCTGAGTGCGAGGTGATGGTCGTCACCAAAGACGGTTGCCGGGCAGCTCCGGGCGCGCCCGGCATTCTGGTCCACCGCGGTCCAACGGTCTCTCTCGGCTACTGGAACCGGCCGGAAGACACCGCGGCTGTCTTGAAGCCGAACCCGTTCCAGAGCGCCGATGAGGGCGGCGATATCGTCTGCTATTCCGGCGATCTTGTTACGATGGATGAGGACGGCTTCCTCTATTTCGTCGCCCGTGACGATGCGATGATCAAGTCGGCCGGCTTCCGCATCAGCCCAACCGAGGTTGAGGAAGTGTTGATGGCAAGCGGCGCCTTTCAACAGGTCGCCGTCATCGGTCTGCCGGACCCTTGGGTTGGCCAGAAGGTCGTCGGCGTCGGCGTCGCAACCGACACGTCAGACGGATCCGCACCCGACACGAAAACCCTATTGAAAGCAGTTGCTCAGAAACTGCCGTCTCACATGGTCCCGAAAACGATCGACTGGGTGCCCGCGTTGCCGACCACTGCGAACGGAAAAGTTGACTACAAGCGTCTTGTTGCGGAGCGAACCTGATGGAGCGCGCGACAGACACGCAGGGTTCCGTGTCTCAGGAGATTGAGACAGGAGATGTCGGCTGCACGGCGTCCAAACAATCTGCGACGCTTGCCGATCAGCTCGTCGAGGCATCCTTCGGCACGCGGGGTGCCGACCTGACTGTTGGCGGAGTTTCAGCCCGCGATCTCGCCGACACCTACGGCACGCCGCTGTACGTCTACGATGCTGCTCTGCTCCGCGAGAACTACAAGAACCTGAGCGAAGCTGTCTCGGGCTTTGCAGAGATCTATTACTCCGTGAAGGCCAACCCGCGACGCGCGATTGCTGAGACGTTTGTTGGCGAAGGCGCCGGTCTCGAAATCGCATCTGCGCGCGAGTTTGATATCGCTGTTGCCGCCGGTGCTGATCCGAGCCGCATTATTTTCGCCGGTCCCGGCAAAGGCGCGCACGAACTTGAGCGCGCAATCGCAGGTGGTCTTGGCGAGCTTCATCTTGAGAGCTTCGAGGAGATCGAGCATGCCGCGCGCGCGGCAGCCGAGCAGGGCCGCGATCAAGATGTTGCCATTCGGGTCAACCCGGTGGCGGCCGCGCTTGGTGGCGCAATGCGGATGGGCGGCAAACCGACGGCCTTTGGTTTCGATGAAGAAATCCTCGCAGACGTCGTGGCAGCTGTCCGCCAACACCCACGTCTGCGACTCGGCGGTGTTCACCTGTTCGCGGGGACGCAGATTTTGAAAGCGGACGTTCTGCTCGCGCAATGGCGTCACGGTCTCAAAATTGCGCAGCGCCTTTCGGATCTGATGGGTGAGCCCGTTCGCACAATCGATCTCGGTGGTGGCCTTGGCGTCCCCTACCACGATGGCGATAAGGTCCTTGACCTCAACCAATTGGCTCAGGGCGTCCCGGCGCTTGTTGAGACGATCGCACAAGACGTCCGACTGTCGGATGCGCACATCGTGCTGGAACCCGGTCGATATCTCACGGCGAACGCGGGCGTCTATCTGATGCAGGTCCGCGCGGTGAAACACTCACGCGGCGAGCGGTTCCTGATCTGTGACGGGGGCATGCACCATCATTTGGCAGCGTCCGGCAATCTCGGCCAGGTCATCAAGCGCGACTATCCACTCGTCGCAGCGGACGCCATGAACGACCGGGCGCGGAGCCAAGCCAACGTCGTCGGCCCCTTGTGCACGCCGCTCGACACGCTCGGTCGCAAAACGCCGATGCCAAAGCTTAGCGCGGGCCAACTGGTCGGAGTTTTGCAGTCGGGTGCCTACGGCGTTTCTGCGAGCCCGGTCGGGTTCTTATCACATCCTGAACCTGTTGAGGTTCTGGTCGACAACGGCACGCATCGAGCAATTTCGATGTGCGACCACAGGAATGGCCAGGTGGCGGAAGTCTAACGCGGTGCGGTGTGCAAGCCGCGCAGATCCTGGTTCAAGTCCAGGCCTGGCCTCCATTCCCAAGCGTTGCGGCAAACGCGGAGCCAACCGAGAGTGTGGCTGCCTCGCACGGTGCAACGCCTCGTTAATGCTCAACCCCACAAAAGGCTCTGCGTTCGCTGAAGTTCCGGCTACGGCTTCTGGCGCGCGTGATCCGTGTTCGCGCGCGATTTGATCGGCGTAATTGATTTTAGTGGGTGTACCAATGTCAGATGATGTTGATCCGTCCCGTCGGGCGTTGCTCGTGAAACTTGGGTTGGCCGCAGCCGTCGTTGCCTGCCCCGAAGCGGCACTCGCGCAGAAAAAGCGGCGTCGTCGCCGCAGCGGACGCACCACGTCCCGCAGGCGAGCCGCCGCCCCACCGAAAAAAGTCATCGATCTCCCGGACTGGTCTTACGGCGCGAACTCGGCCTCCGACGAAACCGTGCTGATGTTCCGAGGTAATGGCGCCCACACGTTTTACGGCACGGGTCCGTTACCCGACAAAGCGCCTGAAATCGTCTGGCGCTATCGCACCGCCTCGATGAAGCGGCGGACCTACGGCGGCAAGTTTAAATACTGGTCCGGGATGGGTTGGACCGGAAGCGCTGTGAAAGTCGGCGACTATGTCTTCGTTGGTTCGGTTGGCGGTTACGTCTACGCGCTCCACGCTATGACCGGCGAGCTGCAGTGGCGGTATCGCGCGCCCGGCATGTTCAAAAGCTCGGTCTGCGCGTTTGAGAACCGGCTCTATATTGGCAACACTGACAACCGCTTGCACTGTATTGATGCGGAAAGCGGCGGTGGGCTTTGGACGCGCAACACGGGCCAAGACGTGGATTCCTCGCCGTGCGTGGTTGACGGGCGGCTTTACGTGGCCGGTGAAAGCGGCTTCGTCCGGTGCCTTGACCCGAAGTCCGGTCGCGAGATCTGGAAGCAGTTCGTCGGTGGCACAAAAGGCCGTTCGCACGCGAGCCACAAGGGTGCGGAAAGCTCGCCCGCTGTCGTCGATGGCGAAATCTACATCACAACGTACGCCGGTCAGCTCGTCGCTTTGGATCAAAAGTCCGGCCGCGTTCGCTGGCGCGCCCGGACATTCGATGACACCGATGCCTCGCCCGTGGTTTCGAACGATCTGGTGTTTGCGGCCGCTGAAGAAAGTGCGCCCTACGTCTACGCGTTCGATCGGGAAACGGGGAAACAGGTTTGGCGCTACGGACAAAAAGCACGCGGGTTTTATTCGACGCCAGCCGTTGTCGGCGACCGACTTTATATCGGCGCTGAAAACAATCGCATGCACTGCGTCGATGCAAAGAGCGGTGAGGGCGTTTGGGAATTCCGCACCAAGAGCAATATCTGGTCATCGCCGTGCGTCGTCGAAGACAAAGTCGTCTTCGGCTGCCGCGATTATCATGTCTATTGCGTCGATGCCAAATCGGGTTCTGAGATTTGGAAGGTGAAGTTGGATGGGCGTATCCTCGCGTCGCCCTGTATCGTTGACGGAAAGATCTGGATTGGGACGGCAACTGGCTATTTTTATCTGCTTTCGGCCTGATTTATTTGATCTGTAGACGCATTGGCCGTTGCAACCTCCGCGCGTGAGGGCTGTTATTACACGCAATGAGCACACTCATTTTCGTGGGCGGAGTATTGCGTAATGCACGGGACCACAAGAAACGGCCAGGCTTGGGAGAATGGCGCGGCGCATGCGGGCGAACCGATTTGGTTTGTCGCCCGCGATGGCGCGCAGCGGGGTCCGTTCACCGAAAGTCAAATCGTCGGCTTTCATCGCGACGGAGGATTGCGACCCACGGATCATCTCTGGACTGAAGCGCTGGGAGATTGGCGCTCGGTTGCCGATTTGCTCGGAGCGCCACCCGCGCCGACGCGTCCGGCGCCAGCTCCGCCCGTCGCACCGCCCCCGCCTCCAGCGCCTGAGCCCACCGCCGCGACTGCACCAGCTCCGATCGCTCAGCAAGGCGCGCCATCTCAGCATGGCGCTGAAGTTTACGTACCGGGAACCGAACGGCCGCTCAGTCCTGCGCTTCAACCGCAAGTCGCGCCTCAGGCAACTGCTCAAACACCCCAAACCGCCCAGGCGATGCAGCCCCAGCACTATGCCCAAGCTCAGCCAACACACGGCGTCCCGGTGGAGACATACACGCAGACCATCGTTGAGGGTGGGTCGTTCAAGCTGTCGACGGCGATCTTTCTGATACTCGGTCTGCTTGTGCCGCTATGGCCGATCTCGTTACCGCTCTTCTGGTACTTGGCTTACCGGTCTTACAAGAAGCCATCTGAAGTTATCGTCCGGCAGATCTCGGGCTGAGCGTCGCATTATCTGCGCGACAAAGATCGTCAGTTGGGCACGCGCTCAGCTCCAACCCAATTGGCGTTTTTGACGAGAAACCCGCCAACCGCGTGATGCGTTGCAAGGTTGACCCGCAAGCGACCGCCCGGTGGTTCGCGACCAGCTAACCAATCTTGGAATTGCTGCCAGACGTCGGTGACGAGCAGCCAACCGGGCGAGCGATGGGTCAACGGAATGTCGTAGGGCGCGTACGTGAATTTGTACTCGAGGAAGATCGCGAACCGGCCGAGTTGAATTTCAACGCCGCCGAGCCCTTGGGCTGCTAAGCCCGCGTACTGGTATTCATACGTGCGCACGTTGTCTTTCCGAAATCCGAATTCGGAGTGCGGCAGGGACGTGCCTCCGCCAATGCCAGCGTAAGGTCTGATCCGCATCCAGGATGGCGCGAAGCGGTAGAGGCCGTTCAGCAGCAGCATGTTGTGGCCGTGGCTGAACTCAAGCTTCGAAAACATCTCTTTGATGATCGCTGTTTCAGGCAGGTCTTCGCCGTCGAGTTTGCCCGTGAGTCTCGCTTGATCATCGGGGCGCGCGATCGCTTTGGCATGAATGAAATCGAGCATGCCGCCGATGGGACCGAGGCCCCAACGTTGGATGCGCGCACCGTAGTAGACCGGTGATTTGAATGGTCGACCGAGCCATCCAAAATCGCTGACTGTCATATCGGTCCGGTCGCCGTTCTTGATCGAGACCGTCGCCGGGTAGGTGTAAGAGACGCCGCCGTACGCGCCAAACGCCCACTCGCGTCCGGGTGAGGCTGAGAGCGGGCCACGCCTGACGCCCGCGTTGGTTTCTGCTGGTTCAGCATCCCCTGCCGTCATCGCCGCCAATGATGGGATGTTCACGTGGATCGGGATGCGTCCGTCCGGCGACGTCGCTTGCATTTCAGCTAGGATCCAACCGGTCCAGAGCAATGCGAACGCGATCGCTGTTGCGGTGCTGATGATACGGTCGGCGGTTGGGAAGCGGTGGTGTGTGCCCGGGCCAGCGGTTTTGGCGTCGAGGCGAAGACCGGAATCTGAAGGCCAGACCAAAGCGCTCAAAGTTATCATCGTCGCTGTCCCTCAAATCGGCCGCGGCCACCTCTGCGCCGCCTCCCGTGCCGATCCTCGTACGGATCTCGGCGGCCGAGTTAGCATCACTTGGCAGGCTTGGCAGCAAGTGTCTGAAGCATCCGGTGGATTGCTTCGATTTGCGGCGCTTTGCGTGTCAGAAAGTCCCGGCCCGTAAAGCCCCACCAATCCCAACAGCCTTGGGGGTTATCCGGTGATGCGCGCGTCTGTGGAAACAGCACGACGATGCGATTGGTCACCGCCCAATTGGCAAGACCCGTTCGGCCGACAAATGCGTCGCCGGCCGCAGCGCGGTTCTGCAGGCAGCCGTGGAATGCAACATGGACGCGGCAGCCTGTGATCCGCCGACAATCGTCTGGAATAAAGGCGCGGCCCTCGGCGGCGAGGCCGTGACGACGAAAACCAGTGACCGACGGCTTTTGAGAAAACGAAACGAACCGACCGTTTGCAAGATCACCTCTCGGTTTGAGCGGCCCATAAATGTGCGCGAGCAGACGACCGGCGAGATCGAAATCGCAATCGACGACGAACGGCGATACCGAAAGCCCGCAGGCCCCACACAGTCTCCGTGACGAATGCGTGGCCCGCCGGGATGCTGTCCTCGAACGCAAGCTGTCCGGCCGGAACGCCGAGCGCGCGATAAAACCGGTTCGTGACCTGCATGATCGCCGGATTGACGATCACGTCCTTGGTGCCCGTGAACAGGTACACGCGGTCGCGCCGGATGGTCTCCAGCGGTGCGATCTCACCGGCTGCTGCCAACCGCTCGGCCCGGCGCACAAGGACCCGGGCGCTCGGCACGCCAAACACGCGCATCAGGCCGAGCATGCAGCCGTTCGCTGCGCGGTTGAAGTTGAGCGCGGTTCCCCAGCTGCCGAATGAAAAGGCTGAGAATGCACTTTGTGCGCAACCGTAAGGGCCGCCTGCGATAATCGCCGCGCCAACGACGATCTCGCCATGTGCCATTTGGAACTGACCGGCCATGTAGGCGCCGGACGAGATGCCAGAGGTGGATGTTTGTGCGATGTCGATGCCAAGCGTCGGGAGCGGCGGAAGCGCTTTTGCTGGTGCCCCAGCCGTGCATGCGAGACCGGCAACAGCTGTGACAACGACGCGGGAAAGCCGGAGCGCGGACCGTGTCGCGCGGTGAATTGCTGGACCCATGGCACACCTAATTTTGCAGATGTGCGAGACATACCACGTGTGCGCTTCGGTTGTGCAGCCGTTTACAGCCGCGCGTCGCTCATTCCGAAATCCGAACCGTTGATCGCGCGACCCGCCCATCTGCGTCGACGACGGTCAATTGCACGAACCCGGACGTTGGCGGCGTGAAAATGATTTGGCGTCCGACCCGCGCGCGACCGCCGCGTTCACCTTGCGCGATCGGGGCACCATCGGCGAGCCACGTGAGGGGCAGTCGCCCTCCTTCCGCCTTCAGGACAACAACGCCACCGCCGTTTGTGCCAGGTCCGACCACCGCCAATTCCGAGCGGTCCGGTGGAAAGACGATGCGCACTGGCGGATCGATGAAACCGGCGGACACGTTTGCGTTTCGGTCTGCATCAAACCGCTTCAGCGGGGGTGGCAAATCACCGGCAGCGAAGCGCCGCTGTTTTTGAACTGTCGGTGAAAACGGCGTGCGTTTCGCCGCAACCGCATGGAACGCGTCGAAGAGGATCGGCGCCGCAGCGGTCCGACCGATCAATCCCGGCGTGGCGCTCGCATCGGCCCGGCCGATCCAGACGCCGATCACGTGCCGTCCATCGTATCCAACGGCCCAGGCATCGCGATGGCCGTAGGATGTCCCGGTCTTAAACGCGACGCGCCCCGTCCGAGCGTTGGGCGGCGGTGGGGCGTCCCGCAAAATCGCGGTGATTGCGTGCGCGGCGTCTGCGCTGATGAGCCGCTCGGGCGTCTTCTGTGTCGCGTCATTTGAACAGGTCCGCTGAGGCGTCACGCAGAGCGCAACGGGCACGCCATCCGAAGCAAGGGCGCTGTAAAGTGCGACGAGATTATGCAGGTCGATCCCGATACCGCCGAGGCCAACTGCGAGGTTCGGCGCAACGCCGTCCGGCAGTTTGGTTGCAAGGCCCGAGCGCGTCATCCGGCCAACGAGATGCCCCGGACCGATGGCGTCCAAGATTTTGACGGCTGGGATATTTAATGAGGCTGCCAACGCTTCGCGGATGGTCACCGTGCCACGATACTCATCGCTGAAGTTGCGCGGAGCATAAGCGCCAAACCGGGTCGGCAAATCGTTGATGAGCGTGTCTGAATGGATCACACCGCGATCCATACCGAGGGCATAAATGAGCGGTTTCAACGTCGATCCCGGCGAGCGAATGGCGCGGCTCATGTCGACAGCGCCGAGGCTGACCGCATCGAGAAACGCGCGCGAGCCGACGCGGGCAACGATCTCGCCTGTCGTGTGGTCTGCTGCGAGTATGGCAACGGACACGCGCGGGTCGTGACGTTGCGCGCTGGTTTTCGCAAGCGCTTCGAGGCGCGCCTGAACGCGACGGTCGAGGGTTGTCCGCAGAACGCGCGCCTCGGGCGTCGCCGCTTTTAACGCGTCCGCGACATGCGGTGCGAGCATCGGAAACGCAATCCGTCGTCTCGGAACCGGCTGCTGCTTTGCGCGCGTCGCCTCTGCTTTTGAGATGACACCGCGCGTCACGGCAATGTCGATGACATGGTTGCGGGCGCTTTGGGCGGCGGCGGCTGACCGATCTGGCCGTCGGCGCTCAGGTGACTGCGGCAGCGCGACGAGCAGTGCAGCTTCGGCGATCGACAAGCGCGATGGTTCACGACCGAAGTAGCTGAGGCTTGCTGCGCGAACGCCTTCGATGTTGCCGCCGAACGGCGCGAGATGGAGATAGCGTTCAAGAATTTCCGCCTTGGTGAGGCGTCGCTCAAGCTGGATCGCCTGCGCAATCTGGCGAAGCTTCCCCGCAATCGAGCGATGATGCTCACCGGTCATCAGACGGACGACCTGCATCGTCAGAGTTGACCCGCCCGAAATAACGCGCCCATTCCAGAGCCGCTGAGCGACCGCGCGACCGAGTGCCCGAACATCGACGCCGACATGCGTCTCGAACCGCCGATCCTCGAACGCGCGCAACATGGCAAGATACCGCGGCGACACGTCATTCGTTTTTGTCGGCAGCCGCCAGCGACCCGAGGTCGTTGTGTAGGCGCGCAGCAATCGACCATCGCGATCAACGACGGTTTGGGACACGTTGAGCGGCGCGACGACCGGCGCGGGCGTCGTGATGACAAACGCCGCAACGCAGACGCCGAGCCCGGCAATCAACAAAGCGAGCCCGACACCGAAGGCGCGGAGAGGGCTGCCTGTCGGCCACTTCAGCGTGGCGCTCATCGCAGCGTGCCTCCCAGTCGATGTATGCGTCCTCGACACCGCCTCTAACTCCGGCCAGCGATCGTCAGGCGACCGGAAGCCGTCCGCGCGTTGCGTTCGGGGCGATACATGTCCTCGACGGTTGCGGCCGGATGGGCGAACGTTCCCTTGCTTACAGCCCGCACGATATAGGCTGCGTGGAAGACGTGGCCACCGCCCTCGACCGTGCGCCCGCCAAACAGGTTGTAGGCTGCAACGAACCGGTCATCGCGAAACTCGGTGTGGACCGGCTTAAGGTCGGACTTGATCCAGCCGAGTGCTTTGATCGCCCCGCTCGCCACGAGCGCCGGGTTCTCGATCTCGAGACCGGCTGGCAGTCGGTCGACCAGCAGGACGCGGCCACCCTTCTTGGCAGATCGGACCGTGAGCACGACGACGAGCTTTTGGTTTTGCGCGATGGCTGCGGCGTCACCGGCTGTTCCGAGCGTCACCGGTTGGCCGTCGAGCGTGTAGTAGCGACGCTCGATTTCGAAGCCGTTGCTGGCAGCCGGCTCGTTGCCAAGGCTTGGACCGATAGCCGTCATGCTGACGACCGTCGGCGTCGTGCTGGTGTTGGTAATCGTCGTCGACTGATTGCCGATAGCGCGCGCGGCGTAGGTGACCGCAAGCGGCCCCGTATGGGCGCGACCGTTCACCGTCAGCGTTTGGTCGGCGCCCGTTGCCTGCAGAGCGCGGGCTGCCATCAACGTCCAGGCCTGCTCTTGTGTGGACGTCAGCGAACGCGCAGCAAGGCGGCCTTCAAGCTCTGGCATCAGGCGTTGGCTGAGCCCTGAGAACCCGGCTTCAGCCGCGAGCGCTGCGACGCTTGCAACGTCACGCAGCCGCGAACCGAAGTCTCGACGCCCCGTCAGTTGATCGCCCGTCGGGCCCTGCGCCTTGAGGCTGGCGACAGCACCATCAAAGACCTGACGCGCACGTTGTCTGTCACCGATCATTGTCAGCGCCGCTGCAATCTGAGCCTTGGCCGTCGGGCTCTTGAACGCCGCAAGTTTGGTCTCCGCGTAGTAACGGAGTTCACCCGCTGGCACGCGACCGTTGCGGGCGAGAGCGTAAAGCGCATAGGCCAAGCTTGCGCCATCGCCTTGGACGTTTTGCGTGTAGGCCACGAAATTGGCCAGCCGCTGAATTGCGCTTTTGATTGCGCGCGCTGGAACCGCGTACCCTTCTTCACGCGCGCGCGTCAGGAAGTCTGTGGTGTACGCGCTCAGCCAGAGATCCGGCGATGACGGAGACCAGATCCCGAACCCGCCGGCACTGTCTTGTCGGCCGAGGATGCGGGTGATCGCATCGCGAATGCGCGGTGCGATGTTGGCATCGGCTTCAAGGCCCGCCGTTGACCCAAGCGCATTGGCATAGAGCAGCGGCAAGGCGCGCGAGATGGTCTGCTCGGTGCAGCCGTACGGATAGCGATCCAGGGATGCGAGCAGTCCGGGCACGTCAAGTGCTGCGGCCGGGCCCACGGAGACGGCAAGGCTCGCACCATCTGCAATAAGGCCATCAACCGCGCCTTGATCGATGACCAGTTGTTTGCCCGGTTGGAGCGTTCGTGTCGTTGTCCGTTTGACATCGCCACCGGGTGCCACGACTTCGAATGTGAGTTCACGCTTGATCGCGATCGGGGTTGAGCCGGGTGCTGCTTCGCCACGCACTTGGGCGATGATCTGCGCTGTGCCAAGGCGATGAGCCTTGAACGGCACCGCCAGAATTTTGCGCTCGCCGCGCGCAAACGTTGCGGTTTGCCCGTTCAAGAGCCGCACCGGTCCATCGTCTGTCACGGCCGACAACGCGATTTTGTAATCACCCGCCGGTGCCTCGATGTTGTGAATATCGAAGGTCAGCTCAGCGGTATCGCCGAGGGCGAGGAAACGCGGCGTCGTCACCGTCAGTGCGAAGGGATCGCGCACGGTGACGTCAGTGGAGGCCTCACCAATTTTGGTCTTCGTCCACGCAACGGCCATCAAGCGAACCGTCCCAGCAAACTCGGGAATATCGAACGACACGTTCGCTCGACCGTCAGCATCAGTCGTCACAATTCCTGAGAACAGCGCAACCGTCTTCCACATCGGCGGGGCTGCTTGCAGTGAGAGCGAGGCATCGGCATCGCCGCCCGAGCGGAACGTTGCGCGCTCGCCGCTCATCCCGTCGATCAACTTCGCATAGACATCGCGGATTTCCGCGCCAAGTTGGAGTTGTTTCAGAAAGCGACCGGTCGCCGATGGTGCGCGGAAGCGGGTGACGTTGAGGATGCCGACGTCGACGGCTGCGACCGTGACGTGGGCGCGCTCGTTGGCACCGAGGCCCGACACGGTGACCGGCACGCTCAGTGCTTGCCCGGATTTCATTTTCGCAACCGGATTTAATGCGACAGTGAGCGACTTCGCAGAAATGTCGGTTGCAATCCATGTGAGGCCGAGGGCGCGGCTTGGCATGCGCTTTTCGGCGATATCCATCGGCCGATGAAGGATGACGGCAGCGTAGGCGCCGGCCCCCCACGTCTCCTCGACGGGCACGGAGATCTCGCTGTCGCCGGCGCCGAGCTCAACGGTTTTCGTTGTGATCAAACGATCGGATAGAATGGCAACGGTTGCCCGCCCAGCCATTTGCGAGCTGACGCGGATCTTCGCGGTCTCGCCGGGGCGATAACTCTTGCGATCAGCGGCGACGTCAAGGACTTCGGGGCTGTCCGCGTCATCGGATTGGTTCCAACCGGATGTGAATAGCATCGTCGTGCGCAACTGGTCTGCGTCTTGATCGGGGCTTGTCACTTCGAGGCGGTAGCGGCCCCACTCGGTCGGTACTTTGATGCGCGCGGCACCATCTGTGCCAGTTGTCACGTCGCCGGTCGCCACTTGGCGCGGGATCACGACGGCATCGTAGGACCAGGACGCGCCGCGCTTGTACCACTGCCAGTGCCGCTCGAGTCGAACGAGTTGCCAAGTTAGGTTGGCCGCCGGTTTCGGCGCGCCTGCGCGATCGAGAAAAACGAGAGTAAAGGATGCGTCCGTGTCTTCGCGAACGGTCGCGTCTTTGAAAGCGGGCTTAACGCCGATGCGTGCGATGTCGGCTGAGACGGGTCGAACAGTACGGCGCTCGATCGTGCGTCCACCCGGCTCGCGTAAGCGAACGAGGACCTGCGCTTCAAGCGAGCGGCCTGTGCGCGGCACCGGTGGAAGTTTGAAGTTCAAATCCGCCCGTCCATCGGCGTTGGTTCGTTGTTCGATCGGCAAACCACCTCTGACGGGCGTCACAAGCTGTTCCGCGTCGCCGAAGACAAAGCCTGGATGCGCGGGGTCCGACTTTGCAGCGCGGACAACAACGCTGCCCTCAATGGCGAGGTTGGCAGCCGGTGGCCCGTACAGATAGCGCCCGGCGATCCCGATGCGGGACGTGCCCGTCATTGCAAGCGGCTTGTCTTTCGCAAGCTCAAGTTCAAGCGCGAGACGCTCTGGGAGAAAGTCCTCAACAAGCACCGCCGCGTCTGCGATCGCTGGCTTCTTGGGGTCGACATGAAGCCGAAGCCGCCACGTCCCGCGCATCGCGCCCTTGGGCAGGTTGAGCGCCATTGTGCGGCCACCGTCCGCTTGGTCTTTAAGAGCAATCGTTTTGTGCGTAACGCCGTCGGGACGCGCGACAATCAACGTTGTTGGAACGCGGCTCGCGGTCCCTTGGCGCGTGCGCACGAGGCCCGTCACATGCACCGTCTCGCCAGCCCGATAAACGCCGCGGTCCGTATAGAGAAAACCATCGATTGGACCCGGCGCGACGCGGCCTTTCACACCGCGATCCGTGAGATCGAACGCGGCCTGATCCAGTTTGAGAAACGCATAGCCGCCGTCGGCATGTTCCGCGACGATGACGGCTGGCTGAAGCGCACCTTCGCCGCGCGTCAGCGGCGCTGCAAACTGTGCGTATCCGTTTGCGTTCGCGATGGCTGTGCCAAGAACTTCGTTGTTTCGCGCGAGCAGGCGCAGGCGCGCGCTATTTATAGGTTTCGCGGTTGCGAGGGATCGCGCGAAGATATGGATGCCGTCGCTGCCGGTCACCGACGTCAAGCCGATATCGGTGACGACGAACCATTGCGTTGCGGCACTCTGCGAACGCTCGCCAGCACCTTTTGGCTCAGCATGGAGCGCGTAGACCCCCGGCTTCATTTCGGGAACCACGGATTGGACCGGGGCGGCCGTGATGACCTCTTTGTTGAGTTGGCGGCGGGTTGGCAGAATTCCCGCATAAATCTCTTCGCCGATATCGCGTTTGAACGCCTCGGTACTCCATCGATCGAGGTCGCGGCCAACCGTTCCGTCCATGAGTTTTGAAATCAAAGCGCGATCGCCGATGCGGAAAATCTTGATCGCCACGGCGTCAGTATTGATCGTGGTCAGCGGAATGCCGACTTGACCGGTCTTCGGCAAAATATAACGACCGGCGTTGAACCGGACCGTTGGTGCGCGGTCTCGAACGAAGATGGCAAGATCAGCGGTTTTTGCCAGCTCGTCGTTGATTGCGGCTGGAAGACCGGAGCGCAGACGCACGCGGTAGCTTTCGCCGTGCACGAGGCCGGAAATGCAGAGCCGCGCGTTCTCAATGGTCAAAGCGTCGGGATCTTTGCCATCGACAGAAACGAATGTTGTGTAGTCGAAGGCCGTTCGGTTTGACGCCGTCGCGCTGCCCGCAGCGGTTGTCTTGGTGCGCAAGCGCTCAGAAAAACGAACGCAGAGGCGCGGCGATACGCGTTCGGTTTCCACGTCATAATTGACGATGCGAAAGCCGTGCTGCGCGCGAAGGGCTGCAAACGTTTCGCGGACGGCGCGATCCTCTTTCAGTGAAAGGCTTGTGCGAAGCGCATCGATGGCCGGGCGCCAATACGAGCGCCGCTTGAGGGCCTCGCCCAACACGGCAAGCGCTGCGGCTTGTTCCTCGGATGTCTTTGCAAGATCGAGCGCAATATGCGCTACACCACTGGCATTTCTGGGTGTGCTAAACCTCTGGTTGGCGGGCAACCGATTGGGAGGTGTCGCCAACAACGCGCGTGCGAGCCCGAGCCAGGCCGCGCCGGTCTTTGGCGCTTTTTTCGCAGCACTCGCAAAATGGCGCGCCGCCGCATTGGGATTTCCGCCAGCATCAAGAATGCGCTGTCCGGCGCGCAGATGAAACGCGGCGCTTCTCTGATCGACGCGGTAGTTCGCTTCCAGCCAATCGGAATATGACTTGCCAGCCCGACGGCTCTCATCGTGTGCGAAGATCGGTTCTGACGCTTGAACCGCCGATATTGTGGTCGGCGTGAAGACGGTGAGTGCTGCGAGCGCTGTTGCCGCAACGGTCAATCGGTTCGAGAGGGAGAGCATCGCGTTCGATCCTTCAGGCAGCATCGGAATGAGCGGTGAGGCGCGAACGGAGCGCGACCGCTTGGAGATTGGGTGCTGCCATGAAGGGCCAGGAATTGGGGCGTTGCCAAGGTCGCTCAGCGCTCAGATATCCCGAGATTGCCGGTTGTTCTGCGACTTGCGGGTTGTTGCCGCTCGTTCTTGCGGCCCGTTATCGGAACGCGCGCGCAAAAGAGCCCACGCCGAGGTCATCGGGCGCGGGCTTTTGTCAGGTTTGGTCGGGTTGTTGCGTGCGCGTCGTCGGCCGTCACTCTGTGTGACTGGACGCGACGGTCCTAGTTTCGGCTGGCGTTGTCGCCGCTGTCGGAAATGATCGTGGCGGTGGCTGCGAGCGACGCGAGGTCGAAGCCCTCGAGGTCTGCGAGTGATCCGTGGCCGGTTCCCGTGCACGTGACTTGCGACGCATCCCACAGTCGATTGAACGCCATTTGCGCCCAGCGGACGGGCTCAGCATCGGCCTCGATAAAGCGCTCATAGGCGTCGAGTTTCGCCGGGTCGCGACGCATGCAGTCGCCGATCCAAACTGCTTCCGTTGAAATGACGAGTTGCTCGTGTGCGTCGACCAGACGGCCGTGAGTTGCGTAGCGGACATCCGCTTGACTGAGATCAGCTGGCGCAACGGAACCCGTCATTGGTTGTGCAATCGTCTCATCCTCGATGAGCAAAACGATCCGGACAGCCACACCGGTCTCTTCGTGATCGGCCTGAGATGCGCGATGCGTTTCCCGTTGAGATGGTTCAAGCGGCTCGGATACGAACGCGTTTGCGCAGTTGGCGAGAGCATGAGCAACTGGACTGCTGGCGGAGCGAACAACCGCGTTGAGTTGTACCGTGTGCGGCCCGGCGTCGGCGGTCAGCCGTGCGAGATGATCAGAGATGAAACTTGCTAAGCGCTCCTGCTTTTCCTCGTGGCGAACAATTCGTGCGTCTGGCTGGCCGGAGTTTGCCATGTGCGACTGTTCCTTCATTGGGCAGCTCCTGAAACCCTAAGCTGCCGGTCTTCCCCCCAACGTCGCGAGTTAATCCCGCTGGGGTTAATTTAAGCTTTCGCCGTGATGCAGAATGAGGCGTTAGGCGTTCCCATCCTCATCTTTTTGCACCTGCAGCTTCTGTGGTGCGAAGCGGCTCAGCACGGGATCGAACGGCTCTGTCTCGTCGAAGTCCGCATCAAATGGCGTCTCATAATCAGGCTGCGCCTCAGAGAAATCGCCGTCGGCATCCATTAGAATAATGTCCGCTTCCTCGATGGCGTTTGCATCGATCGGAGCTTCTATCGCGAGGGGCTGAGCCTCGATGAGCGGCGGTGTCGGCTCTGGGAGCGCGACAGGTGCCGTGCTGATCTCTGGTGCAGTTTGCAACGTCGCCTGCGTCTCGCCGCCGGAGAGCGCGGCGCTGACCTGAGACAAGAACGCAAGCGGGAGCGTCGCTTCAGTGACTGGAATGCGGACGTCCGCTGTTCGCTCCGTGATGCGGAACGTGACGTGGCTTGCGTCTGATGCTGGTGCGATAGGCGCTCCAGCAACTGTGGTTTCGTCAACGGCGATCTTCGGCTCGACTGTCGTCTCACCAACGGGTGGCGGTGCAACAGTCATCGGCGAAACAGTCATCGGCGATTGGGCCGGTCGAATTGTGCTTTCGTCCACCGGTCCGCGGGTGGTGATGTCGCGTGCCTCTGCAACAAGACTGCGGCGCCGCTTTGCGATGTCGACCACATTATCGGGCTTGGTCGGTTCGGGGCTGCCCGTCCGGATCTCGATGTCCGCTTCGGTCGGCTTGGCTTGGCGGAGCTTTCGCAGACGCATGGGCAGCGCGTCGCGTTCGCTCGCAGACGGGCCCGGTTGGGCGACGGAAGCGCTCGGGGTTGGAGTTGGTGCAACGGGTTCGGCCTGAGGGCGTGCGGCGTGTCCATACACGGCGAAGTCGCGAGCGGCACCGGCGGCATAGGGGCCAAATGCGTGCCGCGTTGCCGGGTCAGCGGACGCCATTGCTGTCGCAGCAGGATGAGCAGCCGTCGCGACGCCAAGATGCGACGCGTGTGCGGCAAGTGGCCGATCGGTTTTCACCTCGTGGGGCTGAGGAGATGCCGGGAAGTCACCGGACTGTTCGG
Organism: Pseudomonadota bacterium; assembly: GCA_039817205.1. Lineage (GTDB taxonomy): Bacteria > Pseudomonadota > Alphaproteobacteria > Rhizobiales > Hyphomicrobiaceae > JBCBWG01. Next base: position 19,313 of record JBCBWG010000023.1, read on the forward strand.
GCTCTGGTGCTGGTGTTTGCTCCGGCGTGTGCAAGAGATCGGCGATTGGATCGCGACCAACCTCTTGTTTCGTCTCGTTGACTGAGAGACGGTCGGCGCCACCGAGTTGGGGCCCCTCTATGTGTCGCCGATATATGCGCTCGGTCTCAACCCGTTTGGCGGCGCCCATCACTGCACCAAGAATGATCTCGGCCCAAGCGCCATCCTGGAACCGGTAGAGTTGGAACGCGCGTGCTTTGGCAAAAACACTGCCTTGCTTTTCCAACAGAGCCTGAATGCGACCGGTCCGTAGCAGCGGGTTCACAATCGGCTTAACGATTTTTTCCTTTTCGAAGCTGACGAACAGGTTGCGAAGCAGGTGCGCATCGCGGCGCAAGCGGCGGTACTCGTCGGGGTTCGTGTTGCGCGGCGCATCGAGCGGAACGGCGACGTACTGGCTGCCGTTGAACGAGAAAACAACGTGACTGAACACTTCGAATTTCTCCCGGATTTCAGGGTCGCGGTGGATCTCGGAAAACTTCGACAGGATGCGATAAACGGGTCCGCGCTCGGCGGACTTCATGCGCGGGACAAGATTGTCCATGCGGTTCATCGGTCGGCCGATCGAGACGAGCAGAAGGCACAAGTCGACGAAGACCGCGATGGCGAGCGGAATGAAATCGCGGTTCGTCAGGCCGCCTTGCAGGCCGCTCGTGACCTCCGGTTGGCGACCGTTGTTTTCCGCATTCCGCACCGCGCGCTTCTGCAACTCGCGCATTTCATCGGCGGACGGCGGGAGTTTGAACGCAAGCGCGCCGATCGCCGTTGCCGAGAGACGGCGGAACGCCTCGATGACGGCTTCCGAGCCCTCGACCGTTGCGATCGTTGGTTTTGCGAGGATGGGCAGCTCATCGATCGCGCGAACAACACCGCGAAGTGCCGTCTGCAATTGCGGATCGGGGCAGGAGAACGTCGCCTGGCCACGGCCGGTTGGAAAGATCGTCTGGCCTGAGCGCTGATTGAGATCTGAGCGGATTTGCTTCAGTTGCGGGTCGGTGCGGAAGGCATTGAACCGCGTCGCCGTCAGCTCAAGCTTGCGCTCAAGACCGCGCAGGAACGCGTTCCGCGTGCCGGTGTTCGGATCGATTGTGCTCGGGTCGCCCGTCGCAATCTTCTTCAGGTCCGCATCGAGCGCGCCGAGATCTGTTTTGACCTGACCTGCACGCCCCTGGACAAAGTTCGCAGCGAAATCGAATTTGGCCGCGTCGGCATCGCGCAGTTTGCGGCGTGGGCCATCGCCCGGCCGCGAGTTCGGGCATGATGTCCCGCGCTCACGTTCTTCGATGGCTTTGGCGGATGAAACAGTCGTCAGGTCGCCGAGTGTGCCTTGCAACTGATCGAGCCGCGCGACGGCACCGGTCAATGAGCCCTGGACCTGCGTCACCGCGCTTTCGGCCGAGCGGGAGGCTTCCGTCCGGCTCTCAAGTACCTTCCAGTAAAATCCAAAACCGAAACCAACGGAGATGGCCGTCAGGAAAACATAGCCAGCGAGATAGGCCGCCTTCGTTGCAATCGGAAGTGGCGCGAACAATTGGTCGAGCAGCCAGATGATCATTGTCATGAGCATGGCGACCGAACAGCCAATGACGATTTTCGTGCCGAGATCGAGCGTGCCCATGTTGGCCTGGATGAGCTCGAGCATGCCGATGTAGGTTGCCACCCACGACAGTGCGCCGAGGCCGAAGATCAGAACAACGCGCTTCCAGTCCCGCTTCCGCTTAGGCTCGTCTGGCCAACCGCTGTCCAGCGCCGGGTCCTGCATGTTCATCATCGATGCGCGCAGGTGTTCGACGTCCGGTTGCCGCGTCGATGCCATTGATGTGTCCGCCCCTGTTGCGATGTCCCGCGCGTGGCGCGTGACGTGCCCAAACGGCGCAAAACCGAGGTCAAACAAAACGGACGCTCGGTCAAAAATCGCACCGCAAGTGTGACCGATAAGGTTCAGTCATGACGGCAGTGGGCCGCGCTTTAGGCAACACGGGGGCGCATTCGTGAACGGGAGATGACCACAGTTTCGACGATCAGCGGTCAGCGTGTGCTCAGCTGGCCGAAGACGTCCTGTACGGAAAACGGCCGCGGCTTTTGTTTTGTCTCACGGCGGGATGCGACACGGCGCAATGGCGCGTGGGTTTTGGCGGCGACCGGTCGTGCAGGCGTCGGCTCAGCGCCGGCGTTCGACGAAACCGGAACAGGTCGCGCACTGGTGCCGGGCTCCGAAACCGATCGTGTTCGGGGGCGAGATCGGAACACGGGATTTGCCTCGGCGTGCTTCGCGATATCGCGCAAAAGGGCATCCACGAGTGGCGCTGCGATTTGGCTGGAATGCAGGCTGCGCGCGAACGGCCGTGATGGCGTGCCCGTGCCAACCATGACGACGTAAGAATAGGCCGCGCCGTTCGAAAATTGCAGGCCGCCGCTGGCCCAGACATCCACTGTCTCGTCAGGGTCGATGTTCACCTGCGTGCCCGTCTTCGCAAAATGTAAACGCAGGTCCGCGCGCCGCTCGGCACACCAGTGCTTCAGTGACTTGAGCGTTCCGTGGTGTCGGCCGCGATGCCGGTAACAGAGCGGGCTTTGCAGAAGCTTCTTCAGTAATGGACGCGCTGACGGCTTGATGAATTGGTCCGGCTTGATGGGCTTGGCCGCATGCTCGGCCATGATCGCTTTCGCCGCGTCCGTGGTGAAATCGTAGCCGTCGATCAGCGTCGGTGGTGGTTGGACTGTGCCGCCCCGGCCGGTCAGCGCTGCCAGAATCACGGACGACATGTGGTGGACGGTTCGGGGTGCCCCGCCAACGAGCCCCCGCACAATTGCCGTCGATGGTGGTGTCTGCGCGCCGGACGTGTCCGCTGGCGGGCGGGTCAAACCGAAGCCATCGATAAGCCGACTGATCTGGCGCTGCCCGGCGCGCGCCGTCCGCCATTCGAGCGGCCGGTTCAGCGAGCAGGCAAACGACACTTCGGCTGTTCGCGCGCGGCGTAAGCGCCCTTTGCGTCGGCAAGTCCGAAGGCCGCGAGACGGTGCCTCCGTGTCGACGTAGCCCGACGTGGATGTGTCCCGGCCACTGTTTGCGATTGCGACGGCTGCCAACATTTTGCCCGTTGAGGCAATCGCGCGGCTTTCGCGAGCAACATCGTAGCGACCACTTTCGCGGTCACGGGCGATGATTGAGCCGAAATACGGAGCGGTTTCGCTGGACTCGTAATATCGGACGATCCGACCGCGGTGATCGGCTGCGACGACCACAACATCCGGCATCACGAGGTCTGCGCCGCCTTTGAACGGATCGAGCGTGAAGCCTGGTTTCAGCCGACCGTTCCAACGCTTCTCAAGGCCCTTGAGTGTTTCGAGAACCGACTGCCGGAAACTCAGGTTCTCAGCGGCATCAATGGTTGTTGTCAGCCCCCGCACATGCGCGCGCCAGTTGAAGCCGTACGCATGCTTCATCTCTTCGCGTGCGCCGAGGCGCACAGCTGGCAGAAGCGTGTTGGCGCGCAGCCTCGGGTTCGCCTTCGCCCGCTTTGCGAATTGCGGTCGGTGCGTTTCGAGCGCCTGTTGAAGGCGGGGCTGCAATCGCGGATTGGGTGGGCCAGAGGCCATGTCGATGAGTTCGGTGACAACGCGCTTTTGGGCTTCGCCGTCGTTGAGAAGTTCGCTCGCACACCGGGTCGCGCGGACTTCGGCAATATAGCGCCAGCGGTCGAGGCGCACGCGATTGAGCCGATCGCTGCCGGGAAGCAGAATGATTGGCTTATTGACAGCCGATGCAAGAACGAACTGCTCGGCAATCGACAGATCCTTAGCGTCTTTGCCGAACACAATCTGGCTTGTCACTTCGACGCCGTGGAGCGGGGCTCCATACGTCCGTTGCGCAAGCCACAGGTGATTGGCCGACCACTGCTGGAGGGGTGTGATGTCGCCGCCGCGGGTCAGCTCGTGATAAATAACCGGCGCCATCCACCATTCGCGCGCCTTTCGACCGAGCTTTTGCCACGGGCTCTCATCGGTGCGCGGCGGCGTCTTGTAGATCACCCGCGCAAACTGCATCGGAAGCGTTGACCCGCCGACGCCAAGCGACGGGCGGCCCCGTCGGATCGTGCGGGCGAGCGTTGAAAATGGAATTTTCAGAACGCCGCCGAGGTCGATGCCGTACGGATTTCGCCATGTGCCGAGGTAGCGATCCTCATGATAGACGAGGCATTGCCAGTAGTGCTTTGGGACCGTGCGGACGGGAATCGATTTGTGATCCGGGTTCGCCGTATAGCCCCCGACATTAATCGCACTGTCCGTGAAATTGACATCGCGCTGGCTGTCGAGGCGCGGATCGTACGTGCCAACGAAGTCACCGCGCCGGTCGTAGATGGCGGTCGCGAGCCAGCGCTCGGCATCGTAGCGTAGCTTTTCCGACAGGTATTCCGCGCCGACCATGCCTCGGATGGGCGCGACGACGTAGACGAGCGCCACAGCAAACGCGACGTAAAAGACGCCGCCTGCGATGACGTAGCGAATGAAACCGAGGCGCGGATTGAATGCGATGTTGACGAAAAACAAACTGATGGCGCGCACGGGGAGCAGGACGAGACACTCGCAGAGCCGTGTGAAAAATTTGAGAAGCGTGACCATTACCGCGCCGCGACCACCGCACCAGGACGAACCGTGCGGCGCGAACAATCGTCGACCGCAACCACAGGACTTTGCAGTGAGGTAAGCCGCGTTTGTGTCTCCCGGACGACCGGAATGCGCCGCTCGCGAGGTGCACTTGCGGCGTCTAGCAGATCTCGCGGTTACCGAAATTGATC
>JBCBWG010000240.1:0-4841 GCA_039817205.1 Pseudomonadota bacterium
GGCGAGATGATCAACGATCAAGTCGCCGATCAACCGTGCGCCCTGGGGATGCAACATGGTTGGCTTTAGATTGAAGTAGAAGTCTGAGACGCGTCCAGACGCCAGCGTGATTTGAACGCCCGTGCCGTAGGACCGCTCACGTATGATCGAAATAAGCTGAGCGCGCTTCTCTTCGATTTGCATTGTCATCTCGCTTCGCCTCGATCGTGCCGGTCCTGGTCGCCGACGATCTAACACCGCCGTCTCAACCTGTCAGCCAGACACCGCGCGTGCCGCCTTGATCGCAGTCTGTGGCTTCTGTCCGCTTATCTTGACGTCGGCTCAGCCATGAAATTGGCCAATCCTTGTCGCTGATGGAGCGCGAGAGAGACTGAGGCATGGGCGCGAGAGGCGGCCTGAATGCCGATGATCTGGGGGGTGGCATGACGGACGTGACGCGCGGGTTGGGCGCCATAGCAATTTCAGTTGCCATGGCGAGCGGAACGCTCTGCATGGGGCTTCTTCCCGGAGCAAGTCGCGCGACCGCCGAGACGCGCACGGCGCCAGCGTCCGCCCGGGCGATCGCCTTTCAAAGCCCGAGAGAGGTTCTGGCCTGGCTCGACACCTACCGGGAAGAGCCTCGCGTGCGTGATGTGCCAGCGGCGATGAAGGCGATCGCGCGCCTTGGCCTCCTGAGAGATCCTGAGCGTGCGGGCGTTTATCTTGGTTTTTTCGCAGGCGTCATCGCGGCCAATCAGACCGAGGCGCCGGATCTGATCGCGCAGACGTTCCCATTGCCGCCAGAAGACCAGATCATCGTCATTCGCGGGATTACCGATTCCGGCTTACCCGAGTGGCGCTATCTGCTCGGTCGATTTACCGAGCGCATGCCGGCCCGACACGTCCACATTCGCGGCTACCTCGCCGGCAAACGCAAACCGCTGCACGAGCGAGAGCTCGACGAAGGTCCGCACGTTCTCGATGCTTGGTGGGGTCAGTACTTCGCAACGGGACGTTACGATCCGATCCTGCGCATTCTGCCAGCACTCGCGTGGGCGGATGAGACCGAGAACCTTGAGCGATTGACGATCGGTAGCATGGCGCTGTGGACGCTCGCGATAAACGCATCGCGGGACAAGGCGCTGCTCGATTTCCTTCGCGCCGAAAGTTACCGGCAGCCGAAAGCGATTGCAGCGGTTGTCCGAAAGATCGTGACGGCGGCCGAGACGTTCGAAACGCACAAGTTGCGCAAGGAAGCGCTCGATAAAATCGCCCGTCGCAAAGCCAAAGGGCCGCCCAAGAAGCGCGGTTGGGCCTGGTGGAGTGAAGCGGCTGGAACCGCTGTCGCGCTGGGCTGCGTTGTCGCAGGCGCGACCGGTCAAGTTGCACTCGGTCTGCCATGTGTCGTCGGCGGCGCTTTGACCTCGGCAACGACGCGCTATCTGCGGTTGGAGGAGCAGAGGAAGCGGTAGGGATGGAAAGGAGCGACGTTCGTTTTTTCGTAGGCCACGGATAACACGCGACACGTGGTTTTCAGACGCGCCTACGTCTTCAAGCTCCTCAACTTCCCTACGCCCGAACCAGCAACTTTTCTAGTGACGAAACCGGACCTGGAGACGGGACTGGAGGCTGCGGTTGGTTCTGAGAGACCATTCGGTTGCCGTTTTTGCATCGGTCTCGATTTTAATGGAATTGTTCGTCGCCGGGACGTTTGAGGAGAGGATTTCGGGTGCCCGGAAGGTGAAGGTGATGTCGCGGTTGCGATAGAGGATGGTGTTGAGGGCAACGTTGGCCTTCTTAAACTGCCTGATCAGGGCAATGATTTGGTTGCGGCTGATCTTCGGGACGCCAGCCCCCCGACGCGACGCGATCAGAAGCTCAATCGCGGAGACAGTTTTGTCGTCCGTCAGATCGGGAAGCGCGGCGATGTCGATGATGAGTTCGTATTGCTGGTTGCCCACTCCGCGTAGCTGAATAAAGCGGCGCATGTCCGCATCTGGGATCCGCTCGACCATTTGCGCCAAGTCGCTGATCTGCCCCAACTCAATATTGAAGTTGCAGACGTACTGTTCGCCGCGATTGGTGGTCTGTAGCCCTTCTGTCGCTCGCACGCGAAACGGGTTTCCCGGCGCAAGCGCCGCTGCAAATTCGAGCGCGCGACATGGGCCGTCTCTGAGAAACATTGCGGCCCTCGGATCGACATCACCCGCCATCGTGATGAGGCGCATCACTTCTTGCATCTCGCGGTCGAAACGAATTGCGACGGTCGCCTCAGTGTCCCCGTTTGGCGCGACGTCCAACGACAATTGCTGATCATAGCACCCGGTAAGCGCCAGCGTGGCTGGCAAAATGACCGCGGCGACGAGACCACGACGAAGACTGGAAAACCTATTCGGGATGGGTTGGCCAAGGCGCATCTTAAGATCCTTTCGCGGGAAGGCGTCCAAAGCACGCGGTCGAACGCACCGCCGAACACTTTGAATTTCACACGAAGCTTACCGATTTGCCTATGTCCGGAAAGGCGTCGCAAATCGAGGCGCTACCGATGGCCCGGGTCTGTGCCCGACCGGGCGCACCGTAAATGTTTGTCTCTGAGTTCCGCCTCACGGGGCCAATGCAGATCAAGCATACCACCCCTCCATCGACGTTCGTCATGAGGGGTCTGGTTGCCAACGGTCACGTGCGCTAAAGGCTTGGGCGCGTTACAAAAAGAATTCGAACAAGGTTTGGGAGGTTGAATTGTCGAACCCGCACTTCCTCGTGCACAGCCCGAAAGACAACGTGGGCGTCATCGTCGTCGAGGGCCTATCTGCCGGAACAGATATGCTTGGCGTGATCACGGAAACCAATTCCGAGGTCCGCGTGACCGCGAACCACGACATTCCGATCGGTCACAAGGTCGCCTTGTCAGAGCTGACTGAAGGCGAAACGGTCATCAAGTACGGCGAAGACATTGGCCGCATGACGGGGGGAGCTGGCACGGGCGATCACGTCCACGTCCACAATCTCAAAACGAAGCGCTGGTGAGGGAAAACAACCAATGGCATCGAAATACGGAAACCTCACCTTCAAGGGGTATCGCCGCGAAAACGGCCGCGTCGGCGTGCGCAATCACGTCATCATCTTGCCCGTGGATGACATCTCGAACGCGGCCTGCGAGTCGGTTGCAAACAACATCAAAGGGACCCTGGCGCTTCCGCACGCCTACGGCCGCCTACAGTTTGGCCCTGATCTCGACCTGCACTTCCGCACAATGATTGGCACGGGCGCTAACCCCAACGTTGCAGCCGTCATCGTCATCGGTATCGAGCCCGGCTGGACGAAGCGGATTGTCGATGGGATCGCGGCAACCGGTAAACCGGTCACAGGATTTTCGATCGAACAGAACGGCGATCTGAAAACGATCATGGATGCGAGCCGCCAGGCCAAAGAGTACGTTCATTGGGCGACGGAACTGAACAAAGAGGAATGCTCGATTTCCGAGCTCTGGGTTTCGACCAAGTGCGGTGAGAGCGACACGACGACGGGGCTCGGCTCGTGCCCGACCGTCGGCAACATGTACGACAAGCTTCTGCCCGAGGGCATCTACGGCTGTTTCGGCGAGACGTCCGAGATCACCGGTGCCGAACACATTTGCAAGACGCGGGCCGCCACGCCGGAGGTTGGCGAGCGTTGGTACAAGATGTGGCAGGCCTACCAGGACGACGTGATCGAGGCGAACAAGGTCGACGATCTCTCCGAGAGCCAGCCGACCAAAGGCAACATCGAAGGCGGGTTGTCGACCATCGAGGAAAAAGCGCTCGGCAACCTTGAGAAGATTGGCCGGACGTCAAAGTACATCGACATCTTGGACCCGGCTGAGGCCCCCCAAGCTGGAAAGGGGCTCTACTTCATGGACACATCATCGGCCGCTGCCGAGTGTGTCACGCTTATGGCTGCCGGTGGATATGTCGTCCACACGTTCCCGACCGGGCAGGGCAACGTCGTCGGCAATCCGATCGTGCCGGTGATCAAGATCACAGCCAATCCGCGCACGGTGAGGACGATGCCCGAGCATGTCGACGTCGATGTCTCGGGTATCCTGCGCCGCGACATGACATTGGACGATGCCGGCGACGCGTTAATCGACATGATCGTTCGCACCGCCAATGGCCGCAACACCGCAGCCGAAGCCCTCGGCCATCGCGAGTTTGTCATGACGAAGCTCTATCGAAGTGCGTGATAGCGGCCGCTCAGCTTGTCGCCTGGCGATGAGTTGAGCGGCTTATTTCAAAGATGTATCCTGTTGCTTGGTGGTTTGCCAAACTCATCACCGCATAGCCTCAAAATTTTACAGATAACTCAAGTTCGCTATCACTGCCTGCGTTTCGTACCGCTCCATTGGCACTGGCGAATGGCGCTCCGGTAGGGTCCACTTATAATGGACGAAGCCCTTAGCGTCTTAAAGAAATTGTATTTTCTCCGTATCCGCCTGGAACTCGCCCGGACATGTGGAGTCGGACATGTCGAGAATAGAATTTCAACGCAAAGACCAGATTGGCTGCTTTGTCGTTGGCACAAAGCGCGCGACCATCTTTCAGAAAGACGAGAATTTGGAAGCGAACTTTTCGCATGTAATTCGCGATGCCGTGGACCGCCGGTCGTTCGAATTGTCATCCTCGATTTAAAGTCTTTTTTTGATACCGTCACGAACAATCAACGTTGGGTCGTTGAGCTCCAGCCGCTTGAGGTAGCGGGCCGGCTTGGGGCTGGGGATCCGGCGCCGGATCGAGCTGGGCCAGAGCGTTTTCGATTGCGCTGCGCATTTTGGAGGTCGGACGGGAAGATGACCATGCGCATCCGGCCTTTCTTTTGCTGGCCAC
>JBCBWG010000241.1:0-4838 GCA_039817205.1 Pseudomonadota bacterium
TGTGGCCGGACCCCAGATTACCTGACGCTGGTTTTATCGCAGAGCAGCACGAAGCCGAACTGCTGGCTGAGGCTAAGTCGAAAATCGACCAGATAGCGTTCGCGTCAATCTATGAAAATTGGGACCTGGACGCGGAGCTATCGCAGTTTCTCGGTGCACAGTTCGAGCGGAAGCGCGTGAACGAGACACCACCAACTGATGACCTTGTGCCGAACGTCAGGCGCGAGCTGGATGGCGAAACACTTGCGGCTTTGGAGGCGCGGTGTCGGCTTGATGCCGAATTGTGGGTGCATCTCTGTTCGGGCGTTGATGGGTCCGCGCGCAGACAAGAAGCAGACGCGATCTTTTTGAGATCCGTGGCGGGTTACATCGCCAGGGGTGTCATGACGTATAGATGAGATGACCACGAGATGCTCTGTCGGAGTCGGGTCTCGTGCGGATGTAACAGAGCGTTAGGCCGCTCTCTTCGTTGTCTCAGCGGTGTTCGTTGCCGTCTCTGCAGAACGAGTGTTCCAAGCGTCGTTCGTGCTCTCAGGCTGCAAATCAAGGTGATCCCGCGATGCCCGGTCTTGTACCCGATCTTGTGCCCCGTCTTGCACCTCGTCTGGCGCCTGCTCTTGCAACTGTTCCGGCTTGAATACAGCTCCACCAACCGCGACGTGCGTTCGCGGCACTCGTGGATGGGCGTCGTCCCAGAGTTCGAAGATATCGGTGCTTTGCATAAGCTTTGGGCTGGCGAAGGCGGCGAAAGGGTTGAACACGACTGCGCTCCTGAGCTGCATTGCTAAGTGTCACGCTGGTGACACGCGACATATCGAGAGAGCGCCCGCCGACTGCTAATTGATCCGGACCAGTCCTTCGATCGGAAATTCCGATGATGTCTCGGGCACAGCGATTGCTTTGCTGCCGGACCTGCCGGATCATCACGGGCCGGCTGAGACGCAAACCAAAAGTTTGGTTCGAGCGATTGTTCGACGGTGATGGGAGTTCGGCGATGAGTGACAGACCCACGGTCCTAAGCGAGGATCAAGTCGCCGCGTTTTGGCGGAGCGGCGTGCTGACCATGCCCAACGCCGTCAGTCCGGAGTTGCTGGAACGGCTCCGTGCGGATTTCGCGGTTTGGGTCGAGGAGAGCCGCGCCAAGAGCGCACCTTACGGCGAGATGATCGACGGCCGCATCCGGTTCGATGTGCAGCCGGGGCATTCGGCCGACCAGCCGGCGCTTCGCCGTGTGCAGGCCCCGACCGAGATTTCAACTGCCTATTACGAGGCGATGGCCGACAGCCGCATGACGGACATGGTCGCTGATCTCATCGGTCCGTCGGTCAAGCTGCACCACACGAAGATCAATTCGAAGTTGCCAGGCGCGGCGACAGAGGTGAAGTGGCACCAAGATTTCCCGTTCACGCCACACACAAACTCCGATCTCGTCACCGCTCTTTTGATGGTCGATGAGGTCACAGAAACAAACGGGCCGCTCGAGGTGTTGGAGGGCAGCCACACCGGCGAACTCCATCCGATCTGGCAGGACGGCAAGTTCACGGGCTCAGTCGATCCGGAGACGGCCGCCGACATGAAAGCGTGCGCCTCTATTTGCACCGGTCCGGCCGGTTCAGTGTGCCTCATGCACACGCGCCTGGCTCACGGCTCAGCCCCCAATCTCTCGGACCAGCCCCGCACTCTGTTCATTTCGGTCTATTCCGCCGGTGACGCCGTCCCGCTAACGCCCAACCCTGTTCCGACCAAACATCAGGGCCTCTTCGTTCGCGGCGAAGACCCCGGCACAATCCGCACCGAAGCCTACGAAATGCTGCGTCCTGAATATCCAAAGACCAGTTTTTTTGCGCAGCAGGAAGGTTGAGACGTGTTGTCTGATATTGGCGCGGATTACTCCGGGCAATCCAATTGATCTTCCAATCGCGCGGCCAACGCTCCAGTGATTTTTCCCGTTGGTTGTGGCATGGGTCTTGGGCCTAAGCCCCAGGATGACCGTGGTGGTGCGGGGGGCTAAACCGCACCCTCGACAAACGCCTGCACCAAGCTCCGCGCAATTGCCTGCTGCCCCGGCACCCATAGCCCCTCCGGATGCTGACCTGCCAGCATAAGCTCCAGATCCCGCCGTGAGAACCAGCGGGCGTCGAGGATCTCGTTGGTGTCGATGTCGAGGTCGGTCGTCTCGGCGAAACCGTGGCAGCCGATCATCAGCGAGTAGGGGAACGCCCAGGGTTGTGAACTGTGGTAGCGGACCGCGCCGACTGTGATGCCAGCTTCCTCGCGCGTCTCGCGGCGGACGGCATGTTCGATGTCTTCGCCAGCTTCAAGAAAGCCCGCGAGCGTCGACCACATGTTCGGCATGAAGCGCGCTTCGTGGCCGAGAAGGAGACGGTCGTCGGCCCGGTTTTCGCGGCGGTCGATGATGGCCATGATCACGACGGGATCGGTGCGCGGGAAATGTTCGGCACCGCACGCCCAGCATTTTCGCTTCCAGCCGCCGTCGCGCGGTTCGGTCGAGCCGCCGCAAAGTCCGCAACAGCGGTTGTTGTCGTGCCAGTGCGAGATCCCCTTGGCGAGGCCCATCAGTGAGAGTTCTTCGGCTGGCGCGCCGCCGTTCATGGCAAGTGAGCGAAGGTCGACGATGGGCCGCAAGTGTTCCAGACCGCCCGGCGCATTGCGGACACGATGCTCGGTGCAGGCGACTGAAAAGCGCGCAGCGCCCGCATCTGGCGCGTCGGATTTTGTGACGCCAAGAAACACAGCGTCCTGCACCGGTAATCCAAACTTCCGCAACTCGTCCGCAGCGAACCAGCGGATGCCGCCCTCCGTGCGCTCGTCGTTCGACCAGATAACCGGCTTGTGGTCCGCCAGCACCATGAAGCGCGCGTCCGGCGCCGCCAGTCGCTCGGCGATGTAGTCTGCATCGCTGCGCTTTTCGCTTTGGCGGTCGAGCTGGGTCGAGGCGGTGAGTGTCGGAATGAACATGTTGGCTGGCGGCTCCCCTGCGAAGCGCCAAAAGACCACGGCTGACGGTCGTCTGCAACGCAATCAATAGATGGGTGATAAGTGCGCGCTCATTCCGCGGAGGCTTGGGCCAGTCGGGCGCGATATCAGCCGGGGTGCGGCGACCGGAATTTTCCGGCATTGAGAAGAAATCATAAGCAAGATCGCGTATCCAATTGAATTCGCGCAACAATATCAGTTTTGTTCAGAAAGCGTTCAGCCGCTGGGCGCCATCCTCAAATCCATCAGCGCGGCAACAGAAGCTGATGCGGGTTGAAACATCCGTTCGAAGCTTAGCCCGCTGACGCCCGCCGGCGAATTTGAGGATCGAGGTGAGACCCTGATTTGAACAGGTTCGCGACACCAACCAAAAGGACACGCCTAAAGACGTAGCCTGATCGATAAATCCCTACTCGCACGGGGCGCCAGACATGTGCTCTTTACGGATGAGTGATCACCGGGCTGACGACCGACGGCGTGCCAGTTGAGATAGAGGATTTAGAGCCGATGCGGACTTTTCTCTCAGCGGTAGCGCTTGGCGCAATGACTCTGGTGACAGCCGACGCACCCGCCCAAGCAAGCGACGGCCTTGTGTGCCAATGGTTTGCAATCGGCGTATGTGCAAAGACGCGCGCTGCAGCCGTGCGTGGCGCCCGTCGGTTCGGTGGCTACGTCATCCGCACCGACAATATCGATAACTTCCGATCCGGCTTTTTCTGTTCCGTCGTCCAGCGCAACACGCGCGGCGCTGCATTTGCGGCCCGGAACCGGATGCGCAACCGCGGCGCGCGCTCGGCCTACGTCAAAGAAGGTTGCGGCGACCTCTAGAGCCATCGCGATCCAACCCGTTCAGCCGCCCGTCGGACGAGACAACACATTGAGCCGAAAACAAACGTCAGGAGGAATTTTGTTATGATCAATTTCAGAGAGTTTGGTGTTGCTGCGGCGGTCGCATTTGCGCTCGCGTTTTCGGCGACGGCCGCTGCGGCATCCGACCAAACCGCGCCGACTGCTGCATCATCTACGGGTGGGTTTCAGGTTGCCCAAGCGTGCGGTTGGTACGCGATCGGAACGTGCGCACGCCGTCCAGGGCCCGCACGTCGGTCCTCGAACTTTGCTGGGGGTCGCGTGATCTGGACCAACAACATCGGCAACTTCCGCCCGGGTTGGTTCTGTCAGGTTGCAGGCCCGACGAGCCGGGGAAATGCGAACGCTTGGCGCCGGGCGTTCCGCCGCGATGGCATCCGGTCCGCCTACATCAAGTACGGCTGTTAATTCTGCAGCCTCGGTCTTGAGTCCCAGAGTTTGTCTGATGGCTCATACCCGCGCTGCGGCACGACGGTCTATCTGTGAAGCGCCGTGCATCCCCCCGCCAATGGCTTCACAGGTAGACCGACTTTGGTTTTCGCGGTTTCAATGACCCCGTTGTGAGGAAGTTGCCATGCGCATGTCCTTGGGCCACCGTGCCAACCGTTCTGAGGCCCGGCCGACGATGGTGATTGCAGCCCTGGCTTTGACGGCGTCGGCCATTGCGTGTCCGGCAACCGCGGCGGACGAGCTGGACGGCATCGTCACGCGCGACGCCTGGGGGGCCAAGCCGGGCAATGCAAAACTCATGAAGCGTCAGACGCCGCGCGAGATCATCATCCATATGACCGGCGTCCGGATGCAGCCAAAGATCTCGCTCGAACGGAAGATGCGCGGGCTTCAGGGCTACTCGCAGCGTCGCGCGAAGATTGGCAGGCGGTTTCGAAGGGCCTGGGGCGATATCCCGTACCATTATTATATCGGCGTTTCGGGGCGCGTCGCGAAGGGCCGCGACATCAATTTCGCGGGCGACA
>JBCBWG010000242.1:0-4837 GCA_039817205.1 Pseudomonadota bacterium
GAAAAACCGCCAGCGTGGACACCCTCGCCGACGGTCACAGAGCACGTCACTTGTGTACAGCACCACAAGAATGCTGTGCGGTGCGCAACGTATCAAGGCCAGCTCATCCGTTTCGTTGTCCCATTCTCTCCTACGTCGACGGGACCAACATGGCATCGTGACGGCGGGCACTGTTGAGAAGGGGACAGTGGGCGCCACGGCCTGAGTTGAGACGGCCTGAGTTGAGACGGCCTGAGTTGAGCCCGGCCTGAGTTTAGAACGGGCCCGACACGAGAAGTCGCGCGCCCTCGCCGTTAGATGCTGGCTTTTCTTGCGGCTTTCTTGGCTGCAGCCTTCTTTGCCGGAGCTTTCTTCGCCGATACATTCTTGGACGCAGCCTTCTTGGACGCAGCCTTCTTTGGCACGGCCTTCTTCGCCACCGCTTTCTTCGCAGCAACCTTCTTGGCCGGTGCCTTCTTCGCGACAGCCTTCTTGGCGACGGCTTTCTTGGCTGGAGCCTTCTTCGCGACAGCTTTCTTGGCAACCGCTTTCTGGGCCACAACTTTTTTGGCGACGGCCTTCTTGGCCGGTGCCTTTTTCTTCGCTGCTACCTTCTTGGCAGCGGCCTTCTTCGGTGCAGCCTTCTTTGCGGCAACCTTTTTCGCTGGAGCTTTCTTCGCCGCTGCGACCTTCTTAGCTGCCACCTTCTTCACGGCAGCTTTTTTGGCTGGAGCCTTCTTGGCGGGTGCCTTCTTCTTGGCGGCGACTTTCTTCTTTGCTGGCGCTCTCATACTTGCTCACTTCCTACTTCTTCATTTTGCGATTGAGTGCCTTGAAGTTTGTGGCGCCGTTGGGTACGCGACGGGCTTGTGATCCCGATCAACAGCACGCAACACACTTCGACACGCGTCTCGCCGCAAACGCGCGAACACATTCATTTGTTTCCAACTTCACCACAAACGGAATTTTCCGAACCGGCCTATCGAAAATTTCGATTGCTCATGCTTCAACGGTTCCCAGGGCCATCACGTCTCACGCGTGATGCGCATCAAGAGCCACGTGTTGATCGATGGATATCAGCCTCGCACGCACCTTTCTCACCGTTGCCGAGACGGGGAGTTTCATCGATGCCGGACGACGCTTGAACATCACGCAGTCAACGGTGAGCGCGCGCATTCGCAACCTCGAAGATGCGCTTGGCCAACCGTTGTTCGAACGCACGAAGACCGGGGCTGAACTCACAACGGCCGGTGAGCAGTTCCGCCGTCACGCCCTCACGTTGGTACGTGTCTGGCAGCATGCGCAGTTCGAGGTCGGCCTTGCCGAGCGTCACCGCGATCACCTGTCCGTTGGCGCACCGCAAGGGTTGTGGGCAGGTTTTCTCCTTGAGTGGGTCAGCTGGATGCGGTCTCACATTCCCGACATCGCCGTCTCAGCGTCTTCTGAAAGCCCGTCGGCACTCGCGCTCAGGATGGTCGACGGCACACTCGATCTGGCAATCTCGTATCGCCCACTGCAGCATCCGGGTATCGTGAGCGAGCACCTGTTCGACGATGTTTTTGCACGCGTCATCACCGCAAAGCCCGGCACGCGGCGCGATCAAATTGAGCATGTTTTCATAAATTGGGGTGCCGACATCCGCGCCGAAGATGCAGTGGTCGATCCCGCTTTCATGAACGCTGGACTGAACCTCGATGTCGGCAGCATGGGCATCGATTACATGCTGCGTCATCCAGCGACCGCCTACCTGCCGATGCGGGTTGCCCGCCCGTTTTTACGGCGCCAGCGGATGCGGCTCGCCAGTCGGGCGCGGAAGTTCTCGTATCCGGTCTTCATGGCTTATCCCGAAACGCGCGATGAAGATGCCTACGAGCCGATCTTAAGGGGCCTGCGGGAACAGGCAGCGCGGCTCGGCCAGACACGGGAGTGAAATGCGACTAAAGCGGCGCAAGCGATCGGTTCGGTGTTGCGGGCGATGCTCTCAAGGAACCGGACGTCAGAACCCGAGGGCCGCCCCATCCTTGCGCGGGTCCGAGGCCCCGATGCGCACGCCGGACTGCGGATCAATTTGCACAATTTGGCCGCCACCCCAGGGCTCCTCGCGAACGCCGACATCGTGGCCGAGGACGCGCAGGGCCTCGGTGGTGGCGTCGGAGACCCCTTCTTCGACCATCACGCGCCCATCGTCCTCGAAGAACACGCGCGGGAAGTCGAGCGCCTCTTGAGCGTCCATGCCGTAGTCGCGCATGTTGGTCACCACGTACACGTGTCCAAGCGGCTGGAATGCTGCGCCCATGACACCAAAACTCATGACGGGCTGACCGTTCTCCGTTGCGATCGCGGGCACGAGCGTGTGCATCGGTCGTTTCCGCGGCGCGATGCAATTGGGATGGGTCGGGTCCATGCGGAAGCCCTGACCGCGATTGTGCAAGACCACGCCGGATTTGCGCGTGACGATGCCTGAGCCGAACGCCGAGAACAGCGAGTTAATAAAGGACACCGCCATCCCGTCCGCGTCGACGACGCTCAGATAAACGGTATCGGAACCCGCTGGCTCCGGCATCGGCGCGAGGTCGGGCGTGCGACATGTTCGATCAACACGGCTGACGAGCGTTTCGATGGTCTCGTCGGACAGCATGTGATCGACCGGCACATCGGCCATTTCGGGATCGGCGACGAACCGATCACGCATCCCGTAGGCGAGCCGCGCACTTTCAATCATCACATGATACCGCTCAGGCGCGCCCGGATCGTTACTGAGACGCCCCATGCGATCAAGCATCCGCAGCATGATGAGCGCGACGATCCCATGGTTGTTGGGCGGCAGCTCGTGGATCGCGAGACCCTGATACTCGACCGCAATCGGTGTGACGTAGCTCGATGACTGAGCTGCAAAGTCATCGATGGTGTGCACCCCGCCAAGCGCGTTCAACTCAGACACGATGTCCTGGCCAACCGTACCTGCGTAAAATCCATCCCGTCCATCGCGCGCGATTGCATCCAACGTGTCGGCGAGCGCCGGCATCCGGATCATCTGGCCAACGGCCGGGGCTTGTCCGTCAAAGAGCAAATGCTGGCGCGCGCCCTCGTGCACGCTCAATTTCTCCACCGAACGGTGCCAGTCAAACTGAACCCTCGGCGCGACAGGAAACCCATCGCGCGCGTAGCTGATCGCCGGGGCCAACAACCGGGCCAACGGCCACGTGCCGTGGTCGGCAAGCAGACGGCACCAGCCATCGATTGCGCCGGGAACCGTCACCGCATGCGGGCTAGTCATCGCAAGTTCGGAGACGCCGAGGGATGTCAGCGCATCATAACTGGCACCTGCGGGCGCTCGCCCGGACGCGTTGAGCGCAACCAACGACCCGTCGGGTTTTGCAACCATTGCAAAACAGTCGCCGCCGATCCCGGTCATCGGGTGTTCGACGACTGCCAGCACAGCACTTGCTGCGATCGCTGCATCGACCGCGTTGCCACCGCCGCGCATGACATCGACCGCTGCAGCCGTCGCCAAAGGATGCGAACTCGCGCACATCGCGTGCGGCGCATAAACGGGCGAACGACCGGGCTGGTGGAAACTACGCATGGGCAGGCCTCAGAGAGATGAGCATGGGTGTGAACGAGACGTCTGCTCAGCAATCAGATTGCCATGCTTTTGCCAAGTGGTGACCCGTGAAGAGAGGCCGATCAGAATTTGCGCGACGCAATCGACGGCGGAGGTCAAACGGCACGAATGCGGCGACGCTTGCGAGAGCGGCGCCCGACGTACACCTGTTTCGTCGGCCCGATTGGGCGGCGTCCCAGCCAAGCCCGGATCTCCTCGCGATAGGGCTGAGGCAGCGCAAACGCAGCGGCGCCTGGCAACACGGCTGTCAAAATGTAATTGGCCCGACCGCGACCCGGTTCACGGCCGGGCCAAGTGCGGTCCGAAACATAGGTGATCGCAAAGGTCCGGCGATCATCGAGTTCAATCGGAAGCAGTACCCGACGATAGGCACCGGCGCGCGTGCCCTCCCACTGGTCGAGTGCTGCAACATGGGGGCCGGTAACCCGCCAAACCACACCGTGTACGACACCACCGCGCATCGGCCGAATGTTCGCGCCGCGACCGGCCGGGATCAGAAAGGACCAGTTTTGTAATACCGCCGCGCCAACGGCCTGCGCGCCCGGGCAGCGACGCTGCATCTGGCGCGGAGACATGTTTGAGCCATAGGCAAAATAGAGGGGCATGGCAAAAGCGCAGACCAACGACAGCTGATAAACAAGCCCCTCTCATAGGCGCGTTTCACCTAGATCAGCAAACGGATCTGATGCGGTCCCGAGCGATCAACAACTGCTACGCTGTGGCTGCCCCGGCCCCAATATCGTCTGCATGGTCGTTGATTTCTGAAGCGCTCGTGGACGGGTCTTCCGGATACGAGATGCCGAACCCTTGCGGGACCGGGCCATGCACGTTGTCGGCTGGCGTGCCCCGCTTACAGTGCAGCCACATTAACGCGGCCATCATCAACACGACATTGATCCCGATCGTAACAACGAAGCCAAGGTTCCCCTCGACGAGCGTCTGCGGCCCCAACGCAAAGAGAAATCCGAATGCGCTTGCTGTGATCAGCGCCGTGACGCCGAACATCGTGCCGACAATCCACCAGCCCGACATGCTGACATCGTGGAGCCGCTTTGCTGCGAGAACGAGCGCGATCAGAACAAACACCGACTTGGTGACCAACTCCAAGATCTCGACCGTTGGCGTCGGCTCAACCACGCGCAACAACGCCATCACCAGGATCTGGATCACGACCATCGGTGCTGCGACCGCCAGCAGCCCCTTGCGATCAATCCGACCGCGTGGATCAAAGAG
>JBCBWG010000243.1:0-4808 GCA_039817205.1 Pseudomonadota bacterium
CTTCAGATCATCGGAGCCGAGGTCACCGGACTCTTGGTCGAAGGAGGCCGCGTTGCGGGTGTCGAGATCGGGGACGACCGCATCCTGGCGCGCGCCGTGATCTTGCGCGCAAGGGACCCGAGGATCGGCGAAGCAGCCGCCGAGTTGGCGCTCGCGTTCGTAAAGCGCGCGCGGAGCGACGATCACCCGCACATCCCTTACGATTTTACGATGGAGCTCACCGGCTATCGTGAACTGTACTGCTCAAAACTCATCCGGCTCGCCTTTGCAGCCGCGACCGATGGCGCGCTTTTGCTGCCAACGTTTCGCACTCGGCTCGATATGGCCAACCGCACCTTTTTCGACCAGATCGGCGTGACGGCACGTGAGACCTTCGCGCCTTCTGATATCGAGCTTGAGCCCGGCTTCGAGATCGTTGCGGAGTGGCGCGACTACCGAAACACCGCGCTGACCCGCAATCAGGACGTCGTGCTCGACATGATGTTTTACTGGATGGACACACACAGCCTCGCGCTGACACCAACGCTGAAAATTCGCGCCATCGGCTGGCTTGGTCGGCTGTCAGCTTATTTGCCGAACGCGATCAAAAAGCGTCTGAAAACAGCGGTGCCAACCGTGCCGCGCAACATGCCGAAGTCGGCGATCGAAGCCGTTGCGATGCTCGACAGTACGGTTCGTGAATTGACCGAGCATGTCATGGGTCTCGATCAAAAGATGGCTCACACAACCGGACGGCCGCTTCATCCGCGCGAAGCGTATGAAGCCCTCGAAGTCTACCGCCGACAAAGGCCAGGACGGATTGGCTATCTGCGACCGCCGCCTCGCTAAGCGGAAATTTGGGCCTCAACGTGCGCACCGGCCGAGGTTTGAAACCTCACTTGTCCATGCGGCCTAAAGGGTGGGACCACGCCAAACTGGAACGTCGACGCTGTGCTTCGCCATCTCGCCTCACATCTGGTGATTGAGCGCATGGGCAAGGATTTTCTTCATGACCGAGGGCAAGGCTTGCCGGTCGAGATCGCGACGGTGAACCCAGCGACAGCGTGCACCGTCGGCCCAGATCGTGAGTGACGTCTCCTGGTCAACGAGGGCAAATCGGACGTCAAGTTCGAGCCGGAAATGCGTGAACGTATGCACGACTGTTCCGGGCAGCGACAGCCACTTCGCCTTGACGGGCACGGCGCGCGCAGACGACGCCGTGCTTTCCGACTCTCTCACCCAGTCGGTTGACGGGACTTCGAGCATCCGTGCAAGCAAGCCCGTGTCTGATCGCTTGCGCAACAGAACGGCGCCGTCTTCCCGCAAGGCAACAAAAGCTGTGCCGCGCCGCACCGGTCGTTCGGCACGCTCGGCTTTCCGCGGAAGTGTTTCGGCCAGTCCCGCAGCATGGCCCTCACAGTGCGGCTGGACCGGGCACATCAGGCACGATGGCCGCCGCGGTGTGCAAACCGTGGCGCCAAGATCCATAAGAGCCTGCGCAAAGTCGCCAGCGCGCGCGGCCGGCGCGAGCTTCGCCGCAGCGGTTTTGATCTCAGGCTTAGCCCCAGGCAGCGGCGTCTCGATAGCAAACAATCGCGACGTCACACGTTCGATATTGCCATCGATAGGCACAACAGACGTGTCGAAAGCGATCGCGGAAATCGCAGCCGCTGTGTAGGGACCAATCCCGGGCAGGTTGAGCAGCTCTTTCTCCGACCGCGGAAATCGCCCCTGAAACGCGCCGCTGATCTGGCGCGCACATGCGTGCAGATTTCGCGCGCGCGAGTAATATCCAAGGCCGGCCCAAGCGCTCAGGACCGCCTCTTCGTCAGCTGCTGCGAGATCGTCGACCGTTGGCCAGAGCGCGGTGAACTTCTCGAAGAAGGGGACGACGGCTTTCACCGTTGTCTGCTGCAGCATGATTTCGCTGAGCCAGACCCGGTAGGGATCAGCGGTCTCGCCCGGCGCAAACCGCCAAGGAAGATGGCGGCGCTCCCGATCATACCAGTCCAGGACGCGCCGATTGATGTCCGCGCATTGCGAATGACCATCCGTCGAAACCGTCGTCCGTCTCTGTGATTTGCCCGGCTTGTGGGACGCCGCGTTCCGTCCGTTTGGCTTGGGCGGCTCCTCGGACGAGACCGGCGATGAACTCTTGGATGAACTTCGGGATGCCCCCTGGCCTGAACCCTTGCATGAACCCTTGCATGAACCGTGGGATGCCCCTTTAGACGCCCCCGGGGCCGAGCGCGCGGGCCTCGGTTTTGTCTTCGATTGCGCCTTGGGCTTGGCACGGACTTTCGCCTCGGCTGCGGTTGTCATTGCCGGCTCCCCGCTTCGCAACGAATCACGCCACAACAGTACGCGGGATCGCACGCCACCAGAAGCGCGACCGCGTGACACCAAGCTTGGGAGTTTTGAGAGATGCAAGCGCGTAACGAGCAACCCTTGAATGCCGGACATGCCAGTGGCCGCAGCGAACGCAGCGTTGGTGGACCAACAGGCCGCAAATGGGTGAGCGCAAAGCCAGTTGGTGGGTTTGTGCCGAAGCTCACCAAGCGTGCCTTCGAAAAATATGGGTTTGCGACAGCGGCACTGGCCACGGACTGGAGCGCAATCGTCGGCGAGGCGCTCGCGCGAAAGTGCCAGCCAGAGCGGCTGAACTGGCCCAGACCTAATGCTCAAACCGCCGGCGCCATCGATAACCGACCCGGCGCAACACTCGTTCTGGCGGTGCCCCAGGCGTTCGCGCTCGAGGTGCAATATCAGACCACGGACATCATCGGTCAGGTGAACACCTACCTTGGATATCGCGCGGTCGCGGCAGTTCGTCTGCTTCAGCGCCCTGACGGTTTTGGCCCACGTTCGAGCGGTGGCCTCGGCCAGATGGCAAGACAAAACCTGGGCGGCGTCGGGCGTTCGTCGGAACAATCGGTCGCGCCGCTCTCCGAGGATGTCACCCATATCGCGCATCCAGGTGTGCGGGCAGCACTCGATCGCCTTCAAAAAAACATATCAAGTTCCGCAGGTTAGGCTAGCGGCAGCCAATTTCGAAGCTCGACTGCCCATCTTGCGAGCGCTGTTTACCGTGCGATCACGCCAGGTTGACCGGTCATAACCGGTTCAGGCGGCGGATATTACGTGGTTGTCAGTTGCACCCGTTGCATCATGTTCTAGATGTGCTGAGCGATTGCGGTTTGGGTTTTGGACGAGACGAGCCGATTTGCGCGCGAAGCGAATCAATCGCGTTGATGAAGGGAAACACGATGACGAAGTCCGCCGATGGAACGCCGTTCTTATTGTCGCGCAGATCCTGGCTGACGGCGTCGGCCAGCACTGCGGTTCTTGCGACTTTACCAGCTGGCGCAACCGCCGTTTTCGCCCAAGCCCGCGGCGATATCGCAGAAGCCGAACTGATGAAGGAAGGCCCGCTACCCGACCTCATCTATGGCAATCCGGATGCGAAGGTGACGGTTATCGAGTACGCTTCGATGACCTGCGGTCACTGCGCGCGGTTTCACAATATCGTCTACCCGGAACTCAAAAAGAAATACATCGACACGAAGAAGATACGCTTCATCTTCCGTGAGTTCCCGCTGGATAACCTGGCGGCAGCAGCCTCCATGCTCGCGCGCTGCACCGATACGCCTCAGAAGGGCGAGATCCTGACCGGCGCACTGTTCAAGCGGCAGCGTGAATGGGTCATCCGCGGCAACCCGGTGCCGCCCCTCTTCGAAATTGCCAAACAGGTCGGCTTCACGCAGGAAGCTTTCGACAAATGTCTCAACAACCGCGATCTTTTAAACAAGATTGCGCAAGGCCGCGACGCGGCATCGAAGAAGTTCGGCATCGATTCAACACCGACATTCTTCGTCAACGGAAAGCGCTTGCAGGGCGGTAACATGGCCGCTTTTGAAGCCGCGATCGAGCCACTGTTGAAGAGCGCGTCCTAATCGGTGGCGGTCGGGCGCATGCTAAAACAGTATTGCCCAAAATAGCATCGGCCGAAATGACATCAGTTTGCGAGCGGCCATGGCCTCGGTCGACACTTCGTTGGCCGAGCGTGTCCCAGCGTCGCTTGCGCTCGGGCCGACTTTGAGGGTTCATCGCGAGGCGTCACCGAGGACCCACGACACATGCGATCTGAATTCCGAACCTGCGCATTGCTGACCATGCTCGTTGTCGCAAGCCTCACTGGCGCATGCTCGGCGGCCATCGCGCCTGGCGGACCAAGCGGAACCGGCGCGGCTCAAACACCGGGTCAGGCTATCACGACGGCGACCATTACGGCTTCGGCCAGATCGGCTCGCTCCGAGGGCTTCAATCCGTTCCGCGACGAAAGCCAAACCACGCGGCCTAAGCGTGTTGTCATCGAGAAGCCGACGCTTGCTGAGGTTTTGCAATCAGGACCACTGGACGAGATCACGGTCGGTCGCGCGGATGCACCCGTCACTGTTATTAAATATGTTTCGCCCACGTGCCCTTTCTGTCGGGTCTGGCAGCGCAAAGTTTTTCCACCGTTCAAAAAGCGCTACCTCGATACCGGCAAAGTGCGCCTGGTCCTCCGCGAGTTTCCGATCGGCTTCCAGTCGGGAGCGGCGACGATTGCAATCCGTTGCGCGCGTCCGAACCGTCGCGTGGCCCTTTATACGGCGCTACTCAACCAACAAGCGCGATGGGTCAGCCAAGACGTACGCCGCGAACCGATCTTCAAAATTGCCAAACGGTTCGGCGTGACGCGATCCGAGTTCGATGCCTGCTACAAAGACAAAGCTCTCATCGAAGGGTTGAAGGCGGTGAAAGACCGCGGTCGCACGCTTGGAATTATC
>JBCBWG010000244.1:0-4734 GCA_039817205.1 Pseudomonadota bacterium
TGTTCAGTGCTTGTGGCGTGATTTGGCCCCAACCGCCAAGCCTTTGGCTTTCACCTCATGACCAAGGCCGTGCGTGTCAGCGCCTGCGGCTCAAGCGTGCACAACCCGCCCATAGGCATCTGCGTTCTGGGCGTGGTGCAAAATCTCGGCGGATCGCAGGGGCGCTTTGGTCGGAATGCAACCCCAGTTGAGACAGATGCCGCCCAAATGCTCACGTTCGATAACGGCGGCTCGCAGCCCGAGCTGGCTCGCGCGGATCGCGGCCACGTAGCCGCCAGGCCCCCCACCGATCACTGCGATATCGTAAGCGTTCACGGGTTTCTCCTCATTTATCGGCAACACGCCAGCAGACCGTCCGGCTGTTGGATGTTTGGTGCACCCGAGATCTTTCGAGCACCCTGACTTCACGGGCGGATCACCAAGGCCTCACGTCAAAGCAACTGGTCTTCACGGGACACTCGCGTATCGTTCGTTTGACCGTGACGGATCCGTTATCTACAGCGGCGTTATCTGCATCGCCGGAGAAAAACGTGACCCAATCGAACCACACGACATCAGCTGCAACTGCGACCAGTACGGCTCAATCCAATGCGTTTGTGATCGCTGTGCTCCCTGGCGATGGCATCGGGCCGGAGGTCATGGCACCGTGTCTTGATATCATTCGCGCAGCGGAGGCCAAGGTTGGTGGCTTCTCTCTGAGCTTCAATGAGAAACCAGCTGGCGCCGCACACTATCGCGATACCGGCGAGGCGCTGCCATCCGACACGGTCGATGCCTGCCGTCGCGCAGATGCCATTTTGCTTGCGGCCATGGGACTGCCGCACATTCGGTACCCAGACGGCACCGAGATCGCCCCGCAGATCGACCTTCGGTTTGAACTCGAATTGTTCGCCGGCGTGCGGCCCGTCAAATCGCTCCCGGGCAGGCCTGGTGTGCTCGCTGATCCGCGATCAGCAGAACTTGATTTCATCTTAGTTCGCGAATCGACCGAGGGCCTGTTTGCAACGAAGGGCAAAGGGGCCGTCGTCAACGATCAGTGTGCCACTGAAACGCTGGTGATCACGCGCGCGAATACGGAGCGCCTTTGCGACTTTTGTTATCGCCTTGCGCGAAAACGGAAGGCTGCCGGGCATCCCGGCCGTCTGACACTCGTCGATAAAGCCAACGTCTTTTCGTCGTTCGCATTCATGCGCAAAATCTTTGACGAGCGCGGTGAGGCATTCACCGATATCGAGCGCGGCTACGCCTACGTCGATGCAACGGCACTCGACATGGTTCGTCGGCCTTGGACGTTCGATGTCATGGTCACCGAGAACATGTTCGGCGACATCCTGTCCGATCTTGGCGCCGGCCTCATCGGCGGCATGGGCATGGCGCCGTCGGCCGACATCGGGCTCAAGCATGCCGTTTTCCAACCCTGCCATGGGACGGCGCCCGACATCATGGGGCAAGGCAAAGCCAACCCGGTCGCGATGTTCTTATCCGCCGCAATGATGCTCGATTGGCTCGGCGATGAACGTGAGATCGCAAGTCTCGGCCGCGCTGCTCAATTGATCGAGACGGCCGTCGCCGAAGCCTTTCGTCATGCCGACCTGTCACCGACGGAGCTTGGCGGGAGCGACGGAACCGAACGCATCACAGCGGCTGTCCTGTCGGAAATTGATCGCATCGAACTTCCCGACTGATCGATCTGACGAAACTCACAACGACGGCCGCAAAGAAGCCCCACAGACGCAAACACAAGAGGTCTCAGGTATGCTCGGCGCAGCGCCAGGGTCGGAAACGAAGCCGGTTCGTGTGGCCATCGCGGGCGCTGGCTATTTCGCAGCGTTTCACTACGACGGCTGGGTCCGCATCCCAGACGTGGCGCTCGTGGGTTGCGCCGATATTGCCCCGCAGAAGGCCGAGGCCATCGCCCGCCGTTTCGACGTCCCAACGGCATTCGCAGATGTCGCGCGCATGCTCGACGACACCGAGCCCGATATTCTCGACATCGCAACGCCACCGCAGACGCATTCAGCGACCATCGAACTGGCAGCTGCGCGGGGGATCGATGTCATCTGCCAAAAACCGTTCTGCACCTCGTTTGACGAAGCGCGCATCGCGACAAAGCGGGCGACCGATGCGGGCATTCGCGTCATCGTACACGAGAATTTTCGGTTTCAACCTTGGTACCGAAAAATCAAATCGCTCATCGCACAGGACGCGCTTGGCGACGTTTATCAAGCAATGTTTCGCCTGCGTCCCGGCGATGGTCAAGGTGCCAATGCCTACCTCGAACGCCAACCTTATTTTCAGACCATGCCACGTTTTCTCATTCACGAAACGGGCGTTCACTTAATCGATGTATTTCGATTTTTATTCGGCGATGTCGAACGGGTTTTTGCCGACTTGCGCCGACTGAATCCAGTAATCAAAGGCGAAGATGCTGGCCTGATGATTTTGGCCATGAAAAACGGCATCCGCTGCGTTTTCGATGGCAATCGTCTTGTGGACCACGCTGCAAACAACCGACGACTGACGCTGGGTGAGCTCACCATTGAGGGATCGAAGAGCACGCTCCGGCTGAACGGCGACGGCGAAATCTACCTACGAAACGCAGACACGAACGCCGAACGGAAGCTATCCTTCCAGTGGCGAAACGACGGATTTGGGGGCGACTGTGTCTACGAACTGCAATCGGCTGTCATCCGTGCCCGAAAGACCGGCGGGCCCTACGAGAATGAGGCGCGGGACTATCTCGCCAACCTCGCCGTAGAAAACGCAGCCTATGTGTCCAACGAAACCGGTCGCATGGTTGAAATGACATGAGAGCAATAGAAACCGTCGGACGCGAAACAGATCGGGTCTATCAAACGCTGCGCCGTTTGATTTTGGATAATGTCCTGACGCCGGGAAGCACCCATTTACAAGAAGAACTTTCAAAACGCCTTGGTGTTTCTAGAACGCCGATCCGGGAAGCGATTGTCCGACTGGAGGAGGACGGTTTGGTTCAATCCATCCCGCGCCGAGGCATTCGCATAAAAGAAATGTCGATCGACGACATGCGCGAAATCTACGAGATGCTCGCGGCGTTGGAATCAGAGGCCGCTTACTGGGCCGCGCGCCGCGGGATCTCGGATGACCAATTGAAAGCCATTGAGGCAGCGCTCGCCGCCATGGTGACAGCACTCAACCAAGGCGACCTCGAAGCCTGGGCGGAGGCCGACGAAGGGTTCCACCACCTGTTGGCCGAGGCGTCCGGCAACCGCCGATTGATGCGCGCAATCCAGCAACTCGCGGACCAGGCGCACCGGGCCCGCAGGATTACGCTTTGGCGTCGTCCGCCGCCGGTCCAATCGAACTTGGAGCATCGCGCCATGCTCGACGCTCTCAAGAGCGGGGATTGCACGCTCACAAGCAACATCCACCGGCAACATCGCCGACAGAGCAGCGCGCTGCTGGTGCGGCTCCTCGTCGAAGGTCAAGCACCCGGAGGGGCGCCGAGCGGGTAAGTTGACATTTCGACGGTTCTCAAACGGCGGCTCGCCTGTGTGAGTGCTCAGTTGGTGACGTCGACCGCTTCACCGATGGCCGGCACATGCACAGGCTGGCCATCCATTGCGCCTGTAAACTTGGAGGCGTCCGGGTCGATGATCGGGAATGTTCCGTAGTGACACGGCACGATGTGCTTGAACTTGAAGAACGTCTGACATGCGAACGCAGCTGTCCGCGCGCCCATCGTGAACCGATCACCGATTGGCACGATGCCAACCGTCGGCTTGTAAAGCTCGGCGATCAAACTCATGCCGGGGAACACGTCCGTGTCGCCCATATGATAGAGCACCGGCATGCCGTCGCGCTCGATCGCTGATCGGATAATCAGACCGCACGCGTTGCCAAGATAAACACCGCTAGAAGACGAGGAATGGACCGCGTCGGTCAGGCTGAACTTGACGTCGCCATCCATGATCGTGCCGCCCGCGCCTGCGGGTTGAAATTTTTCGACACCCTGGCCGTTGAGATGCAGAGCAAGCTCGTAGACGGCAACCAAAGTCGCCCCGTACGTCTGACAGATCTCGACCGTGTCGCCGACGTGGTCGTCATGCCCATGGGTCAACGCCACATGGGTTGCGCCAGCTGTTGCTGCGGCCCAGTCCAGACCTGACGCTTCGAACGCCGGGTTGCCTTTTAGAAACGGGTCCACCAGGACGACGCTGTCGGCGACTTCGACGCGAAAGCTCGAATGCCCAAGCCAGGTCAGTTTCATGCGATGCTTACTCCAGTTTCGATTGCGGGGTGCGTCGATCTCAGATGACGTTCTATCCGGTGGCTTTGGCAACGAGACAAGGGCCCCGTTGCACGCCGATCCCTTGAATAGGCTCAGAAGGAAAGCGTTAGGCGCGTGAGTGACACCGAGCAACACCACACCAGCGGGCGAGATCAGAAGACGCCCGCGGTGACCGATGATGTGGAACGCTTTGCAGCCCTCGTTGGTGCGCGCGGTCGCCTGCTCGGTCTTGATCTCGGGACGAGAACGGTCGGGCTTGCCATCAGCGATGTCGAACGACGGATCGCAACACCGCGGAACACGCTCAAACGGAGCAAATATGCGGCCCTCCAGAACGACCTCTCGGATATCGTCTCGCGCGAAGCGATCGTCGGGCTCGTGCTTGGTCTGCCCAAAAACCTGGATGGCAGTGTGGGGCCGCGGGTGCAGGCAACGCGGGCCTTCGCGCGTAATCTCATAGCGGA
>JBCBWG010000245.1:0-4698 GCA_039817205.1 Pseudomonadota bacterium
TTCAGGAGCGGCTCAGTCGTCGTCGGTACACCCATGGGCCCGTCCTTCAGTTGCAGCCCCTCGCGCCTCATTGGGGAGACCCTACCATCAAGGGACGCAGCAGAGCCAACGTCCCCCGGCGCATGCCGAAACACAGGCCCGGCACATGCCGAAACAGAGGCCCGGCGGGCCAGGGCACAGCGTATCCAGCACTATTTCATTCGTGGTATATTACATTTATGGTATCACTGGATTGCTCTCCGCTGATCGACGGCAGCTTTTACGGGTCGACGACCTGCCAGCGTCAGCAATGCGCGCCGGCGTCTGAGGCTCATGGTTCAGGTGCCGGTTCCGATGTGCCGTTGCAGTCGAAATCGCTGTCGGTTTACAGCCAACGCCGCGATTGTCAGCTTGCAGCCCTCTCGTCGAGCTGGCACATCGTGCGCGATCAACCCAAACCTCAGCGAAATCCGATTGCGGCGTCGTCCATGAAACCGATGAAGGACTACTCCTCCTACCTGTCGGGAGAGCGTTTCGAGAATGACTTGACCTTTGCATTGAAGGTCGAAGCGAAGGACCGCCAGTATCGCGGTCGGATCGTTCGGCTCACCGAGATCCTGGCGGGCAAAAGGGTGGTCCACCTTGGGTTTCTCGATCACGAGATCGGCTTAATCGACAAAAAGATCTCGCGCGGAAAGTGGCTGCACGCCGAACTCATGCGGGTCTGTTCCCGGGTCGCAGGTGTCGACATCCTCGAGGCCGAGATCGCGGAGGTCGGCCAGAAATTCAATATCGACGACCTGCATTGCGCAAACGTCGAGACCCAGTCACTCGCATTCCTCGCCGATGACAAATGGGACGCTGTCCTGCTCGGCGAACTCATCGAGCACGTCCCAAACCCAATCGCATTCATGACCGCGGTCCGAAAGAACCTCACCGCGTTTGGCGATATCGATGTCATTGTGACGACGCCGAATGGGTTGGTCGGCCAAAAGTTTCGTGATGCAGCGCGCGGGCGCGAGAGCATCAATTCGGACCATAAGTGCGTCTACACACCCTACACGCTGACCCGAACGCTCGCAGCCGCAGGCCTGCGCGTCACCGATATCGAGACCTGCCGTGCCGGTATCGTCAAGCCGTGGAATGTTCCGGCCAACCTCTACTACTCCGCGTTCCCGCTCAGGCGGTCCGGCTTGATCGCAACGGCGCGACCGATGCAACGGTAGAGTGATCGGCGCCGGGCGTGGCGAACGTCATGCCATGTGCCCGGCGCTCCTCATTTCTAAAAGTCGCAGATCAAAAGACGACCTCGAACCCGCCAGCGGTGAGTGCTGCGCGACGGGCTTTGTCCCAGGCCTCGTCCCAATTCTCGGGCTTCTCGGCCTTGAGCTTTTCCCACGCCGCAGCCAGCGCGTCCTGTCGCGCGATCAAGCCATCGTTGTGCTTCTGCGCTTCATCGGTCCAGACACCGGCTTCTTTCCAGTATTTGATCGCGCCTTCGTGGAATGGGACGACCCACGAGTAGTTCTGCTTCTCACGTGCCCAGCCATTGATGCCCGGCGCTTTGCCTTTGTAGTCCTCAAACAGCGTGTCCATCGCCTTGGTCATTTCATAGACCATGCCCGCGTCCTGGTCGGCCATGGCGACGAGCACCGGATAGGCGTAACCAGCGGTGGGCTTGCCGCCCTCTTTCCCGTCGATCGTCGCACCGACCTTTGCGTTGAAGACCGCAAAGAACGGCGCCACCTCCTGCAGCCGCGCGATGCCTTCTTTGTCTGTCGCATCGATCGGCGGCCAGACGAGACCGCGTGGGCTGTCAGCCATTTCGTAGGCGCGACCGGAGTTCGTGGATGCAAACGCTGCATCGACTTGGCCGTTGACCATGCCTTTCCAGGACGCCGAAAAGCCGCCGAACTCAACCTTCGTGACATCGTCCCAGGTGAGGCCTGCATAGGCCAGATAAGCGGTTACGTTGACGTTGAGTGCCGGCGCACCTTTGACCCAGGCGACGCGCTTGCCCTTCAAATCGGCGTAGGTTTCCACGTTGATATCGCCAGCGACACCAACAGCCAGGCCGACCACACCACCATTATTGGCGAGCAGGACGCGCACCTTTTGCGGACCCCAATTGGGCTTGCCGAACGTAAAGACGCCCTCCTGCGCCATGAACGATCCGCCGACGCCGGTGGCTGAGAACTGGACCTTGCGCTGACGCAGCGGCTCGGTGCGCGCGACATCATTTTTACCCGGCAGGACCCGCAGGCTCACACCCATCTTGTCCTTCAGCGCCTTACCAATAGCGACCGATTGGTTGTAGCCAGCCGAGCCGACCCCGTAGGCCGTCCATGAAAGTTGCTTCGGCAGACCGTCGGCGTTTGCTGCTCCGAAGGGAACCGCGAGCGCGCAGCCGGTCAAGACCGCCGCGCGAACGAACGAACGCATATGCTTCCTCCAATTTTTGTTTTGCCCTGAGCGCGTGTGCTCATCGACCTGGGCCCATCTTTTCCGTGAGCCCTTCCGGTGGATGGTCTCGCAATCAGCGCTAACGGTCAAATTTTGGAGAAAGCAATTGCGAACGAGGGGACGCCATCAACCGACGCCGAGGTCTTTCTTGACTTCGAAAACCTCCATAATGCGGCACGAGCGGTGGGGCCCGTCGCAGGCAAAAACCCAGCGCCCGTTCGTGAACGTGTCACACATCTTGACGCCTTTGATCAGGATCCAGTGCCCTTCCCGACCTTTGTGGATCGCGAGGATGTAATGGGCCCACGCATTCCGCCGCTTTTGCATCCAGGCGCTGAGCGTCGGGCGATCGCGACGTTCGTGATCGAGATAGTCTTCCGTTTGCACCATCCGATAGCCGAAAGCTGCAAGTGCACCTTCGACATCGTCGACATACGTTCCCTTCACGACGCTTGAAGGGGCCGGGGCACGCCCGCGAAACTCATGGATTTTGGCCTCAACCTTGGACACCGAATACCCAGCAATTGCCGCAACAACGATGGGTCCGCAGTAGGCCGTGCGACCGGTATCATTCCGGGCGTTGTTGAGCGTCGCGGTGGTGCGGGCGGCGTGCAGCGTTGCGTCTGGCATGGTTTCCTCGTTGCCACTGAATTGCTTAAGATGCCGGCATTTGCGTTAAGGTTTGGTTCGCAATTCGAAGCCGACGAAAGGGCACGCGATGGCCGCCGATGAGAGCGACGAGACACCAGAGCGTGGATTTCTCCGAGACTTGCAAAGCTACGGGGACGCCGATTTTTCGCGTTACATGCGCCGGGCGTTTGCGCGAAGCCAGGGCTTCCAACTCGACGAGCTAGCACGCCCCGTCATCGGCATTGCCAACACGCACTCGCGGTTCAATCCCTGTCACCGGCATTTCCCCGAGCTGCTCGACGCGGTCAAACGCGGGATCGCCACGGCGGGCGGCGTTGCGTTCGAGTTTCCGACAATCTCGCTGCATGAATCGACGCTTGCGCCAAACTCGATGAAGTTTCGCAACCTCATGGCGCTCGACACCGAGGAGATGATCCGCGCGCAACCCATGGACGCCGTCGTGTTGATGGGCGGATGCGATAAGACCGTGCCGGCCCAATTGATGGGAGCAGCCAGCGCCGGGAAACCTGCCATTCAGCTGATCGGCGGGCCGCAGATGACCTCGCGCTACAAAGATGATCGCGTTGGCGCGTGCACCGACTGTCGGAAATTCTGGATGAAGTTCCGTGCCGGCGAACTTTCGCAAACCGACATCAGCGACGTCGAAGGAAGGCTTGTGACAACCTCCGGCACCTGCGCCGTCATGGGAACCGCATCAACGATGGCGGCCATCGCCGAAACGCTCGGTATGACACTGCCCGGGACTGCGGCCATTCCAGCGGTGCATGCGGATCGATTGCGGGCGGCAGAAGCAACGGGTCGGGAGGCCGTTGCCCTGGTTGGGCGCGGCACGATGCCCACCGAAATCATGACCGCGGAGGCCGTTGAAAACGCCATGCGGGTTCTGCTTGCGATTGGCGGCTCAACGAACGGCGTCATTCATCTGGCAGCAATCGCCGGTCGCCTCGGCCTGACCCTCGACCTGCATCGCTTCAACGAACTGTCTGACACGACGCCGGTGCTTGCCGCCGTCAAACCGGTTGGCACCGAGTTTTATATGGAAGACTTTTTCGCTGCCGGTGGCATCGGCGCGGTCCTGCGGGAGCTGAAGCCGCTGCTTAATCTCGACTGTCAAACTGTGACCGGTCAGACGCTGGGTGCGCGGTTGGCGGACGAGGACAAGTTGTACGTCGACCGCCGGGTCATCCACTCAGCCGCCGAACCGGTCGAGCCGCAAGGCGGGCTCGTTGCGCTATTCGGATCGCTCGCGCCGGATGGCTGCATCATTAAACGATCGGCGGCGACCCCGGACTTGTTCGAGCACGAAGGCCGCGCGATTGTTTTCTCATCACTTGACGACCTCGCCGCTCGCATTGATGCGCCTGATCTCGACGTCAAAGCCGACGACATTCTCATTCTGCAAAACGCAGGTCCCCGATCTGACTATGCAATGCCGGAAGCAGGCTTCCTGCCAATCCCGAAAAAGCTGCTCGCCGAAGGTATCACTGATATGGTGCGCATGTCGGATGCACGCATGAGCGGGACCGCGTTCGGCACGATCGTTTTACACGTGGCTCCGGAAGCCGCGGTTGGCGGGCCGCTCGCGTTGGTCGAAACCGGCGACCG
>JBCBWG010000246.1:0-4698 GCA_039817205.1 Pseudomonadota bacterium
GGCGCTCGAACTTGGGGCGGACGTTCCCGTGTGTCTGGCTCAGACGCCGTGTCTGATGACTGGGATCGGCGATCATCTGGTGCCAGTCACCATGCCGAAGGCTTACGAAGCGCTGCTGGTTCATCCGCGCTGTCCCGTCCCGAAAACAAAGACAGGCGATGTGTTTCGGGCGCTGAACGCATCTGCTGTTTCAGAGGCTGATGCGCGGGCCTTGCGCGATCGCGCCGAGGCGTTAGCGGTGGATTTGCCGTTCGACGACCTGATCTTGCGCGGCCAAAACGATCTGACCGAACCCGCAATTGCCGTGATGCCTGAGATCGCCAACGTCTTCGACGCTTTTCATGCGTCGGGGCGTGCCCGCGTTGTTCGCCTGTCAGGAGCTGGCCCCACAGTGTTCGCGCTTTTCGATGATCGGCGCGCCGCCCATGAGGTCAGTCAGCGTTTGCGCGCCGACCACTCGAGTTGGTGGGTTCGTCGCTGCGCAATCGGTCCGGCGACCCGACCGGACGGCTGACGTCAGATGAAACCCGGGCCTTTCGTGCGGGCCGCGTGTTCTCAACTCGGAAGCGACGCACCCGGCTTTCAAACGCCAGGAGCCGCAAGCTACGCGCCAGGCTTGCCGCCCATCTCTTTCGGTGCTCCGGTCGCCACGTCCGTGCCGGTGAAAGCATGGCCTCCGCTTTTCCAAGCGGCAAACCCACCGACCATATGGGCGATCTTGTCCGTGCCAGCGGCGAGGGCAATTTCGGCAACGCGTTTTGAGCGGATGCCTGAGCCACAATGAAGGATCACCAGTTTATCTCCGCCG
The DNA here is from genome assembly GCA_039817205.1 of Pseudomonadota bacterium. Lineage (GTDB taxonomy): Bacteria > Pseudomonadota > Alphaproteobacteria > Rhizobiales > Hyphomicrobiaceae > JBCBWG01. The sequence goes on from JBCBWG010000246.1 coordinate 809, forward strand.
ACTGGCAAGTGCTGGGGCTTCAGCTCTTGCATCGGCGCAAGCAACGCACCGCCAATCCGCTCAAGTGCAAACTCCTGCGGCGTGCGGACATCAATCAGGATCACCTCGTTGCGAGCCAATGCTGCGGCAACCTCATTGGGCGACCAGTGCTCGAGCGTTCTCCCTTCGATCATTTCGGTCTGCATCGCGCGCGTCCCTTGGATTGGGGCTGAAAGTGGATTGGGGCTGAAAGTTCAAAAGCGGTCGAGTGGGATTTTCAGATAGGCGTGCCCATCGTCTTCTACGTCTGGCAGGCGACCGCCGCGCAAGTTCATCTGCAGTGCGGCCAACATCCGGTCGGGAAGTTTGAGCTTTGCGTCCCGCGCATCGCGCACCGCCATAAAGTCGGTTTTCGAGACGCCACCGCCGATGTGTTTGTTTGCAGCCCGCTGTTCGGCAACGGTCGATGCCCAAGTTGGCTCGTCGCGCGTGTCAGTGCCGTAATCATGACCGATGAACAGGCGGGTCTCATCGGGTAGTGCGAGGATGGCTTCTAAGCTGTCGTAAAGGTCCGACGACGAACCGCCGGGAAAGTCGCAACGCGACGTTCCCACGTCTGGCTGCATGAATGTGTCGTTGATGAAGGCAGCATCCGAACCGATCACAAAGCTGATCGAGCCGAGCGTGTGTCCGGGCGACAGCATGACGCGAACAGGCAGGTTGCCAATTGCAAACGTATCGCCGTCGGCGAACAGGCGATCAAAGTCTTGGTCCGGATCGAACGCATCGGGCGCGTTGTAAATCTCGCGCCAAAGCGCCGCGATCTCGCGCACTTTTTCGCCAATTGCGTTCGGCGCACCGAGCGTTGCCTTGAGCGCTGACGATGCCATGACGTGGTCTGCGTGCGGATGAGTGTCGAGGATCCAAGCGACCGTCAGCTTTTTTTCAGCCACGAGGGCGAGAACCGCATCCATCGCATCCGTTGTCACCCGTGCGCTTTGCGGCTCGAAATTCAAGACAACATCGATCAGGGCGCAGCATTTCGTGTCTGGGCACGAGACAACATATTGGACGCTGCCCGTGTCTGGCTCGTAGATGCCGATGACATCCGGCGATCCAGCGCCGCGTGACCGATGAGTTGCGATGGTTGGCATGGCAGACCTTTGTAGTGCCGAGCGGCACGCCACATTCAATATTAACAATATGTCGATGCTCGGCAAGTCCCGTACCCATCAAACGATGCTGAGGTCGCTCATCCTCCCGCCCGCCTCGTGATTACACCTTGCGAAGGTGCGTCTTTTCCCGGCATACTCCCACGCATCCGAGGGGCGCCGAGGCATCGGCTGAGATCGCGCTGGAGCTGCGCGCGAGCACCCTTAGAACCTGCACCGGTTAGGACCGGCGAAGGGACGGAGCGCCAATCATGGCCGAAACACGTCGCCTTCCCTCCGGTCGCTTTTCGCTGGTTATGGAGATTTGGCGCGTGACGTTCCAGTCCACCGTAGTTCAGAAAAAGCTCGAAGACGCTGGCTTCGAGCCGAAGCTGGCCCATGGCCTCACGGCAGTACTTGAGCAGGACATCGCGGCCTCCTCCGACGCGAAATACGTGACCCGTGACTATCTCGATAACCGACTGGGCGAGATGCGATCAGAAACCAAGATCGAGTTCGCAGCTGTGCGCTCTGAAATCACTGACGTGAAGGAAGAGGTCTCTGAACTGCGGTCCGAAGTGAGGACGGAGTTTTCTGGCTTGCGGTCCGAATTGAGGACGGAGATTTCCGGCTGGCGCTCCGAATCGAGGACAGAGATTTCCGGTTTGCGCTCCGAAACCAAAGTGGAGATTGCCGGTCTTAAAGCCGAGCTCCTGAAATGGACTTTCGGTATGATTGCCGCATCTACGATCACCATCTTGATAGCCATTATTCGATTAGCGGACTGACCACGAAACAGCGGAGCTACCGTCGCTTCCGGTGGCAGAGGAAACAAACTCATGAATAAGATCACGCCAGCTCGCGAGATGCAGACGCCCGAGGTCACCACGGGATCGATCGTGGGCAGCCGCAAGGTTTACTCATCGCCCGAAGGCCATCCGGACATCCGCGTTCCGCTCCGCGAGATCGCGCTGCATGAGACCGCAAACGAACCACCCGTTCGCGTTTACGATACCTCCGGTCCCTACACGGATGCCTCCGCGTCGATTGATGTTGAGCAGGGTCTGCCAAAGCATCGCGGAGCCTGGATTGCCGAACGCGGCAACGTTGAGCAATACGATGGCCGGGACACCAAGCCCGAAGACAATGGCAACGTGAGCGGGCGGCACCTCGCCCGAGAGTTTCCGAACAAAGCCCGGCCTTATCGCGGTGTTGATGGTCAGCCGGTGACGCAGCTTGAATGGGCGCGCGCTGGCGTCATCACGAAAGAAATGCGCTACATTGCGCACCGCGAAAACCTCGGCCGTGAAGAGAAGCTCGCACGTGCGAAAGCCCAGCTTGCGCATGGCGAAAGCTTCGGCGCATCGCTTCCCGAGTTTGTGACGCCAGAGTTCGTTCGCGATGAAGTGGCCCGCGGACGCGCTGTAATTCCGGCCAACATCAATCACCTGGAACTTGAGCCGCAAATCATCGGCCGCAACTTTTTGGTCAAGATTAACGCGAACATCGGCAATTCGGCCGTCACGTCATCGGTTGAGGAAGAGGTCGACAAGATGGTGTGGGCGACCCGCTGGGGTGCCGACAACGTCATGGACCTATCAACGGGTCGAAACATCCACAACACGCGCGAATGGATCTTGCGGAACTCGCCCGTGCCGATCGGAACCGTTCCGATTTATCAAGCGCTCGAAAAGGTCGATGGTGATCCCGAGAAGCTCGATTGGGACGTCTACAAAGACACGCTGATCGAACAGTGCGAGCAAGGCGTCGACTACTTCACGATCCACGCCGGTGTGCGTCTCGCTTACGTGCCACTGACCGCGCACCGCGTGACCGGCATCGTTTCGCGTGGCGGATCGATCATGGCGAAGTGGTGCCTGTCGCGGCACCAGGAGAGCTTCCTTTACGAACGCTTCGACGAAATTTGCGACATCATGCGGCGTTACGATGTGACGTTCTCACTTGGCGATGGGTTGCGTCCAGGTTCGATCGCGGATGCCAACGACCGTGCCCAGTTCGCCGAACTCGAGACGCTCGGCGAGTTAACCCAGATCGCCTGGGACAAGGGCTGCCAGGTGATGATCGAGGGCCCCGGCCATGTGCCGATGCATAAGATCAAGGAGAACATGGACAAGCAGCTTCGCGAGTGCGGCGAGGCGCCGTTCTATACGCTTGGTCCGCTGACGACGGACATTGCACCGGGTTACGACCACATCACGTCTGGTATCGGTGCCGCCATGATTGGATGGTATGGCACGGCAATGCTTTGCTATGTCACGCCGAAGGAACATCTGGGTCTGCCAAACCGCGATGATGTGAAGTCCGGTGTCATCACCTACAAGATTGCCGCGCACGCAGCCGATCTTGCGAAAGGCCATCCGGCCGCACAAATGCGCGACGATGCCTTGAGCCGCGCGCGTTTCGAGTTCCGGTGGGAGGACCAATTCAATCTCGGGCTCGATCCGGATACAGCCCGGTCTATGCACGACGAGACACTGCCCAAAGAGGCTCATAAGGTTGCGCACTTCTGTTCCATGTGCGGACCGAAGTTCTGCTCTATGGAGATTACACAGCAGGTCCGCGACTACGCAGCGAAGCTCAACGAGAAGCAGGACGGCATGCAGGCCATGTCGGAAAAATTCGCCGAAATGGGCGGCAAGGTCTACGTCGAAGCCGACAAGGTTGACCCTGGAGAATAGAGCTCCTGGCGCCTGGGGGCACACGGAAGGGGCCGCATGCAGGATACGGTCGACCCGAAAC
>JBCBWG010000247.1:0-4676 GCA_039817205.1 Pseudomonadota bacterium
AGCAAGAGTCGCATCAAATAGATTGCGTTGGCGGCAACTAAGGTCTCGCCGCGTGTGAGCAGGTGTTGGACTGACAGTAAAAGCGCCCCTGAAAGAACCAAGACCACACCAACAAGGGTTGGCGCGAGCGCGTCACCGATTGAGCTGCGACCGCGGACGCGTTCGATCAAACCGGTGCCTGAATCTAACGGCGCCCAGACAAACGCGATAAGCAGCCCTGAGACGAGTGCGAGTAGCGCCAAAATGACATCAGCGTTCAGTCGGTGCATTGCGGACTACTATCTGAAAGGCAGATCGGTCACTGGACTTAGGCGACGCGGGTCTCGACACGACCGCGGGTCGGTCCGTTTGCCTGTGTCTCCGTTTGCCTGTCTATCCGTTTGTTCGGCGGGCGCGTGACGCGCGCCGTCGCACGCGTCACGTATCATGTGTAACTTGTTCCGAGTGACGCTGGAGCACAGGCTAATTTGGCACAGCCGCAATCAGCGCTTTCGCGTCGTCGTTCTCGGTCGCTAGAAGCTGGTCAAGTTTCTCACCACTAATGAGCGATGGGCCACCAAATGCGCGCTGGATGATTTTCGCAGCCTTCGTTGACGGGTCCTGGACAACCTCGGCGATCGCTTTTGCGAGCGCGGCGCGCGCGTCTGACGGCATGCCGGCGGGGCCAGCAAAAAGGAAATACCCGCCCGCAGAATACGGAACACCTAGCGATTTCATGAGAGGCGCTTTTGGAGAGATCGCAAGCGGTTCGTTCAAACCGGATACCAGGTTCACCATATCGCCTGCTCGAACCGCTTTGGTCTGAATACCCGCACCCCAGCCGATATCAACGTCACCGGCGTTGAGCCCATTCATCACGCCCTTGCCGCCTTTGAGCATGACGATATTGAGATCAATCCCCTGCGCCTTCCCGAGCATGTACGCGAGGTCGCCAAGCCGCGGGCTCATGGCACCAAATCGGATCGCCTTACCGCTCTTCGCGGCGGCGACAACGTCATTCCACGACTTGTAGGATTTTGTGAGTGCCACGACCCCCATTTGGAATCCGGCGACGGTCGTAACGGGCGTAAAGTCGCTAAGCGATACGCCCGCGCCTTTCGCAGACAGCATGTTGTAGGTCAGCGACTCGGTCACCATCATACCGATGGAGGTGCCGTCGTTTGGCTCACCTTTCAGCTTCGCCGCGAGGACCACACCGCCTTTTCCAGTCACCTGTTCGGGGATGACCTTCCAACCTTTGCGCTTCTCGAGTTCTTCGGCGATCAGCCGTGAAATCGTGTCAGCGCCGCCACCGGCCTTGAAGGCGATCATCAGCTTGATCGGTCCCTTTGGCGTCCACTCAGCCTGTGCGGACACCGGCACAAGCCCGACCGCGGCAGCGAGCGCAAGTCGCACAATCGATTTCTTCATTGTTGCCTCCCAGCTTGAACGTCTTTTGCGCCGATTGCCGCATAATTTCGTTGACCTGTCAACGAACTCCAACGACCCTGATCGTGCAATCACGCTTTCACCGGAGTTTCATGTGACCACCGTCGTCGAATCCACGCCACCAGAGCCGGATGTTCTAAGCGACTTGGCGCTGACCCATTTTCTATCTTTCAGGATTGCGCGGGTTCACGCCAAACTGAATGCGCAGGCCATTGCGCTTCTGTCCGCCAACGCCGGCATTACGTTGCAGCAATGGCGCGTGCTGGTATTTCTCGGGGAGAAAAAGCTCAATACGGCAAGTGCACTGGGCCGCGCAGGCGAAATCGACAAGGCTCTACTGAGCCGGACGATTAAGGCGTTGATCGCAGACGGCCTTGTTGTCGACCGTCGCGATCCAAACGATGGGCGGCAGGTGCGCTTGCTGCTCACATCAAAAGGACGTCGCTTGAGGACGCGCATGCTGCCGATCATGAAGCAACGTCAGCGTGTTTTGCTTGAAGCTCTGAACAAAACAGAGCGTCGGCTTATCTACGGTGCGCTTGAGAAACTGGAAAACGTCGCAGCCCGGACGACCGTTGGCGAACTCAATGCACATGCCGGTGTCGATCATGCGTGATAACAGCAACCTCCTCGTTATCATGTCGGATGAACATCAGGCGCGTGCCATGGGTTGCGCCGGTCATGCGTTTGTAAAGACGCCGAACTTGGACCAACTTGCTGCACGCGGCACGCGCTTCACAAACGCTTACACGCCATCACCAATTTGCGTGCCGGCGCGCGCAGCGTTTGCGTCTGGTCGCTACCCACACCAGAACCGGCTTTGGGATAATGCCATGCCTTACACCGGTGAGCCGCACGGGTGGGGCCACGCCCTTCAGATGAAGGCTGTGCCAGTCGAATCCATCGGTAAGCTCCACTATCGCCGTGAGGAAGATCCAGCCGGCTTCGATGTCGAGCATATCCCGATGTTCGTGGCCGGTGGCGTCGGCATGGTTTGGGCTTCGATCCGAAAGAAAGAAGAGCGCATCAACATGCCAGGCCGAATGCTTGGCGACTACATCGGCCCAGGCGAGAGCACGTATACCGAGTACGATCGGGCGGTCGTCGCGCGAACCCAATCGTGGTTGCGAGACCGCGCGGCATCCGGCGACGCGCGCCCGTGGTGCCTTTACGTTGGATTGGTTGCGCCGCATTTCCCATTGGTTGTACCGCCTGAGTTTCTCGACCTCTACCCGCTCGATGCACTGCCGCCTGTCAAACTCCACCCGAATGATGGTTATACGCGCCATCCCTGGATCGAGGTCCAAAATGAGATGATGGATAGCGAAGCGAAGTTCCACAACGACACGGAACGATTGACCGCGATCGCTGCCTATTACGGCCTGTGTACTTGGCTCGATACGAACGTCGGCGAAATCCTTTCTGTTCTCGACGAGGCCGGTTTCGCAGAAAACACAACGGTTGTTTACACCAGCGATCACGGCGACAACCTCGGTGCGCGTGGCCTTTGGGGAAAGTCCAATCACTACGAGGAGTCCGTGGCAGTCCCACTGATTGTAGCCTCGCCCGACGACAGCTCACAAACGTGCGAAACCCCCGTCAGCCTCCTCGATTTGTCGGAGACCATCCTCGATCATTTCGGTGCGTCTCTCGACGGCGAACGTGTGGGCCGCTCGCTCTACGATATCGGCCGAGACGCACCTGATCCGAACCGTGTCGTCTTCAGCGAGTACCACGCGGCCGGTGCCGTCTCAGGCGCGTTCATGATCCGAAGTGGCCGATGGAAATACATTCACTACGTCGGCTTCGAACCGGAGTTATTCGATCTCGTGGCTGATCCAGAGGAGGCCATCAATCTCGCGTCCGACGCAGCCCACGCAGACGTATTGGCCGCATGCCACGCCGAGCTCACCGCCATTTGCGATCCAGATAAAACGGATGCACGCGCTCATGCCGATCAGGCCGCATTGATCGCGTTTCACGGCGGACGCGAAAAGGCGCTTAAGCTCGGCGCGCGGGCTGCGACACCACCACCGAAGGTGGCCGAGGCATGAAGATCACCACGCTTGGGACCGGTTCGCCTGAGGCAAACAAGCGCCGCGCGTCATCCGGGTATCTCGTGACCGTCGGCGACCACCACATCTTGCTTGATTGCGGCGGCGGGGTCTTCGATCGCCTTCTGCAGACCCATCATCGACCCTCCGACGTGACCCATCTGTTCTTCACACACCTCCACTCCGATCACATGATGGACTATGCGCGCCTCGTGCATGCGCGATGGGACGAAGGCGGGAAACCCCTCAGAGTTTGGGGACCGCCACCCATCAGCGACATCGATGAAAAATTGTTTGGACGTGATGGCGTCTTTGCTCACGATCTGACGGCTCGCACCGAACACACCGGGAGCCGAGAAGTTTGGCTCGCGCGCGGCGGTACGCTCCCCCGTCCTTGGCCTGAGACCCAGATTAAGGAAGTCGCGCCAGGGTTCTCGGTCTCAGAGGATGGGTGGCAACTGACATCCTGCAGCGTACCGCATGCGCAACCGCAACTGGTCCACTGCATGGCGTTCCGCATCGACACGCCGACTGCATCATTTGTGTACTCCGGCGACGCGGGTCATAGCGCCGAACTCGAGACGATGTGTGACGGCGTCGATCTGCTGCTGCACTGGTGTTACCGACTTGATGACGACATTGAGATCCACCCATGGGTTACGGAGAACTGTCCTGCGCCATCCGACATTGCAAAAATGGCGGCGCGAGCCGGCGTTAAGCGACTACTTCTGACGCACTTCCGTGTTGGGATGGATACGCAGGCGCGCCGCGCCGATGCGCTCGCCGCCGTTGCCAAACACTTCAATGGCGACGCCGACGTTGCAGAGGATCTCATGGAGATTTCGTTCAACGAATAGCGCTGTGACTTCCGTTTCTGGCCCCAAGGACTCATAAACAGACGGACAGAGCGTGTCCGCTGTACTCAGGTTGTTCAGGCATCCATGTGCTCCGCAATGGCGGGAGCATCTTCAACCTCGATGCCCAGGTATTGGCCGAGTATTGGCCAGGTATTAGACTGCGTTCTCGATCTTCGTGTGCCCAACAAGAAGGGCGCCGAGTGCGCTCACTATTCCGAGAAGCCCACCGGTTTTTTCGAAACAGCATGTGGGTCGGATCAGTTTGCGGCGATGATCCTGGAAACAACAGTTCGGCCGGATAAAAACGCCATCAGCGGCACGACCGCAACCGCTTACG
>JBCBWG010000248.1:0-4628 GCA_039817205.1 Pseudomonadota bacterium
GCCTTCAGCTCGTCCCGGATTTGCTCGAGGAGCACTTCGCTTTTCGGCGGCTCGGCGGGTGCTGCTTCTTCTTCTTCTTCAGCTTTCCGCTTCATCGAATTGATGGCCTTCACCAAGATGAACACGGCGAATGCCACGATCAGGAAGCTGATACAATTGTTGATGAAGGTCCCGATGTTGATCGAGACGGCCTCGGTACCTTCCGCGGCTTCAGCGAGTGGGATCTTGATCGCGGAAAAGTCGACACCCCCCATGGCCAGTCCGATCGGTGGCATGATCACGTCCTTGACCAATGACGTGACGATGGTGCCGAAGGCGCCCCCGATGATGATGCCGACGGCCATATCGACCATGTTGCCTTTTATGGCAAACTCTTTGAATTCCGATACAATTCCCACCGCACTACTCCTTGCGACTCGAAGACTGCTCACTGCCTCTTGCGTGTCGTCGGGGCAGTTGGCGCGGGAGGCTTAGACGATTGTCCTGGTAGTGACAAACGTTGTGATCCTATCCGAACGATATTCGAACGTTGGGCTGTCTAATCGTCTGAATTCATTGAGTTGACGTTGCTGACGATTGTCGCTGCAAGTTGACACTTGCACCTTTGCTGCGAACGAACGCCGACCTATGCTCCAAGCACTGTAAGAGTTGGCCTGCCCTCCAAGCTTGGTTGAGGCCCGCTTCCGTTTCCGCCTGGCGTTGCAAACCCGAGGTCGCGCGTCGTCGCCCATGTTTGATGGCACCACAATCTTCCTGATCGCGCTTTGCTATGTCGGCGCGCTCTTTGCGGTCGCCTGGCTTGGTGATCGCAACCAAAAGCGCTTGCAGATCCCCTACGCCCAGTCGCTGATCTACGCGCTCTCGATCGCGGTTTACTGCACGACTTGGACCTATCTCGGGAGCGTCGGAACAGCTGCCAAAAGTGGTTGGGATTTCGTCCCGATCTATCTCGGGCCCATTCTGATGTTTGCGCTCGGATGGCCCTTGATCCAGCGCATCGTGCGTATCTCAAAAGCGCAGAACGTGACCTCCGTCGCCGACTTCCTCGCTGCCCGCTATGGAAAGAGCCCAACGGTCGCAGCCGTTGTTGCGTGCGTGTCGCTGGTTGGCGCCGTTCCCTATATCGCGCTGCAGCTGAAGGCGATTCTGATCACCGTTGACGCGTTGCAGACGGGCGGGGCCGCAGCGCCGGTTGTGGCAACGGCTGGCGGTTTCACGGATACGCAAAAGGTCTTTGTGATCGCAGCACTGCTCGCGGCCTTTGCAGCCCTCTTCGGCACGCGGCACATCGACGGCACCGAACACCAATTCGGCTTGATGCTTGCGATCGCCACGGAGAGCGTGGTGAAGCTCGCCGCATTTTTGGCCGTCGGCCTCTACGTCACCTTCTGGGTCTTTGATGGTTTTGGTGGCTTTGTCGACGCCGTTTCAAACAACGTTGCCGCGCGCCAAGTCTTTTCGGCGTCACCGAATGGGATGTCCTGGCTGACGGCCATGTTCCTTGCGAGCGTGTGCGTGCTCCTCCTGCCGCGCCAGTTCCATGTGATCGTCGTCGAGAACAAGTCAGAGGGTGACGTCAAACGGGCGGCCTGGCTCTTTCCGATCTATCTCGTCGCCATCAACATCTTCGTCGTCCCGATTGCGGCTGCGGGTTTGATGACCCAGCCAGCAGCGTCGAACCCCGACCTGTTCGTGATCACGGTTCCCCTTTCAGAAGGCGCGCAATCACTCGTCGCGTTTGCGTTCATCGGCGGTTTGTCGGCGGCGACCGCGATGGTCATCGTTGAGGCGATTGCGGTCGCAATTCTTGTTTGCAACGGCCTCATCGTCCCGCTGCTCGTCCGCAATCAACTCCTTCTGCCTGAGCCCGGAAGCCAGTTCGGCACGACGCTTTTGATGATCCGTCGCGTGGCCATCGTCTGCGTCGTCTTTCTCGGGTTGGCGTTCGAACGGTTCCTCGGTGACGTCGTGGGGTTGTCCGCGATCGGCCTTGTCGCGTTTGCGGCAATCGCACAACTTGCACCTGTGTTCTTTCTCGGGCTAGTTTGGCGCGGCGGGACAGCACGTGGTGCCGTCGCCGGTATTCTCGCGGGCAGTGCCGTTTGGGCCTACACGCTTTTGCTGCCCTGGATCATCAAGGCCGGGTGGTTGCCCCAATCGATCCTGACCGACGGTCCGTTGGGTCTCAGCTTCCTCAAGCCGCAAACGCTATTCTTTCTCAGCTTCGATCCACTGACCCATGGCGTTCTTTGGAGCATGATCGCCAACGTTGGCATGTTTGTCTGGGTCTCGCGGCGCACGGTGCATGAACCGGTTGAGAGGATGCAAAGCCAGATCTACACGGTCGGCCCACTTGCTCAGCCGGACGTACCGCTTGAGCCCGGCATGCGGGTCTGGTCCGCCGGTGTCACGCACGATGATCTTCATCAAACCGTGGCGCGCTATCTGGGACACGAACGGACACAACGCTCGTTCGATGAGTTTTTCGGCACGCGCGGCGAGGTTCCAGCAGGTCACGCCGATGTTGACGTCAACACGCTACGCTTCAGCGAGAACCTGCTTGCAAGCGCCATCGGCGCGGCCTCCGCCCGGCTCGTTCTATCGCTTCTTCTGCGACGAAACGAGTTCGGTTCCAAGTCCGGCTCGAAGTCCGCACTTCGATTGCTGGATGACGCATCCGAGGCGCTCCAACAGAACCGTGATCTTCTACAGTCGGCGATCGATCAGGTGCGACACGGGCTTGCTGTGTTCGACACGGATATGCGGTTGATTTGCTGGAACCGGCAGTTCCGCGAATTGCTCGACCTGCCACAGGAGTTCGGTCGCGTCGGCGTGCCACTCGACCGGATCATGCGGCAGATGGCGATCCGTGGTGACTTTGGTCAAGGCGAGATCGATGACCTCGTCGCGCAGCGCATTCGTCACTTGGCCGTCAGCGGTGAGACCTTTCAGGAACAGCTGACGGGCTCGGGCCGGTACATCGAAATCCGTACGGCGACGATGCCGCAAGGCGGGATCGTGATTACGTTTGCCGACATTACGGAGCGCGTCTCCGTTGCCAACGCGCTCGCGGAGATCAATGTGACCTTGGAGCGGCGGGTTGAGGAGCGCACAGCCGAGCTGTTGTCGCTGAACGCCGCACTGGCTCTTGCAAAAGCGCGCGCCGATGCGGCCAACCAGGACAAGACGCGCTTCGTCGCCGCAGCAACGCACGATATTCTTCAGCCGTTGAACGCAGCCCGCCTGTACTCAACCACGCTGGTTGAGCGCGACCTCGAGCCCGAGGCGGCTCGGATTGCGAGCAACATCGACGTTTCGCTGCGATCGGTCGAAGATATCTTCGGCGCCATTATGGAGATCTCGCGCATCGACGCCGGGCGCATCGAGCCGACGGTCGCGCCGGTCGCTGTCGCCGAGCTCCTCTCCAATCTCGACATCGAGTACGGCGGTCTCGCGCGCGAGCGCGGGCTCAAGCTGTCGGTCATGCCATCGTCGCTTTGGATCCGAACCGACAAGCGCCTCATGCGCCGGCTTCTGCAAAACCTGCTATCGAATGCGATCAAATATACAAACAGCGGGCGCGTGCTCATCGGCGCAAAACGGAGCGGTGATGATGTGATCTTGCTCGTTGCCGACACCGGTCCTGGGATTGCCGACGAACATCTTGATCTGATTTTCAAAGAGTTTCGCCGGGTGAACGAGCGGACCGGAGATGCGCGCGGGTTGGGACTTGGTTTGTCGATTGTCGACCGGATCAGCGGGATTTTGAATGCCGACGTGCGGCTCGTCTCAGAAGTTGGTCGCGGCTCTGTTTTCTGGGTCCGCGCATCGCGAACCGCTGCAATCACCGAAGCCGGTTCTGCGGAAAGCAACCTGCCAAGGCCGGCGCTCGAAGGAACACTCGTCGTCTGTATCGACAACGAACCGGCCATTCTCGAGGGCATGCGCACGCTTCTTGGGAACTGGGGCTGCAACGTCATCGTTGGCCCGGATGCCGCAACTGTGCGCGGGGCACTCCGCGATGCCGAAGGCATTCCGAACGTGATCTTTGCCGATTATCATCTCGATGGAGGCACGGGAGACGATGCGATCTTTAAGCTGCGGGAAGCGCTTGCTGCAGAGATCCCGGGCGTGATCATTACCGCTGATCATTCAGATGAGCGCGTGAGGGCGGTCCGTGAACAGGGGCTCGCCCTTCTGCGGAAACCCGTCAAAGCGGCGGCGGTGCGCGCGCTCCTCAATCAATACGCCCGAAGCAAGGTCGCAGCCGAATAGCGACCGCTCGCGGTCGCGCGTAAGGCACTATTTGGTAAAGCTGCCACCGCGCGAACCATGGCCGCCATCGATCGTCAGAACGGTGCCGCTGATATAGCTTGCGCGCTCCGACACCAGGAACGCGATCGCATCAGCCACCTCATCCACGTTCGCCGCCCGCCCCATCGGCAACCCGCTCATGTAGTCCCGCCATGTCGCGTCGGTGCCGGTCTCAGCGCGCGCCCGCGATTTCATCAGCGTCACCAAGCGGTCCGTCTCAACCGGGCCCGGGCTCACCGCCAATACGCGAACGCCGTGGTCCAGGCTGTAGCTGCCAAGCGCCCGGGTAAAGGCGTTGAGCGATGCGTTTCCAG
>JBCBWG010000249.1:0-4607 GCA_039817205.1 Pseudomonadota bacterium
GGCACGCGCACGTCGGGATGCAGCGAGCCGGGCAGAGCGTGATCGGATTGCGCGAGCCAAAGCCGAGGCGCTGCGCCGGGCACGGATAAAAGCGCAGCGCCAACAACGCCGCCAAGCGCGATTGCGACGCGAGGAGGAGCGAAAGGCTGACCGAGCGTCACGCAGTGCAGCACGCCGGGAGTTGCAGCGCCAGGCGCGTGAGGCGCGCGAGGCCCGCCAGTCTCAAGAGCAGCGAGCGCGTCGTGCGCGGAAACGCCAACAGACATCAAGAGTTCGGATTACGCCTCTCCCGGGCACGACGGCCGCCAACGCCGACGGGACGCAAAAAAGCCTCGTTCCAGGCGCCCGCGAGCTCGCTCCGAAAACAGCGGCAGCACGTCCACGTGCACCGGACTTGGTCGAGCCTCCACCTCCAACAACTGGCGAAACGCCCGACGACGCGTCCCCTGCGCAGGCTCGCCCGACAGATGGCGCGACAGGCGCCGTTGCTCCCGAAGCTCAACCCTCTCAAGGGGCGGCGCCGTCCGTACCGCTGAGACGGCCAGCGCGCAATGAGAGCACTTCGCGACGGGAGCCAATCGAGCAGAAGACGCGCGAGGCTGCTCCCGCGCGGACACCGCGTCCGGCCGCGAGAGATCGACAACGTTCGACAAGGACGGCACGCACACGCCGACCAAACGCACAGCGGCGCGCCTCGCCACCCGCGACCCGACCGCGTCCTTCGGCACCAAAAATCGATAAGCCCAGAACCCGCGATCCAAGTTTCCGGGGCGCGCCCGTCTGGGTCGAACGGGCTCTCGGCGGTTCGTGAGGCACCATCGTCAGGTCCTCTTGATCGCGGATCGCCGACGAAATCCACCCGGCCCTCGCCGGCGCTGTGGCCCGTCAACCAACGCTTGTTACAGTCACAGATTTTGCTAGGGGGTGGGGGCAAACCAACCGATCGGCTGCAATGCTCATGACGAAGTCCATCCTTGTTCTCCACGGACCGAACCTCAACATGTTGGGTCAGCGGGAACCGGCGACGTACGGCCACGAAACCCTCGCTGAGATTGACCAACGCATCGCAGCTCACGGGGCCGCGGCCGGCGTTAACGTCAGCTGCCGACAATCAAATGCGGAAGGCGAACTCGTCGGCCTCATCCAGGGCACATTGGGAACGGCCGACGGGCTTCTCATGAATGCCGGAGCCTACACGCACACGTCGATCGCCATTCACGACGCGATCCGGGCCGCCGGTGTGCCGACCATCGAAGTCCACTTAAGCAATGTCCATGCGCGCGAAGTCTTCCGGCACCAGTCATACGTTTCCCCTGTTGCGATCGGGGTCATTTGCGGATTTGGCGCCATGAGTTACATCCTCGCGCTGGATGCCATGATCGATTTTCTCTCCCGATCGAAAAGCGACGCCTAACGCACGACCCGTCGGGAGAAACCGCGAAGGCTGGTATGAGCAAAGAGCAAAAACAGAAGACGGATGCGGATCAGGCTTTGATCCGGGATCTGGCCGCGTTGTTGGATGAGACCGGCCTCAGCGAAATTGAGATTGAGCGGTCGGGACTGCGGTTGCGCGTCGCCCGGAACGTGTCCGTCGCAGCTGTCGCCGCAGCCCCTTCAGCACCCGGCGTGCCTGCGGGATTGCCAGCCGCCGCGGAGCAAACGCCACCGGCAGGCGACAGCGGTGCCGATCCGTCGAAACACCCCGGAGCCGTCAAATCGCCGATGGTCGGGACGGTGTATCGTGCCGCTGAGCCAGGCGCTGCCAACTTCGTCGAGGTGGGCACGCAAGTGAGCGCGGGCGACACCATCCTCATCATCGAAGCCATGAAAACCATGAACCACATCCCGGCCACCAAGAGCGGTACGGTCACGCGGATCCTTTGCGATAATGAGCAACCTGTCGAGTTTGGCGAACCACTCGTCATCATCGAGTGATCACGCCCCACCCCACGAAATTAAGGGGCGGGGACCGGCTTGCTGACAAACTCCGGGAACAGGCTTCTGGCAAATGTTCGATAAAATCCTGATCGCCAATCGCGGAGAAATCGCCCTTCGCATCCAACGGGCTTGCCGCGAACTTGGCATCTCAACCGTTGCTGTGCATTCGACAGCCGATGCGGATGCGATGCATGTGCGGCTCGCCGACGAAAGCGTTTGCATCGGACCGCCGACGGCGGCTGAAAGCTACCTCAATATTCCACGCCTGCTCGCCGCCTGCGAAATCACCGGCGCCGACGCCATTCATCCGGGCTACGGATTTTTGAGCGAGAACGCGCGCTTTGCCGAAATCCTTGAAGGCCACGGCATCACGTTTATCGGCCCGACGGCTGAGCATATCTCGGTGATGGGCGATAAGATCGAAGCCAAGGAGACAGCGAAAAAGCTCGGCATCCCTGTGGTCCCCGGATCAGATGGCGGCGTTGAAACGGTGCACGACGCAAAACGCGTCGCCACCGACATGGGCTATCCGGTCCTGATCAAGGCCGCATCCGGTGGTGGCGGGCGCGGCATGAAACTCGCCCGCACCGAAGACGAGATTGAACGCGCCTTCACGTCGGCCCGCGCGGAGGCAAAAGCCGCTTTCGGCGACGATGCCGTCTACATCGAGAAATACCTCGGCAAGCCGCGCCACATCGAAATCCAGGTTTTCGGCGACGGACGCGGTCATGCGGTTCACCTCGGTGAGCGCGACTGCTCACTTCAGCGGCGCCACCAAAAGGTCTTTGAAGAGGCGCTGTCGCCAGCACTCAACGAAGAGCAACGGGGCAAGATCGGAACAACTGTCGCGACTGCGATGCAGAACATGCAGTACCGCGGTGCGGGCACAGTCGAGTTTCTGTTCGAAGACGGCGAGTTCTATTTCATCGAAATGAATACGCGGCTTCAGGTCGAGCATCCGGTCACCGAAATGATCACGGGGCTCGACCTCGTCATCGAGCAGATCCGGGTCGCGGCCGGGGGCGATTTGAGCTTCACCCAGGATGAGGTCACGTTTTCCGGGCACGCGATCGAATGCCGGATCAACGCTGAAAATCCGCAAACCTTTCGGCCTTCGCCCGGCCGCATCACATACTGGCACCCGCCTGGCGGACTCGGCGTGCGCGTCGACAGCGGCGTCTATCAGGGTTATTCGATCCCGCCCTACTACGACAGCTTGATCGGCAAGCTGATCGTCCACGGCAAAACGCGCAACGAGTGTCTTATGCGCCTCAAGCGCTGTCTCGGCGAATTCGTCATCGACGGGATCGAGACGACCATTCCGCTGTTCGCCGAGCTGGTCCGCAACCCGGATATCGCCAACGGCATGTACGACATCCACTGGCTTGAGAAATTCCTGGCCGACGAGACCCGCGAAGGCGCCGAGACCACCGGCGCGTAGAACGCTCCGAACGTCACGCGGATGACCAGAGGTTTTGTCGCCGCGCCAGTGCGAACTGTCTTCCGTGTGATCGTCGATTGCGGCACACTCGGCGGGCGTGAGCGACACGCGCGGGCCCATCGGTCCACGAACACCAGCACACCGCATTTAAGCGCATCCATGGCCTCTCTCAACGACATCGCGGTCCAGCAGCTATTGAACGCTTATGCTGCCGGGATTTTCCCAATGGCTGCGAGCGCTGAAACGCCCGAGCTTTATCTCCAAGACCCGGACTGGCGCGGCATCATTCCACTTGATGCCATTCACATTCCAAAGAGGCTTGCACGGACGATCCGGCAACAGCCGTTCGACATCCGGATCGACACGGATTTTGAGCAGGTGATCTCTGGATGTGCCGAAGAGACGACGGATCGCGGGAGCACATGGATCAACCGCGAGATCCGCCAGCTGTATCGTGCTCTGTTCGATCGTGGCCATTGCCACACGGTCGAGGCTTGGCAGGGCGAGATGCTCGTCGGTGGGCTTTATGGCGTTTCGCTGAAAGGTGCGTTCTACGGCGAGAGCATGTTCTCGCGGGCGCGGGATGCATCGAAAATCGCGCTTGTCTATTTGAGTGCACGTCTCATCGCCGGCGGCTTTAAGCTGCTCGATACACAGTTCACGACGCCGCATCTTGAACAGTTCGGCACTGTGGAATTGCCGCGGCAGGCGTTCAAAGCACAACTGAGGCGCGCACTTCAAGCCGACGCCGACTTCGGCCGATTGCCGACCGATACGGCGCCGACCGATATCCTGGCAATCGTCAAAGGGGCGAAACCGGCCGCGCATTCGACTTCATAGGCTGCAAACTTTGCCTGCGCTGCCGTGGCTTGTAGGACGGGCCGAAAAGCGTGTCCGACACCACCGCAAGCGGCCCAGCGCTCACGGCGCCCCTCTAGAGGAGGCGCAGTAATGTCGGCCTGGGCGCGCTATACGGTCGAAAACGAAGTTACATCCGGCTTGGCCAGAGATGATCTAACGCTGGACGCGGCGGCGTCGACGGCGGGTTGGCCGTCGCTGCGCCTCGCCCCGTTGAACCTCGCTTCCGGAAGCCGAAGCCGACGTCGCGCCGCCGTCGCAACCGGTCAACCAGACGTCAAATACCGGATGCTCAACCGCATTGAGACCCGGGCTCTCTGCAAACATCCAACCGGAGAAGATTTTGCGCTCACTGCCGTCGAGTTCCACC